>NZ_CP067225.1:1560000-1920000 GCF_016617715.1 Paracoccus sp. MC1862 | reverse complement strand
CTATGCCAACCGCCTGCTGCGGCTGCCCGCCTATCTGCAGCAGCTCGAGATGGAATCGAACGGCAAGGGCGTCACCATGGACGGCACAGCGCTGGACCGTCCTGCCGGCGCCATCGTCTGGGGAGAGCCGGGGACCAACGGCCAGCACGCCTTCTACCAGTTGATCCACCAGGGCCTGCAGGTCGTCCCCTGTGAGTTCATCGTCGCCGCCTGCGGCCACGAGCCGGAACTGGATCACCACCAGAAGCTGCTGATCGCCAACTGCCTGGCGCAAAGCGGCGCCCTGATGCGCGGCCGCTCGCTGGAGGAAGCGCGGGCTCAGGTCGCCGCCAAAGGGCTGACCGGCCCGGAAGCCGAGAAGCAGGCCCGCCACCGCGTCTTTCCGGGCAACCGCCCCTCGACCACGCTGGTGATCGAGGAACTGACGCCCTTCACCCTTGGCCAGATCATCGCGCTTTACGAGCACCGTGTGTTTGTCGAGGGCGTGATCCTCGGGATCAACAGCTTTGACCAGTGGGGGGTCGAGCTTGGCAAGGAACTCGCCCAGCAGATCGCGCCGCTGCTGGATGGCGCCGAGGCCGAGGGACAGGACGCCTCGACGCTGGCGCTGGTGCGGCAGATCAGGGCGTTCCGAGGCGAGGGCTGAGACGGAACGCCGGAACGAGCCGCAACGGCGGGGGCCGGATCAGAATCTTGTACCGGCATGGCGGCAGGAAGTGCCGGGTTGAGGGGCTGCATGAGTAGCCCTGCTGCCGGAAAGGGCATCAGGACCATGGCCGCCAGGGCAGGGGACCGGCCGGCGGCCGTTTTCTGACGACCATTTCACCATAAACGCATGAGCCAGACAGGACAGGGCGCCGCGTCCCTTGTGGGTGAAAGGATCGGTCGCCGTTGCCGCAGCCACCTGCGTCCCCCGTCAGCCTCGAAACAGGGCGACGGCTGAGGAAAGGAACCGCTCGGCCACGGGGGCCGCCTCGAACATCAGTTCGTGGCGGGCGCCGGGCAGGTCCAGCAGTTGCGCCTGTGGCCAAGCCGCCGCGCGGATGTGGATCGCGGTGGCCGAGACAACGGCCTCGGCCCCGCCCACGGCGATCAGCGCCGGAAGATCGGGCGAGGGCAGGGCGCCGAGACGGCGGCATTCGGCGCGCGCCGCGGCGATCCAGGCATAGGTGGCGCCGCCGAGGGTCAGTTCGGGCCAGCTTCCGGCCTGCGCCACCAGCCGCGCCCATTGCACCGGGTCGCCGGTCAGGGCATTCCCGCGAAAAGGCGCGTCCAGCAGATAGGTCCCGCCGCTGCCCGTGCCGATGGCCGTCAGTTCGGCGCGGCCCAGCCGCCGGGCGATACCCGTGAGGCCGGTGATGACCGCGTCCGGCACCCGAGGATGGTGCAGTCCCCACATCGGGGCCGAGAAGGCCGCGGTTTCCACCGGCAGCCCGTTCAGAAGCGCGGCGAGGCCGATGCAGCCCCCCATCGAATGCGCAAGCAGGTGCCAGGGACGCGGCAGCCCCAGCGTATCGGCCGCCACCACAATTTCCACGACATCGTTCTGGTAATCGGCGAAGTCGGCGATGTGGCCCGCGCGGGGATCGCGCAGCAGCCGGTCCGACAGCCCTTGTCCCCGCCAGTCGATGGCAAGCACGGCAAAGCCCCCGGCCGCAAGCCGGGTGGCGATTCCATCGTATTTCTCAAGATACTCGGTCCGGCCCGGAAACAGCAGAACCGTTCCCGTTGCAGCGTCCCGGGGTTGCCACAGGCCGAGCCGCAGCCGCAGGCCATCCTCGGCCTGCAGGAAGAAGGCCTGTCCCGGTGAGGGCGGCTCACCGGGCAGGCGGTTCAAAGGCGCCGGCTGAAATCCCTGTGACCCGGAGGCCGGTCGGGCGACTGCGTCCATCGGCGCCCGGTCCGTCAGGAGAGCGCCGCGCCCAGCTTCATCGCGGCGGGCAGCGAGCCGTCGATCTTCAGCTTGCCGCTCATGTAAGCCATGGTCGGGTTGGTGTCGCCGTTCATGATTCCTTCGAAGGTGTCGCGGCTGGCGGTCAGCGTCACCTCGGCCGCCTCGTCGCCCGCGCGGACGCCCTGTTCGTCGATCATGATCGCGCCTTCGCCCTCGACGACGAACTTCGCCGAACCGTCGAACGAGGAAATCCGGTTCCCCAGTGCCTTGACGGCACCCTCGATCACTGCACTCATCCAATCTCTCCCAATCTGGCGCCGCGGCGCGGGAATGCTTACATCATCCATATGCGCGTGCCGATGACCCAGTTCCACCCTGCCGCAGCGGCATTTGGCGCGGCAATCCTGTCGATTCTGTTAACGGCTTTGCCCCTGCGCGCGCAAAGCCCCGCCGAAATGGATTCACTTTTCAGCGAACTGTCCTTGCAGCAGGGCGATGCATGGATGCGGGCGCAGTCTGACATCGAGCGGGCCTGGTCGCGCTCGGGTTCGGCCGCGCTGGACCTGCTGCTGATGCGGGGCGAGGCGGCGCTGGACGCAGGCGACGTGCCTGCCGCCATCGGCCACCTGACGGCGCTGACCGAGAACGCGCCCGACTTCGCCGCCGGATGGGCGGCGCGCGGAACGGCCTTTTATCTTGCCGGGCAGACGGGTCCCGCGATCTCTGATCTCGCGCAGGCGCTGCGGCTTGAGCCGCGGCACTGGCCCTCGCTCACGCTGCTGGCCACGATCCTCGAGGATATGGGGGACCATGACCGCGCGCTTGCCGCTTATCACGAAAGCCTGGTGATCCATCCGCATCAGGAGGAAGCGCGCGACGGCATCGGGCGGTTGCTGGCCGAAGGCCAGGGGCAGGACGCCTGACGTGGCGGGACGCGTCACGGCCGTGCTGGGGCCGACGAACACCGGCAAGACCCATTATGCCATCGAGCGGATGCTCGCGCACCGCACCGGCGTCATCGGCCTGCCGCTGCGGCTGCTGGCGCGCGAGGTTTATGACCGCATCGTGAAGGCGCGCGGGCCGTCGGTCGTCGCCCTCATCACCGGCGAGGAGCGGATCGTCCCCGAACGCGCCGCCTACTGGGTCGCCACCACCGAGGCCATGCCCGAGGTGCTGGCCGATTTCGTCGCCATCGACGAGATCCAGCTTTGCGCCGACCCCGAGCGCGGCCATGTCTTCACCGACCGCCTGCTGAACATGCGCGGCCTGCACGAGACGCTGCTGCTGGGTTCTGCCACCATGCGCCCCGCTATCGCCGCGCTGGTCCCCGAGGCGCAGTTCATGCGGCGGGAACGGTTTTCCACGCTGACATGGGCGGGGTCCAAGAAGCTGTCCCGGATGCCCCCGCGCTCGGCCATCGTGGGGTTCAGCGTTGATGACGTCTATGCCACGGCGGAACTGATCCGGCGCCAGAAGGGCGGCTGTGCGGTGGTCATGGGGGCGCTGTCCCCGCGCACGCGGAACGCTCAGGTGGCGATGTATCAGGCGGGGGAGGTCGATTACCTTGTCGCCACCGACGCCATCGGCATGGGGCTGAACCTCGACATCCGCCATGTGGCCTTCGAGGCGACCCACAAGTTCGACGGCCGCCGCCTGCGGCCCTTGTTTCCGCACGAACTGGGCCAGATCGCCGGCCGCGCCGGGCGCCACACCGAACCCGGCACTTTCGGCGTCACTGGCGAGGCGCAACCCTTGGACGAAGGGCTGATCGACGCCATCGAGAACCACCGCTTCCAGCCGATCAGCCGCCTGATCTGGCGAAATTCCTCGCTGGAGTTCGGTACGGTGGACCGCCTGATCCAGTCGCTGGAACAGCCCTCGGGCAGCGAATGGCTGGGACGGGGGCGAGAGGCGGACGACCTGTCGTCGCTGAAAACCCTGTCGGCCCTGCCAGAAATCCGCGACCGGGTGACGCATCCCAAGGACGTGCGGCTTCTGTGGGACGTCTGCCGCATCCCGGATTTCCGCGGCATCTCGCCTGCGGAACACACCACGCTGCTGACCCGCATCTACGGCTTCCTGCAGGACGGCGGCATTCCCGGCGACTGGCTGGCGCGGTCCGTGGCGCGGATTGACAAGCCCGGCGGCGACATCGACGCGATCAGCAAGCGGCTCGCCTATATCCGCACCTGGACCTATGTCGCCCAACGCAATGGCTGGGTCAGGGACGAAGCCCATTGGCGGGAAGAAACCCGCGCGGTAGAAGATCGCCTGTCGGATGCGCTTCATGCCGCGCTGACGCAGCGATTCGTGGACCGGCGCACATCCGTATTGCTGCGCCGGCTCAAGCAGAAGGAGAGCCTGGTGGCCGAGGTGAACGACAAGGGCGAGGTGACGGTCGAGGGCGAATTCGCCGGCCGTCTGGAAGGATTCCGGTTCCGCACCGACCCCAGCGCCCAGGGCGACGAGGCGAAAATGCTGACCCGCGCTGCCTATGAGGCGCTGCGCCCCGAGTTCCACCTGCGCGCGGACCGCTTCTACAACGCGCCGGACACGGAACTGGACTTCACCGTGCAGGGCGGGCTGATGTGGGGCGGCTCGGCCGTGGGCAAGCTCGTCCGCGGCGCCGATCCCCTGAAGCCGGGCATCGAGGTCTTCGTGGACGAGGACGCTGGGCCGGAGGTGGCCGAAAAGGTCCGCCGCCGCTTGCAGCATTTCATCGACCGCAAGATCGCCGCGGGCTTCGAGCCCTTGCTGACGATGCAGGCCGACGAGGCGCTGACGGGTCTCGCCCGCGGCGTGGCCTTCCGGCTGGTCGAGGCGATGGGGGTTCTGCCGCGCGAAGGCATCGCCTCGGAAATCAAGGAACTGGACCAGGATGCGCGCGGCAGCTTGCGCAAGCACGGCGTCCGCTTCGGCCAGTTCACCATCTTCCTGCCCGCGCTGCTGAAGCCCGCGCCGACCCGGCTGCGGCTGCTGCTGTCGGCGCTCTGGGCCGGGGCCGACGAATTCCCTGAATCGCCCCCTCCGGGGTTGGTGACGATCCCGAACCTGCCCGACGTGCCGCGCGACTATTACACGCTGTCGGGCTACCATCCTGCGGGCGAGCGAGCGATCCGCATCGACATGCTGGAACGGCTGGCCGACATGCTGCGCGCCCAGGACAGCCGCGGCGGCTTCGAGGCGACGCCCGACATGCTGTCGATCACGGGCATGACGCTGGACCAGTTCGCCGACCTGATGGGCGGCCTGGGCTATCGCGGCGAGAAAGCCGAGCGGGTGAAGACCCGCGCTGTCGTCGCCGTTGTTCCCGAACCCGCGCCGGTGCCCGAAGGCGAGCCCGTCGCGCCGATGACGGAAGAGGAAAGCGTCCTCGCCGCCGAGACCCGCGCCCGCTGGGAAGCCGAGCAGGCCGAACGCCAGCGCGCCGAGGCCGAGGCCGAACAGGCGGCCGCAACGGAAGCCGGGGAGGTTCCGGCCGCTGACGGCAACGAGGCCGAGGCAGCCGAAGCGGCGCCGGAAATGGAAAGCTTCTACACCTTCACCTGGGCGCCCCGTCCGCGCGGTCCCCGGCGCGAGGGCCGGGACGGCGAGGCCCGCGGCAACCGCCGTCCAGGCCGCTTCGGCGGCACCCAACCCCAAGGGGGGCAGCAGCGCGAGGGCCAGCCGCGCCAGGCCGCGCCCGCCGAAGGCGAGGACCGCCGCGGCGACCGGCCACGTGCCGAACGTCGTTTCGGCGGCGACCGCCAGGGCGAAGCCCAAGGCCAGCAGCGCCAAGGCAAGTCCGGCAAGCCGAAGGGCGAACGCGGCAAGGGCGGCCCCGCCGGCAAGGATCGCCCGCCCCGGAACGAAGGGGGGCGCAGCTTCGAATCGCGCCCGCCGCGCAACGACAAGCCGATCGACCCCGACAGCCCCTTCGCGGTGCTGGCGGCGTTGAAGAACAAGTCGTGATCGCGGCCAAGAGGTATCGCGCCTGATGGTGCGCAGAGGTAGGGACCGGGACGAGGACGAGGACGAGCCGCCGACCTCGATCCGGCTCGACCGCTGGCTGTGCCATGCGCGGGTCTTCAAGACGCGCACCATGGCCGCGGACCGCATCAGCGAAGGGGGCGTCCGCGTGAACGGCGCCCCCTGCCGCAAGCCGGGGCATGAGGTGAAGGCGGGCGACGTGGTGACGGCCGCAGCACCCGGCGGCGTCCGCAGCCTGCGTGTCCTTGCGCCGGGCGAGCGCCGTGGCCCGGCCAGCGAGGCGCGCGAGCTTTACGAGGATCTGGACGCGGCCCCTGGCGCTGCGCCGGAAGCATAGCCGCCCGTGATCCCCGCCGGGTTGAACCCCGGCGATGAAAGGCATAGTTGAGGCCCCGCACCTGCCTCGCGAGGATTCCGATGACCTATGTCGTGACCGACAACTGCATCATGTGCAAATACACGGACTGCGTCGAGGTCTGCCCGGTGGACTGCTTCTACGAGGGCGAGAACACGCTGGTCATCCACCCCGACGAATGCATCGACTGCGGCGTCTGCGAACCCGAATGCCCTGCCGACGCGATCCGGCCCGACACCGAGCCGGACATGGAGGCCTGGGTCGAGTTCAACCGGAAATATTCCGAACAGTGGCCGGTCATCACCCGCAAGAAGGATCCGCTGCCCACTGCGGCCGAGATGGACGGCCAGCCCGGCAAGATGGAGAAGTACTTCTCGCCGAATCCGGGCGAGGGCGACTGAGGCCCGGATTCGGAACGCATCCGCCGGAAGAAAGGCCCGGGCGGCCTGATGATGGAGGTCGCGGGAAAAACCCCTTCATTTAAGGGGTGATTCGTGATACAACACTGTCATATCGGCCACGTTCTGCGCTGGCCGGCTGCCTTGTGGCCGGACATATGCCTGTCCTGCCAGCAGACAACAATCACACGCACCTCGGGAGGGCAAGTCCTCTGGGGGCATTTTTGCGCCCCGGCAGGGCGTAAGCTGGAAGGAAGCAGGATGTCGAAGACCAAGAAGAACGAGTTCCACCCCGACGATTTCGTGGTTTATCCCGCCCATGGCGTCGGCCGCATCGTGTCCATCGAAGAGCAGGAGGTCGCCGGCCTTCGCCTCGAGATGTTCGTGATCTCGTTCGAAAAGGACAAGATGACGCTTCGCGTCCCGACCGCCCGCGCCACCGAGATCGGGATGCGCGGCCTCGCCTCGCCCGACATGGTCGATCGCGCGATGGAAACCCTGAAGGGCAAGGCCCGCGTCAAGCGCGCCATGTGGTCGCGCCGCGCGCAGGAATACGAACAGAAGATCAACTCGGGCGACCTGCTGTCCATCGCCGAGGTCGTCCGCGACCTGCACCGCAACGACGACCAGCGCGAGCAGTCCTATTCCGAGCGCCAGCTTTACGAGGCCGCGCTGGACCGCCTGACCCGCGAGGTCGCCGTTGTCAGCGGCATCGACGAGGGCGGCGCCCAGAAGAAGGTCGAGGCAGTGCTGACGGCCCGCGCGGCCTGACCGCATTCCCTTAAAGGCAGGGGCGGGTCCGTGGGGCCCGCCTTTTTCATGTCCGTCGCCGCTCGACCAGCGCGATGACCAGCGACATCACCGCGAACTGGGGCACGGCAATCATCAGCAGCAAAGGCTCTGCCATTCCAGGCTGGTAAACCGTGTTGCTGATGTCCTTTCCCAAAAACCGGAGCCTTTGGTCCAGCCCTCCATATAGCTGCAATCCGGCAGGACCGGCTTAGCGGCTGCGAAAGTCAGCCGGGCTGCCAAGGCCGTCCACAGTGGCAGAACGGGGATCAGGCGAAGCAATCGCCTCGATCCCGTCCTTCCAAAAGTGCCCGTGTTGCCTTTGCGCTCTTAAGGCAAGGCCTGCATTATCGCTCCGTCCCCCAAGGACGTCCGGGACGGCAGAACCGCGAGGGCGGCTTCAGCCATAAGGGTGCCGGCGGGGAAAGCGCGGCAGGGCCAGCGCCCGGGATGATGTTGCCGATGCCCTGCCCGGACACAAGGCAGTTGGCGATCTTGCCCCTTTCCCGTCCTCTGCAGGCCAGCAACCATGCTGCCGTGGCATCCGCAAGAACGCGCGCAGCGCCGGGATCACGCCAGCGCCGCCAGGATACGCGCCCAGCTTCGTGCGCCCTTCGAGAAGCTTTGCACGTCGTATTTCTCGTTCGGCGAGTGGATGCGGTCGTCATCCTTTCCGAAGCCGATCAGCATCGTGTCCATCCCCAGCAGTCGCTTGAAGTCGCCCGCCACGGGGATCGAGCCGCCCGCGCCGATGAAGGCGGCCTCGCGGCCCCATTCCTCGGTCAGCGCCTGCTTCGCCGCTGCGAAGGCCGGGTCCGAGGTGTCCATAACACTGGCCTGCGAATTGCCATGGGCGTGGAACTCGACGGTGCAATCGGCGGGGATATGGGCGCGGACATGGGCGCGCAGCGCTTCGCGGATCGCATCGGGGTTCTGGGTGCCCACCAGCCGGCAACTGACCTTGGCGCGGGCCTCGGCGGGCAGGACGGTCTTGAAGCCCTCGCCCGCGTAACCCCCGGCGATGCCGTTGATCTCGAAGGTCGGACGGTTCCAGACCATCTCCAGCCCGGTGCGGCCCTTTTCGCCCACCGGCTCGCGCAGACCGACGCGGGACAGGAACTCGGCCGCGTCGAAGCCCAGCGCTTCCCAGTCGGCGCGCAACTCGTCGGTCAGTTCCGGCGCGCCGTCGTAGAAGCCGGGCAGGGTCACGTGGCCATCCGCGTCCTTGATACCGGCGAGCGCGTTCACCAGCACCTGGATCGGGTTCGCGGCCAGTCCGCCGAAGCTGCCCGAATGCAGGTCGCGGTCGGCGGCGCTGACCACGATCTCCTCGCCCATCAGGCCCCGCAACTGGGTCGTGATCGCGGGCCGCCCGTCGGAATACATGGTCGTGTCGCAGATCAGCGCGAGGTCCGCCCGCAGGGCGTCAGCATTCTCGCGCAGAAAGAGCTGGAGGTTGGGAGAACCCGATTCCTCCTCGCCCTCGAACAGCAGGGTCAGGCCGGGAGGCAGGGTGCCGTGGACGGCCTTCCACGCCCGGCAGGCCTCGACGAAGGTCATCAACTGGCCCTTGTCATCGGCGGCCCCGCGTCCGCGGATCACCTGGCCGTCCGGTGTGTCCTGAACCTGCGGGTCGAAGGGCGGGCGGTGCCACAGATCCAGCGGATCGACGGGCTGCACGTCGTAATGGCCGTAGAACAGAAGGCTGCGCCCCTCGCCCGCAGGCGTGCGTGCCACCACCATCGGGTGGCCGGGCGTGTCCATCACCGACGCCTGAAACCCCAGTCCGGACAGTTCGTCCCGCAGCCAGCCCGCCGCCAGCCGCACATCCGCCGCGAATGCCGGATCGGTCGAGATCGAGGGGATGCGCAGGAAGGCCATCAGCCGCTCCAGCGCCGCGGGCAGCCCCGCGTCCAGCCGATCCAGCACCTCGTCCAGCCGGTAATCCGTCGCCATCATCTGTCCTTTCCCGAGCATATTCATCGAGTTCCCATACGACTTTTCGTCTCAGGGAGGGAATAGAGGCTGTTAATCGCGCCCATTGATCCTTATCAATGCAGGGACCATCGGCCCGAACCATGTTCGGGACAGGCCCGTGAGGCAAGCCCAGCCAGTTACGCAAGGGAGCAAGCTGATGAACTACGATGCCGCACTCGATCAGGCTCTGCAGCGTCTGCATGACGAAGGCCGCTATCGCACGTTCATCGACATCGAACGGCGCAAGGGCCATTACCCGCAGGCAATCTGGAAGCGTCCCGATGGGGGCGAGCAGGAAATCACCGTCTGGTGCGGCAACGACTATCTGGGCATGGGCCAGCACCCGGTCGTGCTGAACGCGATGCATGAGGCGCTGGATTCGACCGGCGCGGGTTCGGGCGGGACGCGCAACATCTCGGGCACCACGGTCTATCACAAGCGGCTGGAAGCCGAGCTTGCCGACTTGCATCGGCAGGAAGCGGCGCTGGTCTTTTCCTCGGCTTATATCGCCAACGACGCGACGCTTTCGACCCTGCGCAAGCTGTTCCCCGGCCTGATCATCTATTCGGACGAGCTGAATCACGCGTCCATGATCGAGGGGATCAAGCGCTTCGACGGCGCCAAGCGCATCTTCCGCCACAACGATGTGACCCACCTGCGCGAGCTTCTGGCTGCCGACGACCCGGCCGCGCCCAAGCTGATCGCCTTTGAATCGATCTATTCGATGGACGGCGACTTCGGTCCCATCGCGGCGATCTGCGACCTTGCCGACGAGTTCAACGCGCTCACCTACCTCGACGAGGTTCATGCCGTGGGCATGTATGGCCCGCGCGGCGGCGGCGTGGCGGAACGCGACAGGTTGACAGAGCGCATCGACATCTTCAACGGGACGCTGGGCAAGGCCTTCGGCGTCTTCGGCGGCTATATCGCGGGTACGGCCAAGATGTGCGACGCCATCCGGTCATATGCGCCCGGCTTCATCTTCACCACCTCGATCCCGCCGGCGGTCGCGGCGGGGGCCGCGGCCTCGATCGCCCATCTCAAGAGCGCGCAGGGGCAGAAGCTGCGCGACACCCAGCAGTTGCACGCCCGCATCCTGAAGATGCGGTTGCGCGGGCTGGGCCTGCCCATCGACGACCGCGGCAGCCATATCGTGCCGGTTCATGTCGGCAGCCCGGTCCATTGCAAGATGCTGTCGGACATGCTGCTGGCGGATTTCGGCATCTACGTCCAGCCGATCAACTTCCCGACCGTGCCGCGCGGGACCGAGCGGCTGCGCTTCACGCCCTCGCCGGTCCATGACCCCAGGCAGATCGACCATTTGGTGCGGGCAATGGATGCACTGTGGTCACGCTGCGCGCTCAATCGCTCGCATGCGGTCGCCTGAACCTCAACAACCTGTGTTGTCCCTCTCGCCGGCATGATAGTCTGTCCTTAAATAAAACAGGCCGGATTCGCGTTACTGGCGCAAAGCGGACCTTCCAGAATGAGGCAGGCAACAATGAGCGGGACGCAAACGCCGTCAGCGGCGGGCGATTCCTTGATGGACAGGGGGGCAGCGCCGGGTTTCGATGGTTTCGAAATGCGGCTCGGTGACATGATGCGCGGCGAGCGGGCCACCATCGGCAAGTCGCTGCTGGATGTGCAGCGCGAGTTGCGGATCCGTGCTTCCTATATCGCCGCGATCGAGAACTGCGACATCTCGGCCTTTGACGCGCCGAGCTTTGTTCCCGGCCATGTCCGCTCTTACGCCCGCTACCTGGGGATGGACCAGGACTGGGTGCTGCGTCGTTTTGCCGAGGAATCGGGCTTCCAGCTTGCCAATGGCGCGGGTTCGGCGCCCGTCGCGGCCCAGCCCGGCCGCCGCCCGGCCGATCTGGCCGAGTCGCTGGCCAATCCCCGCGCCTTGTATCTGCCGCAGCCCGAAAGCTTCTGGTCCTCGGTCGAGCCGCGGGCCATCGGCTCAGTGCTGGTGATGGCGCTGGTGGCCTTGGGCCTCGGCTATGGCGGCTGGTCCGTCCTGCAGGAAGTGCAGAAGGTCAACCTGACGCCCTCGGACCAGGCGCCGACTGTCATCGCGACGCTGGACCCGGCGCAGGACGCAGGTCCGGCGGACGAGGTGGACCTTGCCGCGGTTGACCTGCCGCAGCCCGAGGCGCTGGATCGCATCTATCGCCCCCGGGCGCTGGAGGTGCCGGAACTGACGCCGCGTGACACCCCCATCGCCGCCATTGACCCCGGCTTGTCCGAGAACGCCGCCGCGCCGCAGGCCCATGCCGTCGCGGGGACCGGGGCGCAGCCCGCCCCCGCCCAGGTTGCCGTGGCGCAACCGGCCGAAACGCAGGCGGTCCGCACGCTGGGACCGGAAGCGGCACGGGTCGAGATCCTGGCAACCCGCCCCGCCTGGGTCCGGGTCAGCGCCGCCGATGGCTCGGTGATCCTGGAAAAAACGCTGGACGCGGGCGAGCGCTTCACGCTGCCGCCGACCGAACAGCCACCGGTGCTGCGGACGGGAAATTCGGGCGCGGTCTATTTCGCGGTGAACGGCGACACCTATGGTCCCGCCGCGCCGGGCGCCAAGGTCGTCAAGGATGTCGAGCTGTCGCCGACCGCGCTGACCGGGGCCTTCGCGCTGGCCGATCCGGCAGCGGACCCCGAGCTTGCCAGCATGTTCTCGGTCGCCTCTGCCGCGCCGCTGCAAAGCGAGGGGGTTGCTGCCACGCCTTGACGGGTGCGGTTGCCGCCGCGGGCCCAAGGCCCTATCTTGCAGGCACCAGCCGAAAGGTCCAGCGATGACGCATAATCCGATCCGCCCGTGGCGCAACATCCAGCGCCGGCCCTCGCGCCGCATCATGGTCGGCCCGGTTCCCGTGGGGGGCGATGCGCCCATCAGCGTCCAGACCATGACGAACACCGACACGACGGACGTGCGGGCCACGCTGGCCCAGGTGATCGCGGCGGCGGATGCCGGGGCGGACATCGTGCGCATCTCGGCCCCGGACGAGGCCTCGACCCGCGCCCTGCGCGAGATCACCCGCGAAAGCCCGGTGCCGATCGTGGCGGACATCCATTTCCATTACCGCCGCGCCATCGAGGCGGCCGAGGCGGGCGCTGCCTGCCTGCGCATCAACCCCGGTAACATCGGCGATCCCTCGCGGGTGCGCGAGGTCGTGCAGGCCGCCAAGGATAACGGCTGTTCCATCCGCATCGGGGTCAACGCGGGTTCTCTGGAACGCCACCTGCTGGAAAAATACGGCGAGCCCTGTCCTGACGCGATGGTGGAATCCGGGCTCGATCACATCAGGCTGTTGCAGGACAACGACTTCCACGAATTCAAGATCAGCGTGAAGGCCTCGGATGTGTTCCTTTCGGCTGCCGCCTATCAGGCGCTGGCCGAGGCGACGGACGCGCCGATCCACCTTGGCATCACCGAGGCTGGGGGCCTGCGCGGCGGCACGGTCAAATCGGCAGTCGGTATGGGCAACCTTCTGTGGGCCGGGATCGGCGACACGATCCGCGTGTCACTGTCGGCCGACCCGATCGAAGAGGTGAAGGTCGGCTACGAGATCCTGAAGTCGCTAGGCCTGCGGACGCGGGGGGTTCAGATCATCTCTTGCCCTTCCTGCGCCCGGCAGGGGTTCGACGTTATCAGAACCGTGGAAACCCTTGAACAGCGGCTGGAACACATCAAGGTGCCGATGAGCCTGTCGATCATCGGCTGCGTGGTGAACGGCCCGGGCGAGGCGCTGATGACCGACCTCGGCTTCACCGGCGGCGGCGCGGGCAGCGGCATGGTCTACATGGCAGGCCGGCAGAGCCACAAGATGTCCAACGCCCAGATGATCGACCACATCGTCGAACTGGTCGAGCGCCGCGCCGAGGAACTCTTGCGGTTGCCGCAAGCTGCGGAATAGGGTCCGCCCCGGCCGGTAAGCATCGCCCGCTCGGACATCGCAGGCTACGCGCGGTCGTTGGCAACCGCTCGTGCCGGTTGCGTCGGACGTCGCCTGCGGCGGAATTGCTCTTGCTTCATCGCCAGAGGGGGCGCGAAGCCCCCTTGTCTTCAACCGTGAAGACCGGACAAGCGAGAGAGCAAAGGAAAAGCCCTAACCCTCCGCCGCCCGGACCTGCTCGACTGCCGCCGCCAGCCCGGTCGAAGGGATGCCGCGCAACAACTCCGGCCCGATCACGAAGGTGGGCGTGCCCATGATCTGCATCTTCTCGGCAAGCTGGCGGTTGCTGGCGATCTCGGCCGTGACCTCCTCGCTGCTCATCCGCGCAGCCACCGCCTGCGCGTCGAAGCCGAGATCCTCCGAGATCTCTGTGAGCGACTCGGCCGTCACCGCCCCCCGCATCGTGTAAAGCCTGTCGTGGACGGCCTTGTAGGCCTCCCCGCCTTCCAGCTGCTTGACCGCGATCGCGTAGCGCGAGGCGAGGTCGCTTTCTTCGCCGAGGATCGGGAATTCCTTGAGGATCAGCCTGATGTTGCCGTCCTTGGCCACGACCTCGTCCACCTCGGGGGCGACGCGGCGGCAATAGCCGCAGCGGTAGTCGATGAACTCGACGATGGTCAGGTCGCCCGCGGGGTTGCCGCCGATCCAGGAATGCCCGTCCTCGAAGATCTCGGCGCTGTAGGTCTGGACCAGCAGCTTGTCGCTCTCGGCCTCATCGGCCAGTCGCCGCGCCTCCATCGCGTTCAGGGCCTCGACCAGAACGGTGGGGTTCTGCATGATGTAGTCGCGCACCGCCTCGCCAAAGGCCGCGCGCTCGGAATCGGACATGGCGGCGGGGTCGAAGGCGGCGGCGGGGGCGGCAAGGGCCGCTGTCATCAGCGCGGCAGTCATCAGGGTTTTCATCGTCGGTCCTTTACCGGAACTCGCGCGGACATTGCGCCAGAGGCGGGGATGCTGTCCACCCCCGTGCGGATCACCGCCGCTTGACCAGCAGGGGGGCGGGGGGCGAAAAGGGCGGCCAAACGGAAAAGGGCAGGCGGATGCGGCAGTCGCGGCGGGGTCAGGTCGATCCCTTCATCGTCATGGATGTCATGGAAGCGGCCCGCCGCGCCGAAGCCGTGGGGCGCCACATCATCCACATGGAGGTCGGCCAGCCCTCGACACCTGCACCCGGCCCTGCACTGAAGGCGCTGGGACGGGAACTGGCGGAACCGCTGGGCTATACCGTCGCGCTGGGCCTGCCCGCGCTGCGGGAAGGGATCGCCGGGCTTTACCAGCGCTGGTATGGCGTCGATCTGGACCCGGCCCGCGTGGTGGTGACGCCGGGTTCATCGGGGGCCTTCCTTCTGGCTTTCGCAGCGCTGTTCGACGCGGGCGATCGGGTAGCGGTGGGGGAACCCGGCTATCCCAGCTATCGCCAGATCCTGCGCGCCATGTCGGTGGAACCCGTGGGGATGCAGACCCGCTTCGAGAACCGCTACCAGCCCGTGCCCGAGGACATCCCCAAAGGCGTGCAGGGCGTGATGATCGCCTCGCCCGGCAACCCCTCGGGCACCATGCTGGACCGGCAGGCGCTGGCGGCGCTGGTCGAGCGCACCCACGGGATCGGGGCCGCGCTGATCTCGGACGAGATCTACCACGGCCTCGACTACGGCCAGCGGGCGGTCAGCGCGCTGGAACTGACGGATGAGGTCGTCGTCATCAACAGCTTCTCGAAGTATTTCAGCATGACCGGCTGGCGCGTGGGCTGGCTGGTGGTGCCGCCCGACATGGTCCGCACGATGGACCGGCTGGCCGCCAACATGTTCATCTGCGCCCCCCACGCCAGCCAGGTGGCGGCGCTGGCCGCCCTGAGCCCGGACGCCGAGGCCGAGGCGCAGGCGAACCTTGCCGTCTATGCCGAGAACCGGCGGATGATGCTGGACCGCTTGCCTGCCATTGGCTTCAACAAGATCGCTCCGCCGGACGGGGCCTTCTACGTCTATGCCGATGTCTCGGCCCTGACCCATGACAGCGCGGCGCTGGCGGCGGACATTCTGGACAAGGCCGGCGTGGCGGTAACGCCCGGCATCGACTTCGACCCGGTGCGCGGGGCGAAAACGCTGCGCTTTTCCTATGCGCGGTCCACCGCGGACATCGCCGAGGGGCTGGACCGGCTGGCCCGCTACATGGCCGGGCGCTAAGGATGCGCCTTGCGCGGCTGATCGCCGTGGCGGCGCTGCTGGCGCTTGCGGCGCCGGTCGCAGCCGAAACCCTGGCGGCGGTCGATCTGTCCCGCACGGTGCTGGGGATGGAGGGGCGCGACCGGGGCAGGCCCAGGCCCATCATGCTGACCATCGGGCTTGATCGCGCCGTGCCGCACCGCATCGCGCTTGTCGACACCCCGCCCCGGCTGGTCATCGACCTGCAAGGCGCCGCCCCGCCCGAGGGGCAGCCTTCCGCCGACCCGCTGGCCTTGCGCTGGGGTCCTGCGCCGCAGGGGGGGGCGCGGGCGATCCTGACTCTGCCGGGGCCGATGAAGCTCGACTCGGCGCAGATGCGGGCCGTGCCCGCCCCGAGCCTTGCCCTGCGGCTTCTTCCCGTCGCGCCCGACGCCTTCCAGCCCCGCCCCGATGCGCTGACCGTGCTGCGGGGATTGCCGCAGCCTGCGGACACGGGCGCGGACCGGAACGCGCTGACGGACGAGCGGCTGCGGGTGGTGCTGGACCCGGGCCATGGCGGCATCGACCCCGGCGCGCAGGTGGGGGCGATTTCCGAAGCGGCGGTCATGCTGGGCTTCGCGCAGGAATTCGCCGCCACCCTGCGCGGTCGCGGCATCGAGGTCGTGCTGACGCGCGAGGACGACCGATTCATCCCGCTGGAACGCCGCACCACGGTCGCGCGGGCCAAGGGGGCGGATCTGTTCATCTCGCTGCATGCCGACGCCCTGCCGGCGGGCGAAGCGGCGGGCGCCAGCATCTACGCCTGGGACGGGCAGTCGAACGACCGCGCCGCGCGCCAGCTTGCGCTGATGCACGACCGCAGCGACATTCTCGCCGGGCTGGACCTGTCGGACACCGACGAGGACGTGAGCCGGGCGCTGATGGATCTCGCCCGGCTCGACACCCAGCCGCGCAGCGTGGACGCGGCGCGTCACCTCGTGGCGAAGATGAACGAGGCCGGGATGGTCATGCACCGCGTCCCCATCCGGGGCGCAGCCTTTTCGGTGCTGAAATCGCCCGACATCCCATCCCTGCTGGTCGAACTAGGCTTCCTGACCCATCCGCAAGACCGCGCCAACCTGTTCGACCCGGCCTGGCGGCAGCGGGTGGCCGAGGCAATGACCGACGGCATCCTTGCCTGGGATGCCGATCAGGACGGGCAGGGACCTGCCGCGGCGGCGTCGCCCTGACGCAAGCTTGCTTTGACCCGAAAGGGGCATGGCGTTATAGAAACCCCTCGCTCGAAAGCCGCATGGGGCATCAGTGATCCGTTTCGTCCTGAACTTCTTCGGCGCGATCTTTTCGTGGTTCGTGACCGCCAGCGTCTTCCTTGCCCTCGTGGTGGGGGGCATCTTCTGGATCTATTCCCGCGATTTGCCGAGCCATGAGGCGCTGGCAAGCTACGCCCCCAAGACCATCAGCCGCATCTATTCCGGCGAAGGCCGCCTGATCGACGAATTCGCCGAAGAACGCCGCATCTTCGTCCCGGTCGAGGAGATACCCGATCCGGTCAAGCAGGCCTTCATCTCGGCCGAGGACAAGAACTTCTACAAGCACCGCGGCTATGACCCGCGCGGCATGGCCGGCGCGGCGGTGCAGGCCGTGCAGACGCGGGGGGGCAGCGTGCGCGGCGCCTCGACCATCACCCAGCAGGTGATGAAGAACTTCCTGCTCGATTCCTCGCGCAGCGTCGAACGCAAGGTCAAGGAACTGATCCTCGCCACCCGGCTGGAAAGCACGCTGAGCAAGGACCAGATCCTCGAGCTTTATCTCAACGAGATCTTCCTGGGCCAGAACAGCGCCGGAGTCGCCGCCGCCGCCCAGACCTATTTCAACAAGTCCCTGAGCCAGCTTGCCCCGCACGAGGCGGCGATGCTGGCCGCCATGCCGCAGGCGCCCTCTCGGTCGGTCGTGCGCGACAAGGACCGCATCACCGAGCGGCGCAACTATGTCCTGCGCGAGATGTGGCAGAACGGCTACCTGACCGAAGCCGCCTATCGGGCCGAATCCGCGCTGCCGCTGAAATCGGTGCAGAACGGCGATTTCCCGGCCTTCCGCAACAGCCTGCCGCCGCGCGACTACTTCACCGACGAGATCCGCCGCCAACTGTCCCAGCAGTTCGGCGAGGACGAATTCTTCACCGGCGGCTTGCAGATCCGCGCGACCATGGACCCCGACCTGCAGCAGGTGGCCGCCAAGTCGCTGCAGGACGCGCTGGAACGCTATGACCGCAACCTCGGCGTCTGGCGCGGCACGGGGCAGGTGATCGGGCCCGAGGAACTGGGTTCCGAGGACCGCTGGCGGGCGGCACTGGCCAAGATCAAAGTCCCGCGCGACATTCAGGGCTGGCACCCGGCCGTGGTGCTGGACCTCACCGACGCCGACGCTATCATTGGCATCGAGGGCGTCGCGCAGGAGGACGAGCCCCAGGTCATCCCCGCCCGCGACGTGCAATGGGCGCGCAAGCTGATGCCGGGGCGCGAACGGGCGCCGCAGGCCAGGGTGGCATCCGACCTGCTGTCGGTGGGCGATGTTGTGCTGGTCCGGCAGATGACGGACGACGATACCGGGGCCTTCATCCGCTGGACCCTGCGGCAGGTCCCGACGCTGCAGGGCGGCTTCATGGCGATGGACGTGAACACCGGCCGGGTGATCGCCATGCAGGGCGGCTTCAGCTACCAGTCCTCGGTCTTCAACCGGGCGACGCAGGCGATGCGGCAGCCAGGCTCGGCCTTTAAGCCCTTCGTCTATGCGGCGGCGCTGGACCGCGGCTTCACCCCGGCGACCATCGTCGAGGACGAGCCGATCACCGTGAACACGCCGCAGGGATTGTGGACGCCGAAGAACGCGGGCGGCAGCTACTATGGTCCGACGCCCCTGCGGACGGGGATCGAGCAGTCGCGCAACCTGATGACGATCCGCATCGCCCGCGACATCGGCATGGACACGGTGGCGAAATACGCCGAACGCTTCGGCGTCTATGACAAGCTTTCACCTTTCCTCGCCAACAGTCTGGGCGCGCAGGAAACCACGCTTTTCAAGATGGTCGCGGCCTATGCCATGTTCGCCAACGGCGGCGAGCGGGTCGAACCCACGCTGGTGGACCGGGTGCAGGACCGCCGCGGCCGCACCGTTTATCGCCACGACAGGCGCGTCTGCGCCACCTGCGAACAGGGCGCTCTGCCGCCCGGTCAGGCGCCGATGATCCAATCGGACCGCGAGCGGGTGATGGACGCGATCACCGCCTATCAGTTGACCTCGATGATGGAAGGCGTGGTCAAGCGCGGCTCGGGCAAGGGCGTCAAGCTGGACGTGCCGGTCGCGGGCAAGACCGGGACCACCAACGACGCCAAGGACGTGTGGTTCGTCGGCTTCAGCTCGAACATCGTCGCGGGCTGCTACCTGGGCTTTGACGAGCCGCGCAGCATGGGCTCGAACGCTTACGGCGGGACCATGTGCGTTCCGGTGTTCAACGCCTTCATGCGGCAGGCGGTCAAGGAATACGGCGGGACCGCGTTCAAGGTGCCGCCGGGTGGTTATTTCGCGGATGTCTCCTATGGCAAGTTCACGATCTCGGAATATTTCCGCGAGGGCACCACTGCCGTGGCCCGTGTCCTGGACGGCGGCTTCGCCAAGCAGAGCAGCGACGTGACCGAGCGGACCGAGAAGGCCGTGACCACCTCGACCGGGCAGCGCAAGGTCATCCCGAAGAAGGCCGATTTCAACAGCATGAGCGCGGGCGGGCTTTACTGACCGCCCTTGCTTGTGCCGGGCGGCCTGCCGCGCTATCAGCCACCCCCATCCGTTCACCGTCCGACCTCAGGGATCGCCCATGCGCGCCGAAACCCAATCCTCTGTCGATGCCATCCGCAAGTCGCTGGGCCTGCTGGCGCAGCGCATGGACTGGGACACCGCCCCGCATCGCCTGGAAGAGATGAACGCGATGATCGAGGATGGCGACCTCTGGTCCGACCCGGCCCGCGCGCAGAAGCTGATGCGAGACCGGCAGGTGCTGTCGGACAAGGTGGAGACCTATCGCCGCATCGACCAGGACCTGAAGGACAGCGTCGAGCTGATCGAACTGGGCGAGGCCGAGGGCGATGCCGAGATCGTGGCCGAGGCCGAGGCTACCCTGAAGTCGCTGGCCGACCTGGCCGCGCAGAAGGAACTTGAGGCGCTGCTGGACGGCGAGGCCGACGGCAACGACACCTTCCTTGAGATCAACGCCGGCGCGGGCGGCACGGAAAGCTGCGACTGGGCGTCCATGCTGGCGCGGATGTATACCCGCTGGGCCGAGAGAAAGGGCTACAAGGTCGAGCTTCAGTCCGAAACGCCCGGCGAAGAGGCGGGCATCCGCTCGGCCTCCTACAAGATCAGCGGGCCGAACGCCTATGGCTGGCTGAAGTCGGAGTCGGGCGTGCATCGCCTGGTTCGCATCAGCCCTTACGACTCGGCAGCCCGGCGGCACACGTCCTTTTCCTCGGTCTGGGTCTATCCGGTGGTGGACGACAACATCGAGATCGTGATCCCCGACAACGAGATCAGGATCGACACCTACCGGTCGTCTGGCGCGGGGGGGCAGCACGTCAACACCACCGACTCGGCCGTGCGGATCACCCACCTGCCGACGAACATCGTCGTGACCAGCAGCATGAAGTCGCAGCACCAGAACCGCGATGCAGCGATGAACGCCCTGCGCGCGCGGCTGTATCAACTGGAACTCGACAAGCGCAACGCCGCCATCAACGCCGCGCATGAGAACAAGGGCGACGCGGGCTGGGGCAACCAGATCCGCAGCTACGTCCTGCAGCCCTACCAGATGGTGAAGGATCTGCGGACCGGCCATGAGACCTCGGACACGCAGGGGGTTCTGGACGGCGACCTGGACGGCTTCATGGCCGCCACGCTGGCGCAGGACCTGTCCGGCAAAAGCCGGGCCGAGGCGAACGCCGAGGACTAGGGAGTCCAGAAGGCCACCGCCTCGGGTCCGATTCCGGTCAGTACCCTGTCGAAGTCCCGCTGCCGCACGGTCGCCCGGACGCCTGCCAGAACATGCTCCAGCATCGAGGGCGGCAGAAATTGTGATCCGCCCTCAGCGCCAGCATCACGGCGCGGATCGTCCCGCGCTCGGCCCAGGGCAGGTGTGGAGCCTCGATGTCCCAGCGCCACACGAAGATCGCCCGCAGAACCGCCGGCAACTCGTCGGCCACCCGCAGCGCGTCACGGGGCGCCAGGCCGCCGCGGAAGCTGCGGAACACGGCTTCGGTACCGGTATAGAGGATGTTGTCGGATTCAATCAGGGTCCTTTCCCGCATATCCGCCAGATATCGCCGGAACTCGTCCGTGGCAGGGCGATAGGTGAAGGGCATCGGCAGGACGCGCTCCTCTCTGATGAGAGCGGGGATTGGCGGGAAGGCGGGTGAGCCTCTATGCTGCAATGCAGCATGATGGAGCGAATGATGCCGAGGAAGATCAACATTGCCCTGCAGGGCGGCGGCGCGCATGGCGCCTTTGCCTGGGGCGTCCTTGACCGCCTGCTGGAAGGCGACGAGATCGAGGTCGCCGGGATCAGCGGCACCTCGGCCGGGGCGCTGAACGGCGCGGCCTTGGCCGCAGGACTGACCTCGGCGCCGGGACGACAGGGCCGCGCGGCCGCGCGGCAGAACCTCGACCATGTCTGGACCGAGGTCAGCCGCGTCAGCGACCACCGGCTGCTGCGCTGGATGACCTGCCTTGACCATGTGCCCTCGCCCTTCCAGCGCTGGGCGGAACTGTTCTCTCCGGCCGCCTGGATGGAGAACATGTCCCGCATTTTCAGCCCCTATGACAGCGGGCCGTTCTATTCCAACCCGCTGGGCCGGATCATCGCCGGGATGCCGCATCCGCTGGGTCCCTGCGAGAACCGCCGCCCGGCGCTGTTCGTCACCGCGACCAACGTGCGCGACGGTCATATCCGGGTTTTTTCCGGCGACGAGGTGACGCCGGATGCGGTGATGGCCTCGGCCTGCCTGCCCACGCTGTTCCGCGCGGTCGAGATCGACGACCCGAAGACCGGCCGGCGCGAGGCTTATTGGGACGGCGGCTATTCCGGCAACCCGGCGCTGTTCCCGCTGTTCGGCACAGATCTGCCGCGCGACATCGTCATCGTCACCATCAACCCGATGCGGCGCGAGGGCATCCCCCGAACTCCCGTCGAGATCCAGGACCGGATCAACGAGGTCAGCTTCAATTCCTCGCTGCTGCGCGAGTTGCGGGCCATCCAGTTCGTCAAGCGCCTGACCGCCGAGGGCCGCCTGACCGGCCGCAACATGAAGGAGCCGCTGATCCACCTGCTATCGGACGACGACCTGATGACCGCGCTGGGTGCCCGGACCAAGCTGCTGCCGGGGGCGGGGCTGGTGGCGCGGATGAAGGCGGCCGGGCGGCTCGCGGCCGAGAAGTTCCTCGCCGGTGATGCGCGGAACATCGGCGAGCGCGATTCGGTGGACCTGCCACGGCTTTACGGCTGAGGTGCCGTGCAGGTGGCGCGGCCGTGGGGGGCTACCCCCGCCCGGGCTTCGCCCCTGACTCGCTGAAAACGGTCAAGTGGGCCTATCCAGCAGGAAAACAGCCATGATGGCCATTTTCCGTTCCGCCTCCAGTTCAGGCGCTCGTCGCCCAGGGATATTTTCAGCCGAAAGACTTTCCTGCCGGGTTCAGGCGTCCGCCGCCGCGATCCTCGCCGCAAGGCGCGCGTTCGCCAGCACCAGCGCGATGTTGGCAGTCAGCGAGCGGCCCTCGGTCAGTTCGAAGATGCGGTCCAGCAGGAAGGGGGTCACGGCCTTGGCGGCGATCCCTTGGGCGGTGGCGTCCGCCAGTGCCTGTTCGACCACCGGCATGATCTCGGCGCGGGGGATCTCGGGTTCAGGCGGGATCGGGTTCACGACGAGTTGGCCGCCGGGCAGGCCGAGTGCCCGGCGCATCCGCGCGGCCTCGGCGATCCGGGCGGGGTCGTCCAGCCGCAGAGGCGCGGGCAGGCCCGAATCGCGCGACCAAAAGGCGGGGATCATGTCCTGTCCCACGGCAATCACCGGCACGCCCAGCGTTTCGAGATATTCGAAGGTGCGCGGCAGGTCGAGGATCGCCTTTGCCCCCGCCGAGACCACCGTCACCGGCGTCGCCGCGAGTTCATAAAGGTCGGCCGAGATGTCCATGCTGTCCTCGACACCCCGGTGGACGCCGCCGATGCCGCCGGTCGCGAAGACTCGGATGCCCGCCAGCGCCGCGCAGATCATCGTGGCGGCGACCGTGGTCGCCCCGGTGCGGCGCATGGTCAGGCAGACGGCCAGATCGGCGCGGCTGACCTTCATCACATCCTGCGCCTGCGCCAGCGATTCGAGCGTCGCGTCGTTCAATCCGATATGGATGCGTCCGTCCATCAGGGCGATGGTGGCGGGCACGGCGCCGGCCTCGCGGATCGCCTGTTCCACGTCGCGGGCCATTTCCAGGTTCTTCGAATAGGGCATCCCGTGGGTGATGATCGTCGATTCCAGCGCCACGACGGGGCGGCCCGCGTCCAGGGCGTCGCGGACCTCGGGGGTGAAGCTCAGCGGCAGGTCGGTCATCGGCGGCTCCTTGTGGTTGGAAAGAAGCCGGGGCGCTGCCCCGGACCCCGGGATATTTGGGCGAAGAAGAAACTCATGGTCCTTCGCCCGAGACATGGGCGGCGGCGGCAAGAATTGCAGCGTCCAGAGCGGTGGCGCGGTCGGCGCCCGCGCGTTCGGCCACCATATGCGCGGCCATGAAGCAGTCGCCTGCGCCGGTCACGCGGGCGATGGTGACGGGGGGCGGCTGTTGCGTCAGCACTTCGGCCCCGCGCATGGCGCAGGCAGCAGGGCGGGCGCCGTCAGTGACCAGAACGCGGGACGCGCCGCGCGTCACCACGGCAGAGGCGGCCTCGGCCGCGCCCGCGCAGGGGTGGCCCGCCAGCGTCTCGGCCTCGGCGCGGTTGAGGTAGAGGGTGACGTGATCCAACCCCAGCAAGGGCGCAAGGCGTTCGGCCTTGCCGGGGCTGGCCGGGACCACGCGCAGGTCGGCCTGGCGCAGGGTGGGGTCGGATGCGATGGCTTCAAGCTGCGGCACGGTCAGGTTGCCGTCGATCACCACCGTTCCGTGCCACGGCGCCTCGGCCGAGCCGAAGGTGCCGTCGCGCAAGGGGGCCAGCACCCGGCCGCCGGCGGCTTCCAGCGAATGGGCGTCGGCGATGGCGGCGATCAGGCCGTGGCTGTCCTCGATCGCCATATACACGTCGGTCGGCCAGTCGGGCAGGCGCTGCATCCAGTCAGTGGCGACCCCCAAGGCGCGCACGGCGGCCAGCAGCGCGTCGCCCTCGGGATCGGTGCCGACTGCGCCCAGCACGGCCACGGATTGCCCCCGTGCAGCCAAGGCAACAGCCACGTTCAGCGCCACGCCGCCCGGCACATGGCGGATGCGGCCCGGCACGTCCGCGCCCGGAGCCATCGGTGCGGGGCTGCGGCCGATTACGTCCCACAGCACCGCGCCGACGCAGAGGATGTCCGGGCGCGGGGATGTCATCCGACGATCCGCAGCATCCGGTGCTTCTTCCGGCCGAGGCTGACCTTCATGCCCGCGCCGATTTCCTCGGCGGACAGCATCCGCTGCGGGTCGGCCACGACGTCGTTGTTCAGCCGCAGGCCCCCTTCGGCGATCAAGCGCTTGGCCTCTTTTCCCGAAGCCGTCAGTCCCGTCTGCGCCAGCATCTGGACGACCGACAGACCTCCTTCAAAGGCCGCGGCCGGCATGGCGACCAGTTCCAGATCGACGCCGGTGCCGCCCTGTTCGAAGACTTCGTGGGCGGTCGCCTGGGCGGAGGCCGCAGCCTCGGCGCCGTGCAGCAAGGTCGTGACCTCGTTCGCCAGCACGATCTTGGCGTCGTTGATCGCCTGGCCCTGCAACGTGCCCAGCCGCTCGCACTCGGCCACCGGAAGCTCGGTGTAGAGCTTGAGGAAGCGGCCCACGTCGGCGTCGGTGGTGTTGCGCCAGAACTGCCAGAACTCGTAAGGCGACAGCATCGCGCCGTTCAGCCAGACCGCGCCCCCCGCCGACTTGCCCATCTTGCGCCCGTCCGAGGTCGTCAGCAGCGGCGAGGTCAGGCCCCAGATTTCCGAATCCAGCACCCGGCGCGTCAGGTCGATCCCGTTGACGATGTTGCCCCACTGGTCCGACCCGCCCATCTGCAACCTGCAGCCGTAACGGCGGTAGAGTTCAAGGAAGTCGTAGGCCTGCAGGATCATGTAGTTGAATTCGAGGAAGGACAGGCTCTGTTCCCGGTCCAGCCGCGACTTCACCGATTCAAAGGACAGCATCCGGTTGACCGAGAAATGCCGCCCGATGTCGCGCAGGAAGTCGAGATAGTTCAGCCCGTCCAGCCACTCGGCGTTGTTCAGCATCATCGCCGCGTCGCTGCCATAGTCGAGATAGCGGGCGAAGACCCGCTGCATCCCGTCGATGTTCGACTGGATCGCGGCGTCGTCCAGCAGCGGGCGTTCCTCGGAGCGGAACGAAGGGTCGCCCACCTTGGTCGTGCCGCCGCCCATCAGGGTAATCGGCTTGTTCCCGGTCTTCTGGAACCAGCGCAGCATCATGATGTTCAGAAGGTGGCCGACGTGCAGGCTCGCCGCCGTCGCGTCATAGCCGATATAGGCCGTGACCGGACCCTCGATCAAAGCGTCATCCAGCGCCTGCAGGTCGGTGCAGTCGGCCAGATAGCCGCGTTCCGTCATGACGGTCAGGAACTCGGACTTCGGACGGTAGGTCATCGGCTTTTTCCTTCTACTCGGCCCGCCTATACAGCCGCCGGGGCACGAGGGGAAGAAAAGGCGGATGCTGGTCCTGGGGATGATGTCGGGCACCTCGCTGGACGGGGTGGACGCGGCGGTGCTAGACACTGACGGCGAGGCGATCTTCGGCTTCGGGCGAGTGGGTTATCGCGCCTATTCGGCGGAGGAGGCGGAGGTCCTGCACGCCGCGCTGCGCCGCTGGCCGGGAGAGCCGGGGGTGGCCGAGGCGGCGGCCCTGTCGGTGCGGGCCCATGCGGCGCTGGCGGCGGATTTCCCCGAGGCGGATCTGATCGGCTATCACGGGCAGACGCTCGCCCATGATCCGGGCGCCGGGCGCACCCATCAGGCTGGGCAAGGCTGGGAACTCGCCCGCGCTACGGGCCGCCGCACCGTCTGGGACTTCCGCACCGAGGACGTGCGGCAGGGCGGTGAGGGTGCGCCGCTCGCGCCCTTCTTCCATCATGCGCTGGCCCGCTGGGCAGTGGGGCAGGGGCGGCTTTCGCCTGAGCCGGTGGTGTTCCTGAACCTTGGCGGGGTCGGCAACCTGACCTGGTGCGACCCGCGCAACCCTGACCCGCTGAAAGCCTGCGTGGCCTTCGACACCGGCCCGGCGAACGCGCCGCTGAACGACCTGATACGGGCGCGGCGCGGCGTTCCGCGCGACGAGGGCGGCGCGCTTGCCGCCCAAGGCAATCCCCGAGAATCACTGATCTTGGACTTTCTGCGCCACCCTTATTTCGCCCGCCCTGCGCCCAAGTCGTTGGACCGTGACTCTTTCGCCATGCTGGCCCCGGCCGTCGCCCAGATGGAGGACGCGGATGCGGCGGCGACCCTGACCCACACGGCGGCGGCGGCGGTGGCGGCGGGGCTGGGGCTGCTGCCCTCGCGCCCGGCCTCGGTTCTGGTCTGCGGCGGCGGGCGTCACAACGCCGCCATGATGCGGGCGCTGGCGGACCGCTGCGGCCTGCCCGTCCGCCCGGTCGAGGATGTCGGGCTAGATGGCGACATGATCGAGGCGCAGGCCTTTGCCTGGCTCGCCGCGCGGGTGCTGCGGGGGCTGCCCACCTCGGGGCCAGGGACCACGGGCGCACCGGGCGCCGTCTGCGGCGGACGGATCAGCCCGCCGTGCCGCTGACAACCACTTGATGAGCAGCCGGGAACGCGGGCCAAGCAACGGACGTTGGAGCGCCAGACCGGGGACGCAAAGCGATCCCGGCTGATTTGGACAAAAGAAGGACGTCACCGATGAAAGCTCTGCTTCTCGCCGCCACTTCGTCTCTTGCCCTGACGGGCTTCGCGATGGCGCAGACCGCCACCGACACCACCACGACCACGACTACCGACACCACTGCCGCCACCGCGCTGGACAACGCCGCCACGGCCACCGGCGATGCCGCTGCGGCTGCCGGTGACCGGATCGAGGACGCTGCCGATTCGGCTGAGAACGCCCTTGATTCGACGATGACGACCGGGACCGCCGACGTGGCCGAGGATGCCGCCGACCGGGCCGAGGACGCAACCGATGCGGCAATGACCACGGGCGCCGACACGACGGCTACCACCGCGGCCACCACAACGGTGCCCGCGGATACGACCGCGACCGGCGGCATGGCCACGATGACCGACACGATGACCACCACGACGACCGGCGCCATGGCCACAGATCAGACCACCGCCACCGCCGCAGGGACGGCGGTGATGTCGGCCGACAACCCCGGCATGCTCGGCTCGTGGATCATGAACCGCCGGATCTGGACCACCAACCAGCCGTCCTCGACCGCCTGGCAGACCGGCACCATGACCGAACGCCCGGCTGAATGGACCGACATCGCCCAGGTGAACGACATCGTCGTGGACCCGCAGAACAACATCGTGGGCTATGTCGCCGACATCGGCGGCTTCCTCGGCCTCGGGGCCAAGTCGGTGCTGCTGGACCCGGACGCGCTGCACTTCGTGCAGATCGGCGATGACGCCTTCTTCGCGACCAACTACACCCGCGAGGAGCTTGAGGCGCTGCCCGATTTCGACACCACCACCGTCATGCGCTGAGCCAGTCCGCGCAGGCAATCAGGGCGTCCCATCCGGGGCGCCCTTTTTCGTTCCGGTGGGAACCTGCGCCAGATCGTGGGGTTGTGACCCCGATGCCTGAGACACCGGCGGGCACTTATAAAAAAGACGAAAGGAACCTTCATGCTCATCAAGCAGCTTCTGGGCACGGCCGCAGTACTGTCCTTTGCCGCGGCGGGCGCCATGGCGCAGACAGCCACCGATGCCCCCGCAACCGACCCGGCGGCGGTCACCGATCCCGCGGCCGTCGCCGTCCCGGGCGGCCAGGTGATCGTCGAGCAGGCCGAGCCGACCGTGAACGTCGAGGTGCCCACGCCCGAGGTCCAGGTCACCCAGGCCGCGCCCCAGGTCACCGTTGAGCAGCCCGAGCCGACCGTCACCGTCACCCAGGCCCCGCCGCAGGTCGAGGTCCAGCAATGCGCCCCGACCATCACCGTGACGCAGGCCGAGCCGACCGTGACCGTGAACATCCCGCAGCCTGTCGTCTCGGTGGCGCTGGCCGATCCCGAGGTCCGTATCGGCGAGACCGAGCCGGTCGTGACGGTCGAGACGCCCGAGCCGGTCGTCTCCTTCGTCCAGCCGCAGCCCCGCGTCGTGGTCGAGGGCGCCGAGGCGAACGTCAACGTGACCGACGCCGAGCCGGTGGTGAACGTCACCCGCGCCGATGCCGCCCAAGTCGAGATCCGCCAGAACGAGGCCAGCGTCAACGTCGAGCAGACGGGCGAGGCGCAGGTCAGCGTGGGCGAGGCCCCGGCCCCGAACGTCGAGGTCCAGGAAGCCGGCCAGGCCAATGTCGAGGTCCAGCAGGGCGAGGCCGCGGTGAACGTCACCGGCGCCGATCCCGCGCTTGCAGGTGACGGCGTGCCGGGCAGCGTGGTGACGGGTGTCGCAACCGGCACCGCGGTTGCTGTTGCCCCGGTCATGGCGACCGACATCGTCGTGCGCGAAGGCTATACGCTGGTCGATCCGGTCGAGGTGACGAACCAGGGGCTGGACGGGCTGCAGGTCTTTGCCCCTGATGGCGCCGACTATGACGAGATCGGCGAGATCGACGCCTTTGACGCCGCGACCAACACCGCCATCGTCGCGGTCGGCGGCTTCCTCGGCATCGGCGAGCGTCAGGTGGCCTATCCGCTTGACCAGATCTCGTTCCAGCGCACCGCCGCGGGCGATCTGGAAGCCTATGTCGGCACCCCTGTCGACCAGATCCAGAACCTGCCGCCCTATACCGCCGGCAGCAACTGACGACAGGGACGGGGGCGTCCCGCACCGCCGCCCCTTGCCCGGAAGAACCCCGCCACCGCGCGGGGTTTCTTCTTTTTTGCCCGCCCGCTCTGATCCCCCCTTATTGCGCTTGACCTCATGCGCGGGGCTGCGTAAACCCCCCGCACCCCAGAGGCGATCTGGGAGTGGTTCGGGCGGTTGTAGCTCAGTTGGTTAGAGTACCGGCCTGTCACGCCGGGGGTCGCGGGTTCGAGCCCCGTCAACCGCGCCACCACCATCGATCGCCACGGGACAATGCGCGGTTGTAGCTCAGTTGGTTAGAGTACCGGCCTGTCACGCCGGGGGTCGCGGGTTCGAGCCCCGTCAACCGCGCCACTTTCCCCTCTCCTTCCTTCCCTTCGCGATCTTTCGCCGGTTGTGCGTCATGGGCTTTTCAATCCCCGGCGCATCCCTATGCTGACGCGATACGAGCAGGAGACGTTCATGGCAGGCGAGATCGACTATGGGGGGATGATGCACCGCGCGCTGCAGGGCGTGATCGTCGATGTCCTGCACGGCGTCGCCCAGGACGGCCTGCCCGGAGAGCATCATTTCTTCATCACCTTCGACACCCGCGACGAAGGCGTCGAGATGGCCGGCTGGCTGCGCGAACGTTACCCCGAGGAAATGACCATCGTCATCCAGCACTGGTTCGAGAACCTGCGCGTCACGCCCGAAGGATTCTCGGTCACGCTGAACTTCGGCAGCTCGCCCGAACCGCTGTATATCCCGTTCGATTCGGTGCGGACCTTCGTGGACCCCTCGGTCGAATTCGGCCTGCGCTTCGAAACCCAGGACGCCGAGGACGAGGACGATGAGGAAGGGGCGGCCCCCGGCCAGCCGGCCGCCGAGCCCGAACCGCCGCCGCCCGGTGGGGCCGAAGTCGTCAGCCTCGACAAATGGCGCAGGTAGTCGTCAGCTTCCCTGCAGGGCCTCGTCCAGCCAGCGCCGCACCATCGCATGGGCCTGCGCCGGCTCCGGCCCCTGCCTGTCGATGACGGCGCGCAGGTAGACCCCGTCGATCAGCGCCCCCAGCGTCTCGGCCACCCGCTCCGCCTGCTCGGCCGCGCGGGGCCGCAGCGCATGGACCAGGTTCGACCTGAGCCGTCGGTGATAGATGGCCAGAAGCCGCCCGGCCTCGGGTTCCGACAGCGCCAGCGCATAGAAGTTCAGCCAGGCCGCCGTGGTGTCCTTGTCGAAATGCGTCTCGTCGAGGCTTGCGGCGACGATCGCTTCGGCCCTTTCCCCGGGCGGAAAGGACGCCAGCGCCGCCCGGACCTTCTGGCCGTAGATCGCAAGGATATGCCGCATCGCGGCCACCAGCATCTGCGATTTCGACCCGAAGTAATGATGCGCCAGCGCCGGCGACATTCCCGCCTCGCGCGCGATCTTCGCCACGGTGACATCCTGGGTGCCCGAACGCCCGACGGCGGCAATGGCGGCATCGACCAGCGCAGCCTTTCGACTGGCCTCGGCCCCGGTTTTGGGCATAACTGACCCCTCGGCAGAATCACCCAAGTGGCCGCAAGGGTAGCCCGGCTTGATTGACCCGTCAATCAACAAACGCGCCGGCGACAAAGAAGGAGAAGTCCATGACCTTCCACAAGGCGCTGCTGGCGCTGGCCGCCGCATTGCCCGCCATGGCCACCGCGGCCGAGCCGGAAAGCTGCGGCACCGTCCGTTTCTCGGACGTAGGCTGGACAGACATCTCGGCCACAACGGGGCTTGCGACCACCCTGCTGGAGGCTTTGGGCTACGAGACCGAGGTGCGGGTGCTGTCCGTCCCCGTGACCTACACGGCGCTGTCCACCGACGACCTCGACGTGTTCCTAGGCTACTGGCACCCTTCGATGGCCGCCGACCTGCGCCCCTATGCCGAGGCCGGAACGGTGGACACGGTCCGCACCAACCTGACGGGCGCGAAATACACGCTCGCCACCAACAGCGCCGGGGTTCAGGCCGGGATCACCGACTTCGCCTCGATCGCGGCCAACCGCGACGCGCTGGACGGCAGGATCTACGGGATCGAGCCGGGCAACGACGGCAACCGCCTGCTGCTTGAGATGGTGGCCGAGGACAGGTTCGGCCTCGGCACCTTCGAGATCGTGGAATCGAGCGAGCAGGGGATGCTGGCCCAGGTCGCCCGCGCCGATGCGGATGCCAAGCCCATCGTCTTCCTCGGGTGGGAGCCGCATCCGATGAACGCCCGCTTCGACATGACCTACCTGCCCGGCGGCGACGAGGTCTTCGGCCCCGACCTGGGCGGCGCCGAAGTCCGCACCAACACGCGGGCAGGCTATATCGCCGAATGCCCGAACGTGGGGCTTTTCCTGCAGAACCTGTCCTTCACGCTGGAGATGGAAAACCAGATCATGTCGGCCATCCTTGACGAAGGAAAGGAACCCGGGCGCGCCGCGCGGGATTGGCTGGACGAGAACCGCGACGCCGCGACCCTGTGGCTGGAGGGCGTCACCACCGTGGATGGCGGCGACGCGCTGGCGGCATTGAACGAGGCGCTGGACGGCTGAGATGGACTGGCTGACCGACCTGCTGACCGACACCAAGCTGCCGGTCGGCCAGACCGCGCGCAGGGCCTTCGACTGGCTCAAGCTGAACGCGGCACCCCTGTTCGACGCGGTGTCGGCGGTGCTGGACCGCCTGATCGCCGGGATCGAGACGATTCTGGAACTGCCGCATCCGCTGGTCTTCACCGCGCTGGCCGTGGTGCTGGCCTGGGTGCTGCGGCGCAGTTGGCGGGTCTGCCTGTGGGTGGCGGTCGGTTTCCTGTTCATCCTCAACCAAGGCTACTGGGACGCTACCATGCAGTCGCTGACGCTGGTGTTGTCGGCGGGCGTCGTCTGCATGGCGGTGGGCGTGCCCATCGGCATCGCGCTGGCCCACCGGCCCCGGCTTTATCGCTATATCCAGCCGCTTCTGGACCTGATGCAGACGCTGCCGACCTTTGTCTACCTGATCCCGGCCATCGTCTTCTTCGGCATCGGCACGGTGCCCGGCCTGATCGCCACGGTGATCTTCGTGCTGCCCGCGCCGATCCGGCTGACGCGGCTGGGAATCGCATCCACCCCCAAGGCGCTGGTCGAGGCCGCCCGGGCCTTCGGCGCCACCCCCCGTCAGCTTCTGTGGAAGGTCGAACTGCCCAGCGCCCTGCCGCAGATCATGGCAGGGCTGAACCAGACGATCATGTTGTCGCTGTCCATGGTCGTCATCGCGGCACTGGTCGGGGCGGCGGGGCTGGGCGTCCCGGTGGTCCGGGCGCTCAACAGCGTGAACACCGCGCTGGGGTTCGAATCGGGCTTCGTGATCGTGGTGGTGGCCATTATCCTCGACCGGATGCTGGCCGCTCCTCGGCGGGAGAAGGAGCGATGACCCCCGCCTCGCGCGCGGCGGTCGAGTTCGACCGCGTCTCCATCATCTTCGGCGACAAGCCCGAACGCGCGCTGCCGCTGGCCGACGAGGGACTGGACCGTGGCGCCATCCGCGAGGCGACCGGGCAGACCCTGGGCACGCATGACTGCTCGCTGACGGTGGCCGAGGGCGAGATCCTCGTGCTCATGGGCCTGTCGGGATCGGGCAAGTCCACGCTGCTGCGGGCTGTCAACGGGCTGAACCCGGTGGTGCGGGGCGATGTCCGCATCCGCATGGGGCAGGGCATGACCAGCGTCACCCGCGCGGACAAGGAAACGCTGCAGACGATCCGCCTGTGCCATGTGTCGATGGTCTTCCAGCAGTTCGGCCTGCTGCCTTGGCGGACGGTGCGCGAGAACGTGGGGCTGGGGCTGGAACTGGCGGGCCAGTCCCGCGCACAGCGCCGGGCGCGCGTGGATGAGGAGCTGGAGACCGTCGGCCTTTCGGAATGGGCCGACCGTCGCGTCAGCGACCTGTCGGGGGGGATGCAGCAGCGCGTGGGCCTTGCCCGCGCCTTCGCCACCCGCGCGCCGATCCTGCTGATGGACGAGCCTTTCTCGGCGCTCGATCCGCTCATCCGCACCCGGCTGCAGGACGACCTGCTGGCGATGCAGAAGCGGCTGCAGCGCACGATCATCTTCGTCAGCCACGACCTTGACGAGGCCTTCAAGCTGGGCGACCGGATCGCCCTGATGGAAGGCGGGCGCATCGTCCAGGTCGGAACCCCCCGCGACATCACCCGCAATCCCGCAAGTCCCTATGTCGCCGAGTTCGTGGCCCACATGGACCCGCTGGCCGTCCTGACGGCCGCCGACCTCTCCGAGCCGGGCGAGGCGGGGGGCGCCCCGCTGTCCCCCGATCTTCCAGCACGCGATGTCATGGCGGCACTCGCCGGGGCCGAGGCGCTGCCCGTCGGGGGCGGCGGGCGGGTGACGCGCGCTGGGGTTCTGGCGCGACTGTCGGCCCCGCCGAAGGCCAGGGGCTGAAACCGGATCGTGGCGTTTGCTGGACGGTTGAATGGGTATTTGGACCAGAAAGAAGACGCCCGAGACGTTTTCCTGGCCTCTTCGCCTTGGCTCCAGGGGCTTCTTTCTGGCCCAAATACCCATGCGAGCGTGACGCAAGGGCGACGCGGCCGGTCAGGGCAGCGTGATTTCAACCGCCTAGGATCAGCGTCGCGGCGATCGTCCACATGACCAGCGCCACGCCTGCATCAAGGATGCGCCAGGCGACCGGACGCGCGAAAAGGGGTGCCAACAGACGCGCTCCGTAGCCAAGCGAGAAGAAGAACAGGAAAGACCCGCTCATCGCCCCCAGCGCAAAGGCCATCCGGTCGGGCTGGATCGCCGAGACGGACCCCAGCAGCACGACCGTATCCAGCCAGACATGCGGGTTCAGCCATGTCAGCGCCGCGATGGTGGAAAGCGTCGCGGCAAGGGACGGCGCGGCCGCGCCCTGCGCCTGCAGGGTATCACCGCCCCGCCATGCGGCGCGGGCCGAGCGGAAGCCGTAACAGATCAGGAACGCCGCCCCGCCCCAGCGCATCGCGGCCAGGAACCAAGGCGCGTTGCGGGCAATGGCGCCCGCGCCCGCCACGCCTGCGGCAATCAGCGCCGCGTCCGAGGCGGCGCAGAACAGGCAGACCGCGAAGACGTGCTGCCGCAGCAGCCCCTGTTTCAGCACAAAGGCGTTCTGGGCGCCGATGGCGACGATTAGGGACAGCCCGATGCCGAGGCCCGACAAAAAGGACGCCGCCGAGGCGCCTTGAAAGATCATCCTGTAGCCTCGTACGAAAAAGCGGCGCCCGGAGGCGCCGCCGCGGTTGCTTCTGGCGGTTCAGCCGAGCTGCGCCGCGACCTCTTCGGTCAGGTCGAAGTTCCCTGTCACGTTCTGGACGTCGTCGTCGTCCTCCAGCGTGTCGATCAGCTTCATCAGCTTCTGGGCGTGGTCGAGGTCGGCCACCTCGGCCGGAGCCTGCGGCTTCCAGATCAGCTTGGCGGATTCGGATTCGCCCAGGGACGCCTCGAGCGCCGCCGAGACCTCGGCCAGATCGCTGTCCGAGGTATAGATCCAGTGGCCTTCCTCGTCGCTTTCCACGTCCGAGGCACCTGCCTCCAGCGCCGCCATCATCACCGTGTCGGCGTCACCGGCGGATGCGGGATACATGATCTCGCCCACCCGGTCGAACATGAAGCTGACCGAGCCGGTCTGGCCAAGATCGCCGCCGTGCTTGGTGAAATAGGACCGGACGTTCGAGGCGGTGCGGTTGCGGTTGTCCGTCATCGCCTCGACGATGATCGCCACGCCGTTCGGGCCATAGCCCTCGTAGCGGATTTCCTCGTAGCTCTCGGCGTCGCCGCCCATCGACTTCTTGATGGCGCGGTCGATCACGTCCTTGGGGACGGAACTCGACTTGGCTTCCTTCACCGCAAGGCGCAGGCGCGGGTTCTTGTCGGGGTCGGGGTCGCCCATCTTGGCGGCGACGGTGATTTCCTTGGCCAGTTTGCTGAACAGCTTGGACCGCAGCTTGTCCTGCTTGCCCTTGCGATGCTGGATGTTGGCCCATTTGGAATGGCCTGCCATGAGATCCTCTCATTTCGCTGTGGCGCGGTTTCTAGTCACCGGGCGGGGCTGGCGCAAGCTGGGCAAACAGGAACAGCCGGATGGCGGTCGCCAGCCCCACCTCGGGCGGGCGGGCGTGGTCGATGGCGGCGATCAGTTGGGCGCGGGTCATGCCGCGTGCGGCGGCGGCATCAGTGGCGGCACGCCAGAAGGCGTCCTCAAGGCTGACGCTGGTAGCATGGCCGTCGATGGTGACGGACCGCTTGAGCGGAGGGGTCAGCGGCGGCAGCTCAATCGTCATCGCGGCGGTGCCGGTCGAGGCTGAGGGCGGCGCGTTCCGCCTCGGCCTCGTCGCGCAGGCGCTCGGCTTTGGTGCGGCCGTGCCTCGCGGCATTGGCATCGCCCTGCCGGCGCTTGTCGGCGCGGGCCTTGTCTTTGCGGGCTCGGCTGAGATTGATGATCTGCGTCATGGCCGGATCATAGCCCGACTCGAGGCGGTGGAACAGGACATGCAAAAGGCGCGCGAGACCGGCCCGCGCGCCCTAGGTCGAGTGGGAAGAATCAGTCCTCAGGGCCGATCATCTGCTCGGGGCGCACCACGCGGTCGAAGGTCTCCTCGTCCACGAAGCCCAGTGCGACGGCCTCCTCCCGCAGGGTGGTGCCGTTCTTGTGGGCGGTCTTGGCGACCTTGGTGGCGTTGTCATAGCCGATGGTCGGGGCCAGCGCCGTCACCAGCATGAGGCTTTCCTTCATCAGCTTCCCGATGCGCTCGACATTGGCCTGAGTGCCCACAACCATGTTGTCGGTGAAGGAAACCGCCGCGTCGCCCAGAAGCTGCATGGACTGCAGCACGTTGTAGGACATCATCGGGTTGTAGACGTTCAACTCGAAATGCCCTTGGCTGCCGGCGAAGCCCACGGCCGCGTCGTTGCCCATGACATGGGCGCAGACCATGGTCAGCGCCTCGGCCTGGGTCGGGTTCACCTTGCCCGGCATGATCGAGGAACCGGGCTCGTTTTCCGGCAGGATCAGTTCGCCCAGACCCGAGCGGGGGCCGGAGCCCAGCAGCCGCAGGTCGTTGGCGATCTTGTAGAGGCTGACCGCCACGGTCTTCAGCGCGCCGTGGAAGAAGACCATCGCGTCATGGGCGGCCAGCGCCTCGAACTTGTTGGGCGCGGTGACGAAGGGCAGGCCGGTGATCTTCGCGATCTCGGCCGCCATGGCCGTGTCCCATCCCTTCTTCGTGTTCAGCCCGGTGCCGACCGCCGTGCCGCCCTGCGCGAGTTCGTAGATGTGGGGCAGGGTGAGCTTCACGCGCTCGATCCCCATGCGGACCTGGTGGGCGTAGCCGCCGAATTCCTGCCCCAGGGTCAGGGGGGTGGCGTCCTGCGTATGGGTGCGGCCGATCTTGATGATGTCCTTGAACTCGTCGCGCTTGGCTTCCAGCGCCTTGGCGAGATGATCCAGCCCCGGCAGCAGCACGTCGCGGGCGACCATGCCGATGGCGACATGCATCGCGCTGGGGAAGGTGTCGTTCGACGACTGGCCCATGTTGACGTGGTCGTTCGGATGGACCGGCTTTTTCGAGCCGATCTCGCCGCCCAGGATCTCGATGGCGCGGTTCGAGATGACCTCGTTCGCGTTCATGTTCGACTGGGTGCCCGAGCCGGTCTGCCAGACGACCAGCGGGAAGTGGTCGTCCAGCTTGCCCTCGATCACCTCTTGCGAGGCCTGCACCATCGCCTCGCCGATCCGGGTGTCCAGCTTGCCGGTTGCCATGTTGACCTGGGCTGCGGCCTGCTTGACCACGCCCAGCGCGCGCACGATGGCCGTGGGCTGCCTTTCCCAGCCGATCCTGAAGTTTCCAAGTGAACGCTGCGTCTGCGCCCCCCAGTAACGGTCGGACGGAACGTCCAGCGGGCCGAAGCTGTCGGTTTCGGTGCGGGTGTCGGTCATGGCGATCCTCTGCGACTGGGCAATGGTTGGCGGCCTTCTAGGACCATCTGGCCGGTTCCGCAATCGGTATGCCGTCGCATACCGATGCCGCGCTGGACGCCGCGGCCTCAAGCCCCCATCTGCAAGCGGGCCGTTTACGCGGAGGCGGGCGGCGTGGCAGAACGGCCGGGTGCGAGAAGGGGACAGCGATGAACGACGAAGGCTTCGGCAAGGGCAGCCACCTGCATCTGATCGACGGATCGGCCTTCATCTTTCGCGCCTTTCACGCGCTGCCGCCCTTGACGCGCAAGTCCGACGGGCTGCCGGTAGGCGCCGTCGCGGGCTTCTGCAACATGATCTGGAAATACATCAACGACGCGCGAGGGCCGGATGCGCCGACCCATGCGGCGGTGATCTTCGACCATTCCTCGAAAACCTTCCGCAACGAGATCTACGGCGACTACAAGGCCAACCGCCCCGAACCGCCCGAGGAATTGCGCCCCCAGTTCCCGCTGACGCGGGACGCCACCCGCGCCTTCAATCTCGCCTGCATCGAGATCCGCGACTACGAAGCCGACGACATCATCGCCACGCTGTCCTGCCAGGCGCGGGAACTGGGCGGGCGCGTGACCATCATCAGTTCCGACAAGGACCTGATGCAGCTTGTGGGCGAGGGGGTCGAGATGCTGGACCCGATCAAGGGCAAGCCCATCGACCGTGACGGGGTGTTCGAGAAGTTCGGCGTCTTCCCCGAACGGGTGGCCGACGTGCAGGCGCTGGCAGGCGATCCCGTGGACAACGTGCCGGGCGCGCCGGGCATCGGCATCAAGACGGCCGCGCAACTCATCAACGAATACGGCGACCTTGAGACGCTGCTGGAGCGCGCCGAGGAGATCAAGCAGCCCAAGCGCCGCCAGACCCTGATCGATCATGCCGAACAGATCCGCATCTCCAAGCAACTGGTGGAACTCGACTGCCAGACGCCCATCGACTTCGCCATGGCGACGCTGGAGGTTCAGGACCCTGACCCCGCCGTGCTGATGGACTTCCTCAACCAGATGGAGTTCCGCACGCTCACGAACCGCGTGGCGGAACGCTTCAAGGCCTCCCCGCCCGAGCCGGTCGCGCCTGCGCCTACGGAAGCGGTTGCTCCCACCGCGCCGCAGTTCCCGCCGCTGAACTGCGAAAGCTACGTCACCATCCGCGACATGGACACGCTGCGCCAGTGGCTCGACGCCATCCGGCAGAAGGGCGTGGTCGCGGTGGATACGGAAACGACCAGCCTTGACGAGATGCAGGCGGAACTGGTCGGCGTCTCGCTGTGTCCCGAGGTCGGCATGGCCGCCTATATCCCGCTGGGCCATGTCGAGGGCACGGCGGACCTGTTCGGCGGCGGCGCGAAGTCGGAAGGCCAGATCCCGATGGAGGAGGCGCTGGCGCTTCTGAAGCCGATGCTGGAAGACCCCGCGATCCTCAAGATCCTGCACAATGCCAAATATGACTGGAAGATCCTTGCCCGCCACGGCATCGGGATGAGGCCGGTCGATGATACCATGCTGCTCAGCTATGCGCTGAACGCGGCGCTGCACAACCACGGCATGGACGAGTTGGCGAGCACCTATCTCGGCCACCGCTGCCAGCCCATCAAGGAACTGATCGGCGCGGGCAAAAGCCAGATCACCTTTGCGCAGGTGCCAATCGACAAGGCTGCTCGCTATGCTGCCGAGGATGCCGAGGTGACGTGGCGCCTCTGGCAGCATTTCAAGCCGCAGCTTCCAGCCGCGCAGGTCACGACCGTCTACGAGACGCTGGAACGCCCGATGATCGAGGTTCTGGCGGGCATGGAGATGGCCGGGGTCGAGATCGACTCGCAGCACCTGAACCGAATGTCGGGAGCCTTCGCCCAGAAGATGGCGCAGCTTGAGGACGAGGCCCATGCGCTGGCGGGGACCAGGTTCAACCTCGGCTCGACCAAGCAGTTGGGGGACATCCTGTTCAACCAGATGGGGCTGGCCGGGACCAAGGCGGGCAAGTCGGGGGCGCTTTCCACCAGCGCCGACGTGCTGGAGGATTTCGCCGCCGAAGGGCATGAGCTTCCCGCGAAGATCCTCGACTGGCGGGCCATGTCGAAGCTGAAATCGACCTATACCGACGCGCTGCCGACCTTCGTGAACCCGGAAACGGGGCGCGTCCACACCAGCTATTCCATCGCCGGGGCCGCGACAGGGCGGCTCGCATCCACCGACCCGAACCTGCAGAATATCCCCGTCAGGACCGAGGAGGGCCGCCGCATCCGGGAGGCCTTCATCGCGCCCGAGGGGCGCAAGCTCGTCAGCCTCGACTACAGCCAGATCGAACTGCGAATCCTTGCCCACATGGCCGACATCCCGGCACTGAAGCAAGCGTTTTCTGAAGGCATCGACATCCACGCGATGACGGCCAGCCAGATGTTCGGCGTGCCGGTGGAAGGCATGGACCCGATGATCCGCCGCAGGGCCAAAGCCATCAACTTTGGCGTGATCTACGGCATCTCCTCCTTCGGCCTGTCGCGCAACCTGCGCATCCCGCGGGCCGAGGCGCAGGAGTTCATCGACACCTATTTCAAACGCTTCCCGGAAATCCGCGCCTACATGGACCGCACCACGCGCGAGGCGAAGGCCCAAGGCGCCGTCCGCACCCTGTTCGGGCGGCGCATCCACACGCCGGGCATCTCGTCCTCCGGTCCCGCCGCCGCGGGCGCGCGCCGCGCGGCGATCAACGCGCCGATCCAAGGCACTGCCGCCGACATCATCCGCCGCGCCATGATCCGCATGCCCAAGGCCATCGAGGGCCTGTCCGCGCGGATGCTGCTGCAAGTCCACGACGAACTCGTCTTCGAGGCCGAGGACTCCGCCGTCGATCCGCTGATCGCGACTGCCCGCGAGATCATGGAGAACGCTCACATCCCGGCAGTCCACCTGTCCGTGCCGCTGGTAGTGGACGCAGGCTCGGGCCGCACCTGGGCCGAGGCGCATTGATGCCGGTTCGCTTGCGCCTCAGGCTCGTTTTCTTCTTCGTTCAAACATCTCTGGCCTCCGAGCGCCCGGGCAGGAGGGGGATCAGAAAACAGCCGTCATGGCTGTTTTCTCGCCAGCTGAGTCCGGTGGACTGCTTTTAGCGGAAAAGGCTACGAAGTAGCGAGCGGGGCAGGGCCCCGGTCCCGAGTTCACGGTAAGCGCGAATGCCGCATGATCACGCACACGGTCACCACGCGGGCCACGCCCACTCCCACGACGAGGGGCTGGGGGACCGCGCTCTGCTGTGGGCAGTCGTCATCAACCTTGGGCTGACGGCAGTGCAGATCATCGGGGGGCTCGCGGCGGATTCCACCGCGCTGGTGGCGGACGGGGTACACAACCTGTCCGACGCGCTGGCGCTGGTGCTGGCCTTCGGGGCGCGCAGGCTTGCCGCCCGAAAGCCGAGCCCGGCAATGAGCTTCGGCTGGGGCCGGGCCGAAATCGTGGCGGCCTTCGTCAACTACCTCGCGCTGATCGCCGTGTCGATCTGGCTGATGATCGAGGCGCTCGTCCGTCTGGCCGACCCGCCGGAGGTCGTGGGCGGGCTGGTGATGGCGCTGGCCGGGCTGGCGCTGGTGGTCGACATCGGAACCGCGCTGCTGACGGCGCGGCTGGCGAAGGAAAGCGTGAACATTCGCGCGGCCTGGCTGCACAACCTGGCCGACGCGGGCGTGTCGGTGGCGGTGCTGGTGGGCGGGGCGCTGATCCTGGTCTTCGGCTGGCGCATCGCGGACCCGATCCTGACGATCCTGATCTCAGTCGTGATCCTGTGGCACATCCGGGGCGACCTCGGCCCCATCCTGCGGATGCTGATGCTGGGCGCGCCGGCCCATGTGGACGACTCGGCCCTGCGGGACGCGATCAGGGCGGTGCCAGGCGTCGAGGACCTCCACCACCTGCATTTGTGGCAGATCGACGAGCGGCGGATGTCAGCCGAGATGCACCTCGTCGTCGCCGAGGGTGCCGATCCTCATGCCACCCGGCTGGCGGTCAAGTCCGTGTTGCGCGACTACGGCATCGGCCATTCCACGATCGAAACGGAAAGCCCCTTGTCGGGCTGCGCGGATGATCTGTCAGGGCAGGGCCGCACCCATCATTGAGGCGCGGTGCTGGCAGCATCGTTGCAGGCGGGGCTCTGCCCCGATCACCACCGCCGTGGCCTTCCTTGCTGAAAACGCGCCATTGGCGCCATCCAGCGGGGAAGCAGCCTTGATGGCTGTTTCCTGATCCGCCTTCTCTCCAGGCGCCCGGAAGCCCGGGGTATTTCAGGCAGAAAAAAACACCCGTTGCCGGAGGCGCGGCCCCTCAGTGATCTCCGCCCGCGTGGTCGCGGTCGATGATGAAGCGCTTGTCGCAATAGCCGCAATCGACCCAGCCGGTGTCGGGCGAGATCGCCAGCCACACCAGCGGATGGCCGGTGCCTCGCGCCTCGTCGCCCGAACAGGAGACCTTCCAGCTTGTCACCACCTCGGTTTCCGGCGCAGGCAGCACCTCGGCGGCCGGGTCCTGGTTGGTGGACAGCGGGGTCTCGGTCACGGGATGGCGCATCGGGGCTCTCTTGTGCTGGCGGGGGAAGGCCGGTTTAACGGAGGCCATTCTAGCCAGCCCCCGCCCCGCCGCAAGCCGGGCGGCCCATAGGTTCGCCATGTCCAAGACCTTCACCCCGCCCGACGCCGCCATCCGCCTGACCGGGCTTCGCAAGACCTATGCGGCCTCGGGCGAGGCCCCCGCGAAAGAGGCGCTGAAAGCCGTCGATCTGGTGGTCCCGCGCGGGTCGATCTTCGGGTTGCTGGGGCCGAACGGGGCGGGGAAATCGACGCTGATCAACATCCTCGCCGGGCTGGTCCGCAAGACCTCGGGCAAGGCCGAGATCTGGGGTTTTGATCAGGACGTGAACCCGCGCCAGTCCCGCGCCGCCATCGGCGTCATGCCGCAGGAACTGGTCATCGACCCGTTCCTGACCCCTCGGGCGAGCCTTGAGGTGCAGGCGGGGCTTTACGCCGTGCCCAAGGCGGACCGCTGGACGGACGAGATCCTTGAACTCGTCGGCCTGTCGGATCAGGCCAACAGCTATTCGCGCCACCTGTCCGGCGGCATGAAGCGGCGGCTGCTGCTGGCCAAGGCGCTGGTTCACCGCCCGCGCATCCTCGTGCTGGACGAACCGACCGCAGGCGTGGACATCGGCCTGCGGGACATGCTGTGGCGCAATGTCCGCAAGCTGAACGCGCAGGGGATGACGGTGATCCTGACCACCCACTACCTGCAGGAAGCCGAGGAGATGTGCGACGAGATCGCCATCATCAACCACGGCGCCAAGATCGTGCAGGAGCCGACCGAACGCCTGCTGTCGCGGGCAGGGGCCAAGACGCTGCTGGTGGACCCCGGCGCATGGGACGGCGCGCTGCCGCCCCTGCCGCCGGGCGTCGAGGCCCAGCGGCGCGACGGCCGCATCGCCCTGACCTGGCCCATGGGCGGGATCGAAGCGCATCAGGTCATCGACGCGCTGCGGCAAGGGGGCGTGCCGATGATCGACGTAGCGACCGAGCAGCCCGATCTGGAGGAAGTGTTCCTGACCCTGACCCGCGCGCCTCAGCCCGCCTGAAGCATCCGCCCCAGCGGGCGTCCACCCAGCAGGTGCAGGTGGAAATGCGGCACCTCCTGCACGCCATGGGGACCGGCGTTGGTGATCGCGCGGAAGCCCTCGCTGCCCTCGGCCAGCGACAGACCCTCGGACTTCGCGACCTGCGCCACCAGCCGGTGGAAGCCCACGATCTCGGCGTCCGAGGCATTGGCGGCGAAGTCGTCATAGCTGACATAGGACCCCTTGGGGATCACCAGCACATGGACCGGCGCCTGCGGGCGGATGTCGCGGAAGGCCAGCGCGTGGTCGTTTTCCGCAATGGTGTCATTCGGGATCTCGCCGCGCAGGATGCGGGCGAAGATGTTGCTGTCGTCATAGCTCATGGGCGGCCCTTTCAGTCGTCGAACAGATGATCGGTGCGGGCGAGCGTCAAGGCAACCTCGGGATCGACGCCCAGCAGGCGCCGCAGCGCGGCGGCGTTGGCCTGCTCACCCCTGTGCTTCGAGATTGCCTCGAAACCCTCGATCTCGAGGTCGCGGATATGCTCGGCCTCGTGTTCGAGGTCGCTGCGCACCGCCGGGATCAGGCGGTCCACCTGATGGGGGGCGCTGTTCTGCCCGGCCAGCCCCACCCGCTCGATGTGGCCGCGCACATAGTCGTCGTCGAAATCGACCTCGATCAGCAGCAGGCGGGTTTCCGCCTTGTCGCCAAGGAAGTCCTGCACCAGGCCCAGCGCCGAAGGATCGAGGCAGATCGCGATGCTGGGCTGGTCGAACATGACGAACAGCATCTTGACCAGCGCCCGCCGGTGACGCTCGCGCTTGGCCAGCGTCGTCTCGATCCCGCCCATGTCCGGCAGTTCGGCGTCCAGCTCGTTGAACAGGAAGTTCACCGCAGGGATGTCGGTGTGCCAGCGGATGGCGGCGGTCAGGCGCTTGGCCACATGCCATTTCTTGGCCACGATCAGGATCAGCGTGCGACCGCGGCCCAGCGAGCCCTCGACCTCCCAGAAGCGCTGGCCGAAGCGGCGGCCGATGCGGCCACGCTGGGTCAGGAAGCGGTAAAGCCCCGCCGCCTCGTTCGAGATCGCGAACTGCACGTCCTGCGCCTTCCACAGCGCGCCCAGCCGCTCGCGCAGCTCGATCGCCTCGGCGCTGATCTTGCGGGCGAAGAGATAGTCCTGCCCCAGCAGCAGGTCGTAATGGTCGTTGTAGAAGGTCACCGGCATCCCGTAGTCGGTGAACATCAGGAAGGTCAGCGTGCGCGGCCGGATTTCCTTGCGCGGCACGACATGGGGGACGATTGTCTGGAAGAAGGTCTCGTCGGGAATCCAGGTGGTCTGGAAGAAGCGCACCACGTCCGGGCGCTCGTCGCAGAAGGCCAGCACCTTTTCCATCGTCTGGCGGCGCAGGCACCACCATTGCGAGCCGATCATCACCCGGATGTCCGAAGGCACCCGCCGCCTCAGGCCCAGCCGCTTCTGCAATTCATAGCTGCCGTAGAACAGCCGCTTCCGGGTGCGTTCGTTGAACCAGTGACGGTAGATCAACCGTTCTTCCTTGAAGCCGGTCTTGATCCAGTCGCTTTCGAAGAAGTCGAAGTTCTCGATGTAATCGAGGTCATGGGCGTCGAGGAACTCATGCGCGTAATCGGCCGACTTGATCGGCATGCAGTCGCCCGACAGCATGTAGAAATGGGTGGCGGTGGGGAAGGCCGCGACAGCGGCGCGCACCGCTTCCAGCGTGGCGCCGACCAGCGACCATTCACCCCAGCCGCATTTCAGCCGGCGGGTGGCGAAGGTCACCCCAGGGTTGTCGTCCAGCGCCTGGCGGAGCATGTCGAAATCGGCCGGGTTGGCCCGCGCGTCGAAGTGGATCGAGACGAAATCGCCCGAGCCGGTCAGCCGCCGGGCCTGGGCGATGATGCCCTTGGGGTCCTTGTGGCACAGCAGGATAAAGGCAATGCGGGCCATCTTCCGGGTTCACTTCGATCGATGCGACCATCGGCGGAACACTTGCCTGATCGTGACAAATCCAGCGTCGCGAGTTGCCTTGGCTGCATAACGATTTTATGGGCAGGGACAAGCCGCTCAACTGACAGGGGACTCACGCCATGGCTTTTCCCGGCACCTGGATGACCGAAAGCGAAAGCATGGCCTACCGGGTGGTGCCGAAATGCGCCTGCTCGACCATCGGGCAGATCATGTTCTTTTCGGACCACGGCCGCTACTTCGACGGCGACATCCACGACTCGACCGGTGGTCTGCACAAGTGGAACCAGGACAACAGCCAGGAGGCGATCGACCGGGCGGTGAAGGTGCGCAAGCCCGTGTCCTTCACCTGCGTCCGCAACCCTTACGCGCGGATCCTGTCGTCTTTCTTCGACAAGATCGCGGGCATCCAGCGCAACGGCAAGCGCTACCGCGGCAACATGATCCCGCAGATCATGCAACGCTACGGGGTCGAGGTCGGCTCGCCCGAGGACAACTTCGATTTCGACCAGGTGACCAGCTTCCGCCGCTTCCTTCTGTTCGCCCGCGACACCATCCGCTGGCGCCGCCCGATGGAGCCGGACATCCATTGGTCGGCCATGTCCGGCCACATCGCGACCTTCATCGTGAACGGCGGCCGCTATGACCGGATCTTCTTCACCGAGAAGTTTAACGAGGGGATGCAGAAGGTCTTGGACGCAGCCGAGACGCCGGTGAAGCTGGACGTGAACGAGGTGCCGCGCTTCAACGAATCCGAAGGGCATGGACCGAAGCGGCTGCACAAGGTCAGCGAGTATTTCGACGACCTGTCGCGACACCTGGTCTGGGAAATCTACAAGAAGGATTTCCAGTTGTTCCGCTATGACTTCGACAATCCCGACAGCAAGATGCCGAAGGGCGAGGTCGATCTGGACGAGGTCCACGCCAAGCTGGGCCGATAGGGCCTCGGACGAGGCGCCTGCGGCAAGGCTCCGGCGCCTCCGGCGGGGATATTTGGGGCCGAAAGACAGATCAGCGAAGGGGGTTGCGACTCTGGTCTTTCGGCTGGAAATATCCTGGGGTCCGGGGCAAGGCCCCGGTCCGGCGTATCAGATGGCTGGGCTGTGGCCCTTGGCCTCCATCTCGTAGCCGTCGAACATCCGCGCGATCATGCGGGTCAGCGGGCGGCCGCGTTCCGGGATCGACAGGCCCTCGGCATCCACCGTCACCATCTCGCCGAACTGTGCCTTGACCGGAGCGAACAGCGCGGCCAGCGACTCGGCAGTGAAGCCGTGGTCACGGGTGAACTCATCGGCCGAGATGCGGAAGTCGCACATCAGCGCCTCGATCATGCGGGCGCGCCAGATGTCCTCGGGGGTGAAGACATGGCCCTTGGTGGTCGAGAAGCGCCCCTCGCGGATCGCCTTGACATGGGCGCCGGTCGCGGGGGCGTTCTGCGCATAGCCCTGCGGGAAGCGCGAGATGGAGGAGGCGCCCATGCCGACCAGCACCTGCGCCTGGTCGTCGGTGTAGCCCTGGAAGTTCCGGCGCAGCAGGCCCGCCTTCTGCGCCACCGCCAGCCCGTCGCCGGGGCGGGCGAAGTGGTCGATGCCGATCTCGTCATAGCCGTCGGCCACCAGCAGGTCTCGGGCGACCTCGAACAGCCGCAGGCGGGCCGGGGCATCGGGCAAGGCGTCCTCGGGGATCATGACCTGCCGCTTGGCCATCCACGGCACATGGGCATAGCCGTAAAGCGCGATCCGGTCAGGCGACAGCGCCATCAGCTTCTGGATCGAATCCGCGATCCGGTGCGGCGTCTGGTGGGGCAACCCGTAAAGGATGTCGGTGTTCAGGCTTCTGATGCCGCGCTTGCGGATCATCCGAACAGCCTCGGCTGTGATCTCGAAGCTCTGCTCGCGACCGATGGTCTTCTGGATCTCGGGGTCGAAGTCCTGCACCCCGATCGAGGCGCGGGTCAGCCCGTATTCCGCCAGCGCGTCCATACGCGCTTCGTCGATCTCGTTGGGATCGATCTCGACCGAGAACTCGGCCCCTTCCGCCAGCGGGAAGGCGTCGAACACCGCGCCCGCCACGCGCCGCATCATGTCGGGGGGCATCAGCGTCGGCGTGCCGCCGCCCCAGTGCAGCCGCGACAGGCGCACGCCGGGGGCGAGGTTCGCCTTCAGCAGCTCCAGTTCCGCCAGCAGGATGTCGGCATAGGCGCGTACCGGGGCGTCGGACTGGGTGCCCTGCGTGCGGCAGGCGCAGAACCAGCAGAGCCTGCGGCAGAAGGGCACATGCATGTAAAGCGAGATCGACGCGCCCGCCGGGATCGCGTGGATCCAGTCAGTGAAACCGGCCGGTCCCACGGAGAGCTTGAAATGCGGGGCGGTGGGGTAGGACGTATAGCGCGGCACCCGCGCGTCAAACAGCCCCAGCCGCGTCAGTTGCGATTCCTGTTCCATGGCCATAGGGATGCCACCGAAAGCGGGGCAGAACATTGATGCAGGTCAAACTCGGTTCCGAGGCTTCGTGCCGGTCGCTGCAGGTTCCCTGCGAGGATTGCCCGATCCGCTATCGGGCCGTCTGCGCCAGTTGCGAGGCGCCGGAACTGGACCGGCTGGACGCCACCAAATACTACCGCCGCTACGAGGCGGGGCAGGTCCTGGCGCTGGCGGGCGAACGAATGGATTTCGTGGGCTCGGTCGTCTCGGGCGTGGCCGGGCTGTCGCAGACGATGGAGGACGGGCGCACCCAGATGGTGGGGCTGCTGCTGCCCTCGGACTTCCTGGGCCGGCCGGGGCGCGAGACCTCGACCTATGCCGTCACGGCGCTGTCGGACCTGCTGCTCTGCTGCTTCCGCCGCAAGCCCTTCGAGGAACTGCTGCGGTCCAGCCCACGCGTCGCCGCGCGGCTGCTGGACATGACGCTGGACGATCTGGACGCCGCGCGGGAATGGCTGCTGCTTCTGGGCCGCAAGTCGGCGCGCGAGAAGATCGCGTCCTTCCTTGCGGCGCTGGCGCGGCGCGGCGCGGTGCTGCGCCAGTCCCGCCCGCAGGGCCGGGTCGAGATCGAACTGCCCCTGACGCGCGAAACCATGGCCGACTATCTCGGCCTGACCATCGAGACGGTCAGCCGCCAGATCTCGGCCCTCCGGCGCGACGGGGTGATCGCGCTGGAAGGCACGCGGCGGATCACCGTGCCCGATTTCCACCGGCTGGTGCTGGAAAGCGGCGACGATGCCGACGGCGGCCCGCTGAGCTGAGGGCCGCCGCGCGGATCAGCGCGCCATCAGCACCGGCAGGGTCGCGCGTTCCAGCATGTGCCGCGTCGCGCCGCCCATGATCGCCTCGCGCAGCCGCGACTTGCTGTAGGCGCCCATCACGATCAGGTCGGCCCCTGTTTCCACACCGCGGCGGTTCAGCACCTCGGACACGGTCGGCAGGGTCTTGGCCAGCACCGCGATCTCGGCCTTGACGCCGTGGCGCGTCAGCATCTGGCAGAGCTTGCCGCCGGGGTCCGAGCCTTCGGGCGAGTGGGGCGAGGGGTCCACCACCGCGATCTCGACCGCCTCGGCGGCCTTCAGGACAGGCAGGGCGCGGCGGACGGCGTGCAGCGCCTCGTCCGACTGGTTCCAGGCGACCAGCACCCGCCTGCCGATGTTCTCGACCGTCACGGTTTCATGCGGCAGCACCAGGACCGGGGCGCCGCCTTCGAACAGCGTGGCCTCCAGCGCCGCCTCGCTGTCGCGCGCGGCATGGGTGCCGTAGGGCTTTTCCAGCACCACGAGGTCGGCAAAGCGCGCCCGCATCGCGATCAGCGTGGACACGCCGCCCATCTGCGCCACCGCGCTTTCGACCGACCATCGGATGTCCTCGGGGGCAAGCTCGGCGCGGACCTCGGCTTCCAGCGTCTCGGCTGCGGCCATGGCGCGGTCGATCGCCTCCTGGAAGACATAGGCCGAGGCGCCGGCATAGTAATAGCCGGTCTGGGTGTGGTCTACCCCCACCGCGAAGACTTCGAGATGTGCGTCCTCGCGCCGGGCGATCGCCACGGCGGCCTCGATCTGCCGCTTCTGGTCCGGCTGGGTGATGACGGTGAGGATGGTCTTGTAGCCCATGCGCCTGATCCTTCTTCTGGGGCGGCCCTTTCGGCAAAGGTTGCCCGCGACAGTATGCCGCCCTAGCCACTGGTTTTGTTGACGCAGATCAAGGTTTCGTAAACATTCGCTCAATAGAGGACATGGCCAAGACGGTTTGCCGGATCGCCGCAGGGCGATTCGGCCGTGCTGTTGCGAGACAAAGGACACCAACACGATGTGGGATAGCTTGAAGCTGATCGTGCTTGGCTTGATCGCGGTGTTCGCCGCGATCGCGGCCAACTATGCGCGCGATCTGGCCTATCAGGTCAATGCGCTGACGGTCATGCTGGCCGCCGGGCTGACATTCATCTGGGTTCTGCGCCACATGGACGACCCGAACCGCACGCTGGCGGTCGCGGGCGCGCAGAACGAATATCTTGACGGCCCGATCCGCGTGGGCGTCATCGCGACCGCCCTGTGGGGCGTCGTGGGCTTCCTGGTCGGCGTCATCATCGCGGCGCAGCTTGCCTGGCCGTCGCTCAACTTCTCGGACGCGCTGCAGGGCTTCACCAACTTCGGCAAGCTGCGCCCCCTGCACACCTCGGCGGTGATCTTTGCCTTCGGGGGCAATGCGCTGATCGCGACCTCGTTCTACGTCGTCCAGCGGTCCTGCGCGACGCGGCTCTGGGGCGGCAACGCGGCCTGGTTCGTGATCTGGGGCTACAACCTGTTCATCGTCCTGGCAGCGACCGGCTATATCCTGGGCGCGACCCATTCCAAGGAATACGCCGAACCCGAATGGTACGTGGACCTGTGGCTGACGATCGTCTGGGTCGTCTACCTGATGATCTACCTCGGCACGATCATGAAGCGGCGCGAGCCGCACATCTACGTCGCCAACTGGTTCTACCTGTCCTTCATCGTGACCATCGCGATGCTGCACATCGTCAACAACCTGGCGATGCCGGTCAGCATCTTCGGGTCCAAGTCGGTGCCGCTGTTCGCGGGCGTGCAGGACGCGATGACGCAGTGGTGGTACGGCCACAACGCGGTGGGCTTCTTCTTGACGGCCGGGTTCCTCGGGATGATGTATTACTTCATCCCCAAGCAGGCCGAGCGTCCGGTCTACAGCTACAAGCTGTCGATCATCCACTTCTGGGCGCTGATTTTCATGTATATTTGGGCGGGTCCGCACCACTTGCATTACACGGCGCTGCCGGAATGGGCCGCGACGCTGGGCATGGTGTTTTCCATCATGCTGTGGATGCCGTCCTGGGGCGGCATGATCAACGGGCTGATGACCCTGTCGGGCGCCTGGGACAAGCTGCGCACCGACCCGATCCTGCGGATGATGGTCGTGGCCGTCGGCTTCTACGGCATGGCGACCTTCGAGGGGCCGATGATGTCGATCAAGGCCGTGAACTCGCTGTCGCATTACACCGACTGGACCATCGGCCATGTCCATTCCGGCGCTCTGGGCTGGAACGGCATGATCACCTTCGGCGCGCTCTACTATCTGACGCCGCGGCTCTGGGGGCGCGAGCGGCTGTATTCGACCGCCGCCGTAAGCTGGCACTTCTGGCTCGCGACCATCGGGCTGGTGCTTTACGCCGCCTCGATGTGGGTCTCGGGCATCATGGAGGGGCTGATGTGGCGCGAGGTCGACAGCCAGGGCTTCCTGGTCAACGCCTTCGCCGATACCGTCATCGCCAAATATCCGATGCTGGTCGTGCGGACGCTGGGCGGGGTGTTCTTCCTCGCGGGCGGGATCATCATGGCCTGGAACCTGTGGGCGACGGTCGCCAAACAGCCGCGCATCGCGTCCGATCGCGTTGCCGTTCCGGCCGAATAAAGGGGATCTTCCATGGCACTTCTCGACCACCACAAGATCCTCGAAAAGAACGCGACGCTGCTTCTGGTGTTCTCGTTCCTCGTGGTGACCATCGGCGGCATCGTCCAGATCGCGCCCCTGTTCTACCTGGAAAACACCATCGAGGAGGTGGAGGGGATGCGCCCCTACACCCCCTTGGAACTGACCGGGCGCGACATCTATGTCCGCGAGGGCTGCTATGTCTGCCACAGCCAGATGATCCGCCCGATGCGGGACGAGGTCGAACGCTACGGCCATTACAGCCTTGCCGCGGAATCGATGTATGACCACCCGTTCCAGTGGGGGTCCAAGCGCACCGGGCCGGACCTCGCCCGCGTGGGGGGGCGCTATTCGGACGAATGGCACATCGACCACATGGTGGACCCGCGCTCGGTGGTGCCGGAATCGATCATGCCGGGCTACGGCTTCCTGCGCGACCGGCACATCGACCCGACTTATATCGCGGACCGGCTGATCGCCGACCGCCGCGTGGGCGTGCCCTATTCCGAAGAAATGGTCGCCGAGGCCCGCGCCGATTTCCTTGCGCAGGCGGACCCCGACCTCGACCCTTCGGGGCTGGAGGAGCGCTATCCGGGCGCGCAGGCGCGCAACTTCGACCGGCAGGCGGGCGTGACCGAGATGGACGCGATCATCGCCTATCTGCAGGTTCTCGGCACGATGGTCGATTTCTCGACCTTCCAGCCGGAACAGCACCGCTGAGGGCGCAGGGGGAATGGACCGCTATTCCTTCCTGCGCCAGTTCGCCGACAGCTGGGTGCTGCTGGCCCTGACACTGGTGTTCATCGGCGTGGTCCTGTTCGTGTGGCGGCCGGGCTCGCGCCGGCTGCACCGGGACGCCGCCGAAAGCATCTTCCGCAACGAGACGAAACCCGCCCCCGAGCCAGACGAAAAGGCCAGGGTGGACCGCAAGGAGGGCGAGTGATGGCCGATCCCAAAGACGAGAACCCGCCCCGGGACGAGAGGCCGACCCCGCGCGAACGCGAGGTGGCCGAGAACATCGGCGCGGACATCAACGATCCGCACGAGTCGCCCGCCAACCCCGAGAACCGCATCTCGGTGGAACGGCGCGCGGCGGACCAGGAAAACGCCGAGCAGATCCTCGAGAACATGCCCGAGGTGCTGACCGGGGTGAAGCCGCGGTCGGAACGCGAGCCGCGCCGCAAGATCACGCGCCGCGTGGGCAAGAACGTCGTCGAGGTCAAGTCCACCGGCCACGCTTGGGACGGGATCGAGGAATACGACAACCCGCTGCCGCGCTGGTGGCTCTGGACCTTCTACGCCACCATCATCTGGGCGGTGGGCTACGTCATCGCCTATCCTGCGGTCCCGCTGGTGAACGACTTCACCCGCGGCGTCCTTGGCACCACCCAGCGCGACGACGTCGAGGCCGAGATGCGCCGCTTCGACGAGGCGAACGCGCCGATCGAGACCCGCCTTGCCTCGGTCGATCTGACCGAGATCACCGGCGACCCCGAATTGCTGAACTTTTCCAACAACGCGGGCGCCTCGATCTTCCGCACCTATTGCGCCCAGTGCCACGGCGCGGGGGCGGCGGGGAACCCCGGCTATCCGAACCTGCTGGACAACGACTGGCTGTGGGGCGGCACCATCGAGGACATCCACCTGACGCTGCTGCACGGCATCCGCAGCCCGGACGATCCCGACACCCGCTATTCGGAAATGCCCCGCTTCGGCGTTGACGGCATCCTCGACGACCAGCAGATCGACCAGGTCACGCAATATGTGCTGTCCCTGTCCGACCTGCCCCATGACGAACCCGCCGCCGCCGATGGCGCCGTGGTCTACGAGGAGAACTGCGTGGCCTGCCACATGGAGGACGGCACCGGCGACCGCAGCCAGGGGGCGCCGAACCTCGCGGATGCGGTGTGGATGTACAACGTGGACGGTCGCGGCGACGAGGCGACCATCCGTCGGGTCATCCACGACGGACCCTTCGGCGTGATGCCCGCCTGGTCGGACCGGCTGAGCGAATCCGACATCCGCGCCGTCGCGACCTATGTCCACGGACTCGGCGGCGGCGAGTGACCTTGGCCTCATTCGCCGGCCCGGCGCGGCCCTGACAGGCGCGCCGGGCCGGCGTTGCGGTTCCTCTGTCCACTTTCGGGAGGCCGCCCTTGACGAACCGGCTCGCGTCCTCTTGCATGAATCATGCAGGGGGTGCGACAAACAGTCCCTGAAAAGCCGGCCTGCTTGTGCCATATATGGCAGGCTGCTGGCACTTGATGGAGGTCAAGGCCACCGCTGCAGGGCCCGCCCCTGCACATCAGGAGTCGCATATGTCCACCGTCGAGCAGGAACCCCCCCGCCTTTACGCGGCGCGCGAGCCGATCTTCCCGCGCCGGGTCAGGGGCAACTTCCGCAATCTCAAGTGGGTGCTGATGGCGTTGACGCTGGGCATCTATTACATCACCCCCTGGATTCGCTGGGACCGGGGGCCCGGGATGCCCGACCAGGCGGTTCTGGTGGATCTGGCCAACCGACGCTTCTTCTTCTTCTGGATTGAGATCTGGCCGCACGAATTCTATTTCGTCGCCGGCCTTCTCATCATGGCGGGGCTTGGGCTGTTCCTGTTCACTTCGGTCCTGGGCCGGGTCTGGTGCGGCTATTTCTGCCCGCAGACCGTCTGGACCGACCTCTTCATGATGGTCGAGCGCCGGATCGAGGGCGACCGCAACGCCCGCATCCGCCTGTATGAGCAGGGCTGGGATGCCCGCAAGGTCCGCCTGCGCGCGACCAAATGGGCGGCCTGGCTGCTGATCGGCCTGCTGACCGGCGGCGCCTGGGTCTTTTACTTCGCCGATGCGCCGACGCTGCTGCGTGACCTCGTGACGCTGAACGCCCATCCTGTCGCCTATATCACCATTGGCATCATGACCGCGACCACCTTCTTCTTCGGCGGCTTCGCGCGCGAACAGATCTGCATCTACGCCTGTCCCTGGCCCCGCATCCAGGGCGCCATGATGGACGAGAACACCCTGACCGTCGCCTATCGCGAATGGCGGGGTGAGCCTCGTGGCAAGATCGCCAAGGGTCAGCCGACCAAGTCCGACATCCCCCCCGGCGCCAAGGGCGACTGCATCGACTGCCTTGCCTGCGTGAACGTCTGCCCCATGGGGATCGACATCCGCGACGGCCAGCAACTGGAATGCATCACCTGCGCGCTGTGCATCGACGCCTGCGACGACGTGATGGCTAGGATCGGCAAGCCGCGCGGGCTGATCGACTACATGGCGCTGAAGGACGAGCATGCCGAGAAGACCGGGCAAGAGGGCGAATCGCTCTGGAAGCACGTCCTGCGTCCGCGTCCGCTGCTGTATTTCACTCTCTGGGGCGCGATCGGCGTCGGGTTGATCGTGGCGCTGTTCCTGCGCGCGCCCTACGACCTGAATGTCTCGCCGGTGCGGAACCCGCTTTACGTCACCATGTCCGACGGCTCGATCCGCAACACCTACGAGCTGCGGCTGCGCAACATGCAGGGCGAAGAAAAGACCTTCGCCGTGGGCGTCGAGACTGCCGGGGGCGAGATGCTGCCAAACGCACAGATCACGCTGGAAGGCGGGCGGGACACGGTGGCGGTGCCGCAGGACCAGACCTTCGAGCAGCGGGTCTACCTGACGGCCGAGCCAGGCTCGGCGCTGGCGACCAGCGGCCAGACCCCTCTGACGATGTGGATCGAGGACGTGGACTCGGGCCGCCGTGCCGCGGTCGAGACGGTCTTCCATGGAACGGAGCGGTAGGATGACGCGGGAACTGACCGGGCGGCATGTGCTGGCGATCACGCTGACCGCCTTCGGCGTCATCGTCGGGGTCAACCTGCTGATGGCCTTCAAGGCGGTCAGCACCTTTCCGGGGCTGGAAACGCCGAACAGCTATGTCGCCTCGCAGCGCTTCGACCGGGAAAGGGCAGCCCAGGCGGCGCTCGGCTGGACGGTCACGCCGGAATATGACGGGCGCGAGTTGACGCTGATGGTCCGCGACGCCCAAGGCAACCCGGGCCGCGTCCAGTCGCTGAGTGCGACCGTCGGCCGCCCCACCCATGTGCGCGACGACCAGGTGCCGCAGTTCATCTATGAGAACGGGCTGTTCCGCGCGCCCCTGGCACTGGCCCCCGGCATCTGGAACATCCACGTCACGGCCAAGGCCTGGGACGGGACCGAGTTCCGCCAGCGCATCGACCATTTCTCGGGCAGCAGGGTCAGGGAATGACCGACGCGCGGGTGGATTTCGAAAGCCGCTTCAGCGCCTGCCCGGCCTGTGACGCGGCACCTCTGGCGGGCCGTCTGGCGCGCACGGGGCCGGTCCGGGGCGACGTGATCCTGTCGCTGCCGACGGCCCATTGCGCCGCCTGCATCACCGATGTCGAGCGCGCGCTTTCCGCTGTGCCGGGGGTGCGCGACGCGCGGGTGAACCTGTCGCTGCGCCGCGTCGTCGTGGATGCCGAAGGGCTGCGCGCCGAGGACCTGATCCCGGTCCTCGACCGCATCGGCTACGAGGCGCATGAGCTTGACCCCGGCGCGTTCAGCGCCACCGCCGCCGACCGGCAGGGCCGCGACCTGCTGATGCGGATCGGCGTTTCGGGCTTTGCCATGATGAACGTGATGATCCTGTCCATCGCCGTCTGGTCGGGGGCGGATGCGGCGACGCGGGACCTGTTTCACTGGATCGCGGGCGCCATCGCAGTGCCGACCACGATCTTCGCGGGCAAGCCGTTCTTCGTGAACGCCTGGCGCTCGGTCCGGGCGGGGCGGCTTGGCATGGACGTGCCGATCTCGCTGGCGCTGATCCTCGCCAATGCGATTTCCATCTACGAGACGCTGAACAGCGGCCGCCACGCCTATTTCGACGGCGCGGTGACGCTGTGCTTCTTCCTGCTGATCGGGCGCTACCTCGATTATCGCAGCCGCGCCGTGGCGCGATCCGCCGCCGAGGAACTGACGGCGCTTGAGGTGCCCCGTGCGGTCCGGCTTGAGGACGGGGCCGAGGAAACCGTGCCGGTGTCCGACCTCAAGGCGGGCGACCTGATCCTGGTGCGTCCCGGCGGGCGCATCCCCGCGGACGGGGTGGTGACGGCGGGCGGCTCGGAAATCGACCGCTCGCTGCTGACGGGCGAGTCCGTCCCGGTCGCAGCCCATCCCGGCGACGCGCTGTCGACGGGCGAGGTCAACCTGACCGGCCCCCTGACCCTGCGGGTGACGGCGGCCGGGCGCGACAGTTCGCTGTCGCGGCTGACGGCGCTGGTGGCGGCGGCGGAATCGGCGCGCGGGCGCTATACCTCGATCGCCGACCGGGTGAGCCGTTTCTATGCGCCGACGGTGCATCTGCTGGCCTTTTTCAGCTTCCTCGGCTGGCTCTGGGCGACGGGCGACCTGCGGGTGGCGCTGAACGTGGCGGCGGCTGTGCTGATCATCACCTGTCCCTGCGCCCTGGGGCTGGCGGTGCCGGCAGTCGTGACCACCGCCTCGGGACGGCTGTTCCGCAAGGGGCTGCTCATCAAGGACGGCACCGCGCTGGAACGTCTGGCCGAAGTCGATACCGTGATCTTCGACAAGACCGGCACCCTGACCATGGGCACGCCGGAGCTTGCCGGCGACGGCGGCCTGGACGCCGAAAGCCGCGCGCTCGCGGCGGCACTGGCCGGGGCCTCGGCCCATCCGCTGTCCCGGGCGCTGGCTGCTGCCATCGAGGAGCCTGCGGCGAAGGTCGAGGACCTGCGCGAGATCCCCGGCCACGGCGTCGAGGGGCGCTGGCAAGGGCAACTCGTGCGGCTCGGCCGCGCCGACTGGATCGGGGCTGCGGATGACGCGCCGGGTGCCGCGACCTGGCTGCGGATCGGCAAGCGGGTCAGCCGCATGGACTTCACCGACAGCCTGCGGCCGGGCGCCGCCGAGACCGTGGCGCGGTGGCGCCATGCCGGGCTGCGGGTGATGATCCTGTCGGGCGACGGCGCGGGTGCCGTGTCCGACATCGCCGCGCGGCTGGGGGTCGAGGAATGGCGCGCGGGCGTGACCCCGCAGGAGAAGGCGGCGGCGGTGGCCTCGCTTTCGGCCGAAGGACGGCACGTCCTGATGGTCGGCGACGGGCTGAACGACACGGCGGCGCTGGCCTCGGCCCATGCCTCGATCTCGCCGGCAAGCGCGCTGGACGCGGCACGGGTGGCGTCGGACATGGTGCTGGTCGGCAAGGACTTGGGGCCGATCGCGGATGCCGTGGGCGTCGCGCGCTCGTCGATCCGGCGCATCCGCGAAAACTTCGCGCTGTCCGGCTTCTACAACATCATCGCGGTGCCGGTCGCGCTGGCGGGGCTGGCGACCCCTCTTATCGCTGCGCTGGCGATGTCTCTGAGTTCCATTGCCGTCACCCTGAACGCGCTGAGGGTCCGCTGATGGAGGTGCTGCTGTTCCTGATCCCCGTCTCGCTGTTCCTCGGTGGGCTGGGGCTGGTGGCGTTCCTGTGGACCTTGCGGAACAAGCAGTACGAGGACCCCAAGGGCGACGCGCACCGCATCCTCAGCGACGAATGGGACGACCGGCCCAAGCCGTGAAGGCTGCCTGCGGGGCATGATTGAAGAAGATGCGGCATCTGACCTGTGACGACTTTCAAGGGCACGATGATCCTGTTGCGGCCCTGCGGCTGACGCATACGCTTGTTGCACCGCCGGTCCGGAGGCTGTCTGCCCCGATCGCCGTATACGACGATCCCCGAAGATATTTGTGCGATGAAGAAGGACACCGGGTTGCCCTGCCGCTTGACTAGGCGATGCGGATACCCGCGTGACCAACTGGTTCTGCGGTGACGGGGAACATAAGGGGCGAATGGCGCATTGCCGGGATCATTGATCGGGCGCGGCAAGCTTGATCCATCGGAACATCCGGGAAAGGGCGGCCTTTGACCGGAAACGCCGGTGTTCCTGCGCAATGAAGTTGTTCCGGCGTATCGGGGGGCCGTTGACGATCGTGCACCGGCAAGAAAAAAGGCCCGGTCTCACCGGGCCTTTGTCACCGTCGGCAGCGGTCGCTCAGTTCCCCAGCACCTTGCAGCGCTGTGAGCGGGCAGCCAGCTTTTCGCAGGCGAGATTCGCCGCGTCGCGGGTCAGGCCCGAGAAGTTCGCCTCCCACCCTTTCGGAGTGTTGCCGACATGGCGGTTGGCGTTGTTCAGCACCGCGCTTTCCTGCAGGGCGGTCCGCAGCAGAAGCTGCTCGGCCTCGGCCTTGGTCTTGTAGCGGCCAAGCGTGATGCCGTGATTGCCGCGGCCACGCGTCGAGGGGCGGGACACGATCTCGACCGCCTCGGGTTCGGAGCGGTCGCCTTCCTCCTCCTCCATCGCGGCGAGGATCACCGTGTCGGACTTGCGCACGGGCTTGTCCGACGCTGCCAGCCGGGTGCCTGCCAAGGGCGCGGCGTCCTGCTTCGGCGCTGCCGCCGCCACAAAGGTCGAGCCGGGGGTGCGCGGCGCCTTGGCCATCGCGGCCGGTCCGCTGCGTGGGGCGGGGGCGGGCCGGCTGGCATCCACGATGGCGCCTGCGACGGCAGCCTCGACGGCGGCCGGGTCCGCGGCGGCCAGCCTGACCGGGGCGGCAGCGGCAGCGGCAGCGGCAGCGGCAGCCGGCCGGCGGGCAGGGCGGGCAGAGCCGACGCTGGCCTGTGCGACCACGGGGGCCGCCTGGGCCGGCGCAGGCGCCGTCGCCTGCCGGCGCTCGGGTTCAAGCGGCACGGTCGAGCCCCTGACGGGCCGGGCCGCGACCGGCGAAGGGACCGGCGGCGCGCTGCGGGCGACCTGCACGCTGCGCTTGCGTTCGACCATGTACTCGGGCGGCTCGGGCCGGATCTCCTTGACCCGGGCAGGGGCCTTGCCGAAGCCTGTGTCCAGAAGCTGCGCCATGACCGCGTTGCGCTGCGCCGTGGACTGGCCGCCCATCACCGTGGCGATGATCCGCTTGGACCCCCGCTGGGCCGATGCGGTCAGGTTGAAGCCCGCCGCGCGGGTATAGCCGGTCTTGATCCCATCCGCGCCCTGGTAGCTGTCAAGGAACCGCTTGTTTGTGCTGGCGACCGTGGCGATCCCCGCATCCGCCGAGCGGCGCGAGAAGATCGAATAATACTGCGGGAAGTCATAGAACAGCCGCCGCCCCAGTACCGACATGTCGCGGGCGGTGGAATAATGCCCGTCCTGCGTCAGCCCGTTGGCATTGCGGAAAGTGGTGTTGCTCATCCCCAGCGCGCGGGCCATCGCCGTCATCTGCTGGCCGAACCGCGCCTCGGACCCCGCCAGCCCTTCGCCGATGGCGGTGGCGGCGTCGTTGGCCGATTTCACCGCCGCCGCGCGGATCAGGTAGCGCAATTCGATCTGCTGGCCCGCCCGCAGGCCCAGACGCGAGGGCGGTTGCCCCGCCGCGTGCTTTGTCACCGTGAACCGGGAATCCAGCCGGACCTGTCCCCGCTCGATCGCCGTGAAGGCCATGTAGAGCGTCATCATCTTGGTCAGCGAGGCCGGATGCAGCCGCGCATTCGCGTTCTGCGAATAGATTTCCTTGCCTGTCCTGCCGTCCATGACATGGGCGGCGAAGGGGGCGGCAGATGCCGTCAGAGGTATCAGGGCGGCCATGAAGACAAGCCACCCCGCGATCAGGGTTCTGTGAAGGATTTGCACTGTCCCGGTCTCTCTGCCTGCGGGCGCGTTCTTTATCGCACACCCTTGATTAACAGACTCACGATAGCACGGGGGTTGAGTTGCGAAAACCTTAGAATTGCCACAACCGGAGGTTTTGCGCGGCCTGTTGGCGGCGAGAGGCTTTCACTTGGCGTTTCGCGGTCCTATATTCCATGGCAACCCACCCGTTCAGGACAGAAGCCGCCGTGACGTCGACGCCCGATTTTCCGCGCATGACCGACTCGCCTTCCGATGGCCAGAACGAGTCAGGCATTGCGGTCAAGACCAAGCCAAAGACTCAGCGCCCGCCGCTTTACAAGGTGTTGCTGCTGAACGACGACTTCACCCCGATGGAGTTCGTCGTCCATATCCTCGAACGCCTGTTCGGGATGACACACGCCCAGGCGATCGAGATCATGCTGACCGTCCACCGCAAGGGCGTGGCCGTGGTCGGTGTCTTTTCTCACGAGATCGCCGAAACCAAGGTTGCGCAGGTGATGGAACTTGCCCGCCGCCAGCAGCATCCGCTGCAATGCACGATGGAAAAGGAATAGGTGGCGGGCTCTCGGCTTGAGCTGATCGAGCCCATCGAGGGTTCGGTCCTGCTTATCGGGGCAGGACCGGGGGATCTTGCGGGTTTTGATCCGGCCCGCACGACGGTCGTGCAGGGGTTCCGCCCGTCCTATGATTCGATTGCGGCGCAGGGATTCCAGGTGCTGACCGCTGTCGAGGGGCGGGCGGATGCCGCGGTGGTCTTCCTGCCCCGCGCGCGGGCCGAGGCCCGGGCGCGTGTCGCCGCCGCCGCCGCCGCGCTGGACGAAGGCGCGGCGCTGTGGATCGACGGGCAGAAGACCGACGGCATTGACGCCATGCTGCGCGAGATGCGGGCGCTTGCCCCGGTGGATCAGGTGCAGTCCCGCGCGCATGGAAAGATCTTCCGCGTGACCGTTCTCGGCGGCGACTGGCTGCCCGCCGAGTGGAAGAGCGCGAAACGGATGATCGGCGGCGGCTTCGTGACCGCGCCCGGCGTCTTTTCGGCGGACGGCCCCGATCCGGCTTCCGTGGCGCTGGCGGCCTGCCTGCCGGAACGTCTGCCGACCCGCATGGTCGATCTGGGTGCGGGCTGGGGCTGGCTGTCGGCGCAGGTGCTGACCCGTCCCGGCGTCGAGTTGCTGCATCTGGTCGAGGCCGACCATGCCGCGCTGGATTGCGCTCGTCGCAACGTGACCGACCCCCGCGCCCACTTCCACTGGGCCGACGCCACCACCTTCCGCCTGTCCGAGCCGGTGAACGGCGTCGTCATGAACCCGCCCTTCCACGAGGGCCGGGCGGCCGACCCGCATCTGGGCGCGCGTTTCATCCGTGCCGCGGCCGGGCTGCTGACCGGGGCGGGGCGGCTGTGGATGGTCGCGAACCGGCACCTGCCCTATGAGGCGGCGCTGAACGAGTTCTTCGCCAATGTGCAGGAGATCGGCGGCGACAACCGCTTCAAGGTCATCACCGCGACCGGGGCAGGGCGCCCGAAAAGGCGTCAGCCTTCCTCGGGATAGGCGGCGCGGCAGGCGGCGACGGCGCGTTCGGCGTTCGGGCGCAGCGCGGCGACCCTTTCGCGCAGGTTCGCGGCCTTGCGCTGCTCGACAAGCGGATCGATCGGCACCCGGAACCGCTGGGTGTCGGCCACGTCGCGCCAGCAGGAACGCTGCACCAGCACGCGCTCGCCGTCGCGGTTCCGTCGGATCGTCGGGCAGAAGTCGAACTCGGTCCGCGTCACCACCCGCTCGTCCCAGGCATAGCCGCGCACGAGGTTCCCCTCGACCTCGGCCAGCAGGCGGGACACCGTGCGGTATTCGTCGGTGTTGCGGGAAATGCACTGTTCCTGCGGCGTGCCGCAGGCGGCGAGCGTCAGGCAGGCCAGCGCGGTCAGGGTCAGGTTGCGGCTCATCGGCGGCACCTCTAATCAGGTCGGGTTGAATCCTAGCGCGGCGCCGTGGGTGCCGCAATTCACGAAAGGCCCCTGGCGATGGACATGAGCGACGAGCGCCGCGAGGCTTCCGACTGGTTCCGCGCCCTGCGCGACCGCATCACCACGGCCTTCGAGGCGCTGGAGAACGAAGGGCCGGGCGATACCGCCCCCGGCCGGTTCGAGATCACCCTGACCGAGCGGGCCGAGGATGGCGGCGGCGGCATCATGTCGGTGATGCGTGGGGGCCGCGTCTTTGAGAAGGTCGGCGTCAACTGGTCCGAGGTGCACGGGACGCTCGCCCCCCGCGCCCAGACCGCCATGGCCGCTCGCGGCGTGCCGGGGATCGAGGATGATCCGCGCTTCTGGGCCAGCGGCATCAGCCTTGTCGCCCACATGCAGAACCCCCACGCCCCCGCTGTCCACATGAACACGCGGATGTTCTGGACCCCAGGCGCCTGGTGGTTCGGGGGCGGGTCGGACCTGAACCCCTGCCTCGAATACCCCGAGGATACCGCGCATTTCCACGCTACCCTGCGGGATGCCTGCACTCCTCACGGCGCCGATTACTATGACCGCTTCAAGGCTTGGGCGGACGAGTATTTCTTCATCCCCCATCGCGGCCGTGCGCGCGGCGTCGGCGGCATCTTCTACGACGACCTGAACACGGGCGACTGGTCCGCCGACTTCGCCTTCACCCGCGCGGTGGGCGAGGCCTTCCTGCCCGCCTTCCTGCCTTTGGCGCGGAATCGCATGGCGCAAGACTGGACGCCCCAGGACAAGGATGCCCAACTGATCCACCGGGGCCTCTACGCGGAATACAACCTCGTCTACGACCGCGGCACCAAGTTCGGGCTGGAAACAGGCCACAACCCCGACGCCGTGCTGATGAGCCTGCCGCCGATGGCGAAGTGGGTCTGATGCCTCAGTGCGTTGTCCACAGAAGCCCGACCACGCCCGCGACGATCAGGGCCATGCCGGAAAGCTGGCGCGGGCCCATCGCCTCGCGCCGGTGACGCGAGACGGCGGCGGCGAAGACCACCTCGATCAGCGCCAGCGTCCGCACATTGGCAGCGGGCGCCAGCGCGAAAGCGAGGAACCAGAACTGCGAGGCCAGCGCCCCGAGGAAGCCTGCGCCCAGCGACTCGCGCCAGGCAGCCAGCATTCCGCACAAGGCAGGGCGGTCGCGCGAGGCAAGCCAAGCGCCGACCAGCACCGTTTGCAGCGTCAGCGACAGCACGAGGATCGTGGTTGCCCGCATCAACTCGCCGCCCGAGGGCAGCGACAGGATGCCGCCGCGAAAGCCGATGGCTGACAAGCCGAAAAGCCCTCCTGCAAGGATGGCGAGCGCCGCCGGTCCTGGCCCGGCCCGCCGCCATCCACTGCCCGACATCGCCAGCACACCGGCGGTCGCCACAGCGATGGCCCCAAGCCGGGCTGGGGTCAGCGGCTCGGCCAGCAGCACCGCGCCAAGGATGGCGAGCGTCACCGGCTCGGTCTTGATCAGCGCGGTGGCGACGGCAAAGCCCCGCCGCTGCATGGCCGTCAGCATCAGCGCCGTCGCCGCGATCTGCGACACGGCCCCCGTTGCGGCATAGCCGAAGGCGGTGGCGTTCAACCGGGGCAGCGGCTCGACCAAGGCTATCAGGCCGAGAAACAGAAGGGCAAAGGGCAGCCCGAACAGGAACCGCACCCCCGTCGCGCCCATCGTCCCGATGCGCGAAGTCAGCCCTGCCTGCGCCGCGTTGCGTCCGGTCTGCGCCAGCGAGGCGATCAGCGTCGCGGCGATCCACATCGGCTCAGCGGGCTTCGCGCACCGTGCGGATCATCAGCGCCACGTTCTCGGGGTCCGCGTCCGGCGTGATCCCGTGGCCGAGGTTGAAGATGTGCGGCCCGCCCGAGAAGGCCCGCACAATGGCGCGGGTCTCATCGACCAGCGCCTGCCCGCCCGTGACCATGTGTCCCGGCGCGAGGTTCCCTTGCACGCAGCCGTCACGCTGAACATGCTCCGCCGCCCAATCGGCGGACACCGAGTTGTCCAGCGCCACGCAATCCGCCCCCGTCACTTTCGCAAAGCCGATGTAGCGATCCCCCGCCTCGCGCGGGAAGGCGATGACAGGGATATGCGGATGACGTTCCTTGAGAGCGGCGATGATCTTCCGGGTGGGTTCCACGGCGAAATCGTCGAAGTCCTGCCCGCGCAGGCTGCCCGCCCAACTGTCGAACAGCTTGACGACCTCGGCCCCGGCCTCGATCTGCGCGGACAGGTAAAGGATCGTGGCCTCGGTTACACGGTCGATGATCCCCTGGAAGGTCGCGCGGTCCGTTTCCTTCAGCGCATGCGCCGGCGCCTGTTCCAACCCGCCGCGGCCCGCGATCATGTAGGTCGCCACCGTCCAGGGCGCGCCCGCGAAACCAATCAGAGTCGTCTCGCGCGGCAATTCGCGCGACAGGATACGGACGGTTTCGTAGACCGGCGCCAGCGTCTCGTGGATAGCCTCCGCCGGTTTCAGCGCGGCCAGTTCTTCGGGCGTTGTAATGGTGGACAGGCGTGGCCCCTCGCCGGTCACGAACCAGAGGTCCATCCCCAGCGCCTGCGGGATCAGCAGGATGTCGGCGAACAGGATCGCCGCGTCGAAGCCGAAGCGGCGGATGGGCTGCAGCGTGACCTCGGCCGCGAGGTCCGGGTTGTAGCAGAGCTTGAGGAAATCCCCCGCCTGCGCCCGCGTCGCGCGGTATTCGGGCAGATAGCGCCCGGCCTGCCGCATCATCCAGATCGGAGGCACCGGCTGGCGCTCGCCCGCAAGGGCGCGCAGGATGGTCTTGGACGGGCTTTGCTGCGGTTCGGGGCGGATGGCTTGGGTCATGCGGCCTTGTCGCAAGCCGCGGCAGCGCTTGCAAGCGGGGCGGATGGCGCAGGCGCGGATGCGCCCTTCTGCCGCAACGCGGTTGTCAAGGCGAGGGCGCGGGGATAACCCGTCGCGCATGGACGCTTTACCCACCCCCGACCGCCCGCTTCGGATCGGCACCCGCGGCTCGGCGCTGGCGCTTGCGCAGGCGCACGAGACGCGCGACCGGCTCGCTGCCGCGCATGACTTGGCCGCGGATGCCTTCGAGATCGTGGTCATCAAGACCACAGGCGACCGCGTGCTGGACCGCCCCCTGCGCGAGATCGGCGGCAAGGGCCTGTTCACCCGCGAGATCGAGGACGCGCTGCTCGACGACCGCATCGACATCGCCGTCCACTCGATGAAGGACATGCCGGTCCTGCAGCCCGAGGGGCTGGTGATCGACTGCTACCTGCCGCGAGAGGACGTCCGCGACGCCTTCGTCAGCCGCCGCTGGGGCTCGATCGCTGAATTGCCTGCGGGCACGCCCGTCGGCTCCTCCAGCCTGCGCCGGCGGGCGCAACTGATCCACTATCGCCCCGACCTGACGATGGTCGAGTTCCGGGGCAACGTGCAGACCCGGATGCGCAAGCTGGACGAAGGCGTGGCCGAGGCGACCTTCCTCGCCATGGCTGGCCTGACGCGGCTTGGGATGCTGGACGTGGTCCGCAGCGCCATCGCGCCCGACGAGATGCTGCCCGCCGTGGCGCAGGGCGCCATCGGGGTCGAGCGGCGCCGGGACGACGTGATCGCGGGTTCGATGCTGGCGACGATCTCGGACCTGCCGACGACGCTGCGGGTCACGGCTGAACGCGCCTTCCTGCGCCGCCTCGACGGGTCCTGCGAGACGCCGCTGGCCGGGCTGGCGGAACTCGACGGCGAGAACCTCTGGCTGCGGGGCGAAATCCTGCTGCCCGACGGCTCGCTGTCGATCCGCGGAGAGCGGCGGGGGCTTGTCAGCGACGGCGTGGACATGGGCCGCGACCTGGCCGAGGAACTGCTGGGCCGCGCCCCGCCCGAGTTCCACGAGTTGATGGGGATCAACCCCGAAAGGATTTCTCCGCCCGTCTGATCAGGCGCCGGCGGCCTCGGCCGCGGCCTCCCAAGCCAGCAGGATCGAGGCGTGGCGGTTCGGGAAATCCCGCGCCGGGGTCAGCGCCTCGGCACCGGAAAAGGGGCCTTCGGGTGCGGATGCCCCTTCGGTCAGCATCGCGCGAAGGCTGTCACGGGCAGCGGCAAGCTCGGCCGGCGTCCGTCCGATGACCGCGCCTCCCAGCACAGCGGCCGAAGCCTGCCCCAAGGCGCAGGCCCGCACCTCCTGCGCGAACTCGGTCACGACCCCATCCGCGACAACCACATGCGCCGTCACCGTTGACCCGCATTGAGGGGATCGCCGCGTGGCCGATCCGGTCGGCGCGGGCAGGCGGCCCAGATGCGGGATGTCGGCAGCCAGCGCCAGCAGTCTGCGCGAATAAAGCGCCATCAGATCGTCGTCGGCCATCGCTTTTCCCCACACCGTCTGCCCGCTAGATAGGCATCCGAGCCTGAAAGGAAAACCGATGTTCGACCCTGCGACCCTGCGTTTCGACGCGAATGGCCTGATCCCGGCCATCGCGCAGGACCATGCCTCGGACGAGGTGCTGATGATGGCGTGGATGAATGCCGAGGCGGTGAGGCGCACGCTCGAGACGGGACGGGTCACCTACTGGTCGCGCTCGCGGGCGGCGTTCTGGGTCAAGGGCGAAAGCTCCGGCCACATGCAGCGGCTGGTGGAAATGCGGCTCGACTGCGACCGCGACTGCCTGCTCATGCTGGTGGAGCAGACCGGCCCCGCCTGCCACACCAACCGCAGGACCTGCTTCTATACCGCCATCCGCGATCAGGCGGAGGTCGAGCTGATGGCGCCCGAACCCTGAAATCTCAAGGGTTTTCCGCCTGACCCGAATATCCATGCGGCGATAGCGCATGGCTACAACTGGCTTGTGTCAGACCAACGGCGCCGGCGACGTCCTTGGGTGAGGCCCCTTCAGCCCGGCAAAGCGAGATCGCGCGGGCGTTGTCGCGCTTGGCCAGCCGCTTGCCCGCCTCATCCCGGATCAGCCGGTGGTGGTGGTAAAGCGGCTGCGGCAGATCGAGCAGCGCCTGAAGAAGCGCATGGATATAGGTCGAATCGAACAGGTCTTTCCCGCGCGTGACCAGCGTGATCCCCTGCGCGGCGTCGTCCACAACGACCGACAGGTGATAGCTGGTCCCCAAGCCGCGCCGAGCCAGAACCACGTCGCCCACGCCGGCAATGAAGTCCTCGGTTGTCAGATCATGGCGCTGGCCGGGCAGCACAACCTCGTCCTGAAAGCCGATGCGGTCGAGGCCGAGCCGCGCAAACGCCCACCGCACGTTCAGCCGGATCGCGTCGTCGGGGCCTGCGTCCTCCATCTGCCGCCCTCGGCAAGTGCCGGGATAGACCGGGCCGTCGGGGCCGATCAACCCTTCCTGGGGGGCAGACAGCGCCGCCGCGATGTCCGCGCGGCGGCAGCGGCAGGGATAGAGCAGGCCCATGTCCGCCAGCCGGTCCAGCGCGGCTTGGTAGGCGGGCAGCCGGTCGGACTGGCGCATCACTGGCTGCGGCCAGTCGAGGCCGAGCCAGCGCAGGTCTTCGTGGATCGCTGCCTCCCATTCCGGGCGGCAGCGCGAACGGTCGATGTCCTCGATCCGCAGCAGGAACTCGCCGGGATCGGCCAGCCGTGCGGCGGTCAATGCGGCGAAGGCGTGCCCGAGGTGCAGCGGCCCGGTGGGCGAGGGCGCAAAGCGCGTCCGCCTTACTGCGCCGAAAGCCACGCCTGGAAATCCTGCTTGGCGCGGTCGGTATAGGCCGGATAGCGGTCCTTGCGGCCGCGCCGACCTGCCTTGGCCTCGACCGGGGGGAACAGGCCGAAGTTGACGTTCATGGGCTGGAAGGTCTTCGCCTCGGCCCCGCCGGTGATGTGATGGACCAGCGCCCCCATCGCCGTGGTGCCCGGCGGCGGCGGCAGGTCGCGCCCCATGGCATGGGCGGCGGCCATGCGCCCGGCCAGCAAACCCATCGCGGCGCTTTCGACATAGCCCTCGACGCCCGTGACCTGGCCTGCAAAGCGGATGTTGGGACGGGAACGCAGCCGCATCCGGTCGTCCAGCAGCGTGGGCGAGTTCAGGAAGGTGTTGCGGTGGATGCCGCCCAGCCGCGCGAAGCCTGCCTCCTGAAGGCCGGGGATCATGCGGAAGACCTGAGTCTGCGCGCCGTATTTCATCTTGGTCTGGAAGCCGACGATGTTGTAAAGCGTCCCCAGCGCGTTATCACGCCGAAGCTGGACCACCGCGTAGGGTTTCTCCTGCGGCTCGTGGGCGTTCGTCAGCCCGACCGGCTTCATCGGACCGTGACGCAGAGTGTCGCGGCCGCGCTCGGCCATCACCTCGATGGGCAGGCAGCCGTCAAAATAGCCGGCGGTTTCCCCTTCGCGGAACTCGGTCTTCTCGGCGGCCAGAAGGGCGTCGATGAAGGCGTCGTAGTCGTCGCGCGTCATCGGGCAGTTGATGTAGGCGGTGCGCTCCTCCTCGGTGTCGCCCTTGTCATAGCGGGATTGCCGCCAGGCCACGCTCATGTCGATGGTGTCGGCGTGGACGATGGGCGCGATGGCATCGAAAAAGGCGAGCGCATCCTCCCCCGTCCGGGCGGCGATGGCCTGTCCCAGCGCGGCCGAGGTCAGAGGCCCGGTGGCGATGATCCAGTTGCCATCGTCGGGCAGGGCGGTGATCTCGCCGGCCTCGATCGTCACCAAAGGATGGGCGCGCAGGGCGGCGGTCACGTTGGCCGAGAAGGCGTCGCGGTCCACGGCCAGCGCACCGCCCGCCGGCAGCTTGTGGCGGTCGGCCGCCCCCATGATGAGGCCGCCCGCCGCGCGCATTTCCCAGTGTAGCTGGCCCACGGCGTTGTTCACGTCGTCATCCGAGCGAAAGCTGTTGGAGCAGACCATCTCGGCGCAGTCGCCCGTGCGATGGGCGAAGGTGCCGATCTGGGGGCGCATCTCGTGCAGGATCACCGGAACGCCCGCCTGGGCTGCCTGCCACGCGGCCTCGGAGCCAGCCATGCCGGCACCGACGATGTGGATGGGTTGGGTCATGGGGGGGATGTAGCAACGAAGAGCCGGGTGCGAAAGGTGGCAGCGCCGACCGGGGCTCTGCCCCGATCGCCACTTCCGCGGCCTTCCTGGCTGGAAATGCTCTGCCGGACCGTTCCCAGCCAGGAAGGTCGGGGTATTTGAGGCAGAAAGAAGTTCTCGAGGAAAACGCATGGCGCATGCGGGGGATCGTCTTGCGCGACGATCCGTATGGAAGAATGAACGCTGCGAGGCCGTGTCCCTGAGCAAAGGGATCAACCACAGCTTCCCGGGACCTGAAACGTGAAGGGCACCACGGAGGCGCCAGTTTTCCGGCTGGTCCCTCGGGGGTGCGATCAGGCCAGCCAGGGAGCGTTTTCGGCTTGGCCTTCCTCCGCGTCTCCGGCCCCGGATCTTGGCCCCGGATCTTGGCGCGCGGCGATGTTCGATCGGAACGTCAGCCGAGCGCTGGAAAAGTGAAAGGGCGGCGCCGTGGCACCGCCCTTCGAGTTCATCCGTCCAAGGCGCGATCAGGCCTCGGCGGGGGCGTCCTCGGCTTCGCCTTCTTCCGCATCATCCGAACGCAGGCCTGAAGGCGCGGTGATGTTGGCGATGACGAAGTTGCGGTCGATGGTGGGCTTCACGCCCGAAGGCAGGGTGACGTCCTCGATATGGATCACGTCGCCGATCTTCTTGCCCGCCAGATCCACGGTGATCTGGTCCGGGATGTCCGCGGCGGTCACGACCAGCTCGACCTCGGGGCGCACCACGACCAGCGTGCCGCCGCGCTTGAGACCGGGGCTGTCCTCGTGGTTGATGAACTCCACGTTGACGAACAGGTTCACGCGGGTGTTGCGATGCACGCGCATGAAGTCGATATGCGTCGGCAGGTCCTTGACCACGTCGCGCTGGACGCCGCGGCAGATGACGCGGGTGTCGTCCTGGCCCTCGACCTTCAGGTTCCACAGCGTGGACATGAAGCGGCCGGCGCGCAGTTTCGTCAGCAGGGGGTTGAAGTCCATCTGGATGGGCGCCGGCTCCTTGCCGTCGCCGTAAACGATGCCGGGCACCTTGCCGTTGCGGCGAGCTTGGCGGGCGGCCCCCTTGCCTGTCCCCGCGCGTGCCTCGGCCACCAGATCCGGGATCTCTTTGGCCATGTTCGTTCCTTTCAGGTTGACGCCGGCCAGCCTCCAAGGGTGCCTGACCGGAAGCCGGCCCTATACAGGCGAAGTGGCCTGATTGGAAGCGGGAAGATCGCCGGTCCGGCGGCAGGCCGGATCACTGGTTCAGCACATGCCAGACCCCGCCCTTGCCGTCGCCGGTGACGTCGCCCGGCTGGCTGTCGCCCACATAGTAATAGACGGGCCTGCCGTTGTGCGCCCATTGCATGGTGCCGTCGGTGCGCTCGACCAGCGTCCAGCCCGCGCCCATCTGGGCGCCCGCCTGTCCAAGGAACGGCGGCCAATTCGCGGCGCACTGGTCGTAGCAGGCAGAGGTGCCCCCGCTGTCCTTGTCGAAGGTGTAAAGCGTCATGCCATTCGCGCCGGTGACGACGCCCTGGGCCTGAGCTGCGCCGAGCGACAGCAGGGCAAGACCCGCCGCCATGCAGCCTGCAAGAATCTTCATGATCGACACTCCGGGAGCATCCGCATCCGCATCCAAATCAGGGCCGAGCAGCCACGGCGCTCCGCCTGCTCCTGCGCGGGCGCGAGGATTTGTCGGCCGGGCGCAGGATACGCGCTTTGCCGCCCTGCGTCATGCGGAATGTCGTTCAGACGTAATCGCGGCTCCACTCGGCGGGGACGAGCAGGTTGTGGCGCCCGACGTTGCGGATGTCGCGCCCGCCGCAAAGCGCCATGGTGATGTCCAGTTCCTTGCGGATAACCTCAAGCGCGGCGGTCACGCCCGGCTGCCCCAGCGCGCCCAGCCCGTGGACCCAGGCCCGCCCGATCCAGGTGGCATGGGCGCCCAGTGCCAGCGCCTTCAGCACGTCCTGGCCCGAGCGGATGCCGGAATCCATGTGGATTTCCACCCGGTCGCCGACCGCCGCTACGATCTCGGGCAGCATGCGGATCGAACTGAGCGCGCCGTCCAGTTGCCGGCCGCCGTGGTTCGACACCACGATGGCATCCGCCCCGAAATCGGCGGCGATGCGGGCGTCCTCGGCGTCGAGGATGCCTTTCAGGATCAGCTTGCCGCCCCAGAGGTCGCGGATGCGGGCGATCTTGGTCCAGTCGAGCTGCGGGTCGAACTGCTCGGCGGTCCAGCTTGCGAGGTTGGCGGTGTCGGTCACGCCCTTGGCATGACCGACGATATTGCCGAAATGCCGCCGCTTCGTCCGCAGCATCTCGATCCCCCAGCGCCAGCGGGTCGCAAGGTCCGCGATGGATGAAGCCGTCAGTTTCGGCGGCGCCGAAAGACCATTCTTCAGGTCCTTGTGCCGCTGCCCGAGGATCTGCAGGTCCAGTGTCAGCACCAGCGCGGAACAGTTCGCGGCCCTGGCGCGGGCGATGATGTTTTCCAGAAACTCCTGATCCTTCATCACGTAAAGCTGGAACATGAAGGGTTTGGTCGTATGCGCCGCCACGTCCTCGATGGAACAGATGGACATGGTGGAAAGGCAGAAGGGCACGCCGAAATCCTCGGCCGCGCAGGCCGCCTTGATCTCGCCATCCGCGCGCTGCATCCCCGTCAGGCCGACGGGCGCAAGGCCGACGGGCATGGTCACAGGCAGGCCGACCATGTCGGATGCGAGGCTGCGGCCCGACATGTCCACGGCCACCTTCTGGCGCAGGCGGATCTTCTGGAAGTCGGTGGTGTTCTCGCGGAAGGTCTGTTCGGTGTAGCTGCCCGATTCCGCGTAGTCGTAGAACATCCGCGGCGTGTGCGCCTTGTGCAGGCGCTTGAGGTCGTCGATGCAGGTGATGACGGGCATGGTGTCCTCTGGGATGGCCGTTCAGGGCTGCGGGCAGGTGGCCGCGCCGGGAGGGCAGGAAGGGGCGGGCTCGCCATCGAGCATCCGGCGCGCGCGTTCGCGCAGGGCCTCAGCGCGGGCGGCGGTTTCTGGGTCAGTGGCCTCGGGGGGGTCCGAACCTGCGGGCGCAATGGTGAGGCTGGCGCCGCCCTGGGGCTCGGCTGCGGCAAGCTGCCCGGCCCGGTCGCGCAGCGCCGCCGCGCGGGCCTGAAGGCCTGCGGCATCCGTGACCGGCCCCTGCGCCCCCCCCGCCCTTGCCGCGGCCCTGGCGCGGCGGGCCCGCAGCGCCTCGCCCACTGCTTCGGGATGGGCGGCCGCATCGGCCGCATGGGCGGGAATGGCAGGCGGCGCGGTCAGGTCCGACAGCGGCAGAAGGCGCGGGTAGCTTTCGTCCGAGCCGCCGCAGGCCGCCAGCGCCAGCAGCGCGGCAAGTGCGAAGAGGCGTGAGAGTGCGGCGCGCATGGACATCGGCCGCACGATAGAAAGGCGGCCCGGTCACGGCAAGCGGGCACGGGAAGCGTCCGGGGCTGGGTTCGGGGTCATACGGCTTTTTTTATGGTCCAACTCAGCCGGCCCTCCGGGCATCGGGTTGGCAGTCGGATGGATCGTTTTCAGCGAAAGAGGCCATATGGTCCGCCAGATGCTGCCTGGGCCCGCGCATCCTGCAGGGTCGTCGAGGGCCTGCTTCGGCACGTGCTGCCGCGCCACCTTCCCCCCTGCCGCGCTTCGGCCTACACGCCCTGTCATGGCCCGCACCACAGGTTCCCGCGCCGAGATCACCGGCCCGCTTGTCCGCGACGCAGCCCTGCGGCTGTTCGCGCGGCACGGCTATGCCGCCGTCTCGATGCGCCAGATCGCCGCGGCCGTTGGCGTACAGGCAGGCGCGCTTTACGCCTATACCCCGGACAAGCAGGCGCTTCTGGCGAACCTTCTCACCGAGCATATGGAGAACCTGCTGGCCGCCTGGGACGACGAGCCGGACGGCCCGTCGCTGGTCCGGCTGGAGGCCTTCGTCCGCTTCCACATCGCCTATTCGCTCGACCATGCCGATTCGGTCTTCCTCAGCTACATGGAGCTGAGGAACCTCTCGTCCGAGAACCGCGCTGCCATCGCCGATCTGCGTGGCCGCTACGAGAACGCGCTGACCGCTATTCTGCGCGACGGCGCCGCGGCGGGCGTGATGCGCGTCACCGACCCCCGCCTGACCACCATGGCCCTGATTGCCATGCTGACCGGCGTCACCAACTGGTTCCGCGAGGGCGGGCGGCTCGACCGCCGCGCTGTCGCCGACCACTACTGGGGCCTTGTCCGAGGGGCGGTGGGCGCGGGATGATCAACCCATGAGTCTCCCTCCCGGCTTCCTTGACGAGCTTCGCAACCGCGTCCCGATCAGCCGGATCGTGGGGCGCAAGGTGACATGGGACCTGAAGCGCTCGAACCAGGCCAAGGGGGACTGGTGGGCGCCCTGTCCCTTCCACGGCGAAAAGACGGCCTCGTTCCATGTCGATGACCAGAAGGGCTTCTATTACTGCTTCGGCTGCCACGCGAAGGGCGACGCCCTGAGTTTCCTGCGCGAGGCCGAAGGGCTTGGCTTCATCGAGGCCGTGGCCGTCATGGCCTCCGAAGCCGGGCTGCCCATGCCCGAACGCTCTCCCCGAGAGCAGGCGCAGACCGACCGCCGCACCCAGCTTGTCGAGGTGATGGACCGTGCCATCCGCTGGTTCCGCCTGCAACTGCAGAGCGGGGCGGGCGGGGCCGCGCGTGACTATTTAGGGCGGCGGGGGCTGGAAGCGGCTGCGCTCGACCGCTTCGAGATCGGCTTCGCCCCGGACCTGCGGCAGGGGCTGCTGCGGCACCTGACCGAGGCGGGCGTGCCCGAGGGTCTGGTGATCGAGGCGGGACTGGCGGCCAGGCCTGACGCCGATGCAGGGCGCGCGGGGCGCGACGGCGGCGCGGCTTACGACCGCTTCCGGGGCCGCATCATCTTCCCGATCCGTGACGCGCGGGGCCGCTGCATCTCCTTCGGCGGGCGGGCGATGGACCCGAACGCGCGGGCGAAATACCTCAACGGCCCGGAAACCGCGCTGTTCGACAAGGGGCGCAACCTTTACAACCTCGGGCCGGCGCGGGCGGCGGTGGCGAAAGGCCAGCCGCTGGTGGTGGCCGAGGGCTACATGGACGTGATCGCGCTGGTCCGCGCAGGTGTCGAGGGGGCAGTTGCGCCGCTGGGCACGGCGATCACCGAGGACCAGTTGCGTCTGATGTGGCGCGTCTCGCCCGAGCCGGTGATCGCGCTGGATGGTGACGTGGCGGGCCTGCGCGCGGCGATGCGGCTGATTGACATGGCGCTGCCGCTGGCGGGTCCGGGGCAGGCGCTGCGATTCGCGCTGCTGCCGGCGGGGCAGGACCCCGACGACCTGATCCGCGCGGGCGGGGCGGGGGCGATCCGTGCGGTCCTGGACCAGGCGCAGCCGCTGGTCGATCTGCTCTGGCGGCGTGAAACCGAGGGCCGGGTCTTCGACAGCCCTGAACGCCGCGCCGCGCTGGACAAGGCCTTGACCGATGCGGTCGCCCATATCCCCGACCCTGGGACCCGCGACCACTACACGCAGGAACTGAAACGCAAGCGCTGGGCGCTGTTCGCCCCGCCCCGCGCGGAACGCGGTCGCTTCACCCGCCGCGAGGGCCGCCGCGACCCGCCGCAGCCTCCGGTGCCGCAGACCCGCGCCTCGTCGCTGGTCGCGGCCGATCCCGGCGAGGCGCTGATCGAGGCGATGATCCTTGCCCTTCTGGCCACCCATCCCAGCCTGATCGCCCGCGTCGAATCGCGGCTGGAACGGCTGGACCCGACAGACCCCGGCCGGGCGGCGCTGGTCCATGACCTGCTGGCAGGCGCGTCCAGCCTGCAGGGACGGACCGCCCTTGACGCGATCATGGCCGATCCCCATGTCCGCTCGGCCCCGGCCATCATCCGTCCGACCGGGGCCATTGAAGATGCTGAACGTCTTTTGTTGAATGACCTTGACCGGCTGGAGGCTCGACGCGCCAGGCGCGAAGAAAATCTTCGCGCCGAGCGCGAGATCGAGGGTCTTGCCGATGAGGGCCTGACCTGGCGTGTGACCCAGTCGGCGCGCGCGCTTCGCGAGGCCGATCAGCCGCAGATCAGCGGCAACAATGATCTTGGTGAGGATCGCGAGGCGCTGATCGCCCGGCTCAACAGCGTCCGAGAGGAAAATGGGCGAAAGCGCAGCTGAACGTAGCGAATCGCTGGACCGAATCACGCGCCGCCTGCTTTGACGGGCGGCGTCTTTCGATTAAAACAGCCGGAATCCCGGCACCCGATTCGCCAGATCAGCGAATCAGTCAAAAAGGAACCGCGCCATGGCCAAGGATGACGATGACAAGCCGGACGCCAAGGAAGACGAACATTCGCTGGACATGAGCCAGGCCGCGGTCAAGCGCATGATCGCCGAGGCGCGCGAGCGCGGCTACATCACCTATGACCAGTTGAACGCGGTCCTTCCGCCCGAACAGGTGTCCTCGGAGCAGATCGAGGACGTCATGTCCATGCTGTCCGAGATGGGCATCAACGTCATTGAGAACGACGAAGCCGAGGAGCCGGAGGCCGGCGGCGCCGTCGTGCCCGCCTCGACCAGCCGTGAGGTCACGGTCGCGGCACCGGAAACCGAAAAGCTGGACCGCACCGACGACCCGGTGCGGATGTACCTGCGCGAGATGGGTTCCGTCGAACTGCTGTCGCGCGAGGGCGAGATTGCCATCGCCAAGCGCATCGAGGCCGGGCGCAACACCATGATCGCGGGGCTGTGCGAAAGCCCGCTGACCTTCAAGGCCATCACCATGTGGCGGCAGGAGTTGCTCAACGAGGACATCCTGCTGCGCGACGTGATCGACCTGGAAACCACCTTCGGCCGCTCGATGGCCGAGGACGAGGAGGAAGAGCTTCCCGTCAACCTGCCGCTGGGCGAGGCGCAACCCGCCGAGCGCACAAAGTCCTGGGGCGAGGAACTGGACGCCGACGGCAACCCGATCCGCCCCGACGCCGACGAGGAGGACGAGGACGACGGCCAGAACCTGTCGCTGGCCGCGATGGAGGCCAGCCTGAAGCCCCGCGTGCTGGAAACGCTGGAATCCATCGCCCGCGGCTATGAAGGCCTCGCGCAGATGCAGGACGACCGGATGTCGGCCACGCTGAACGAGGACGGCAGCTTCTCGTCGACCGACGAGGCCGCCTATCAGCGCCTTCGCACCCGCATCGTCGGCTTGGTGAACGAACTGCACCTGCACAACAACCGCATCGAGGCGCTGGTCGACCAGATCTACGGCATCAACCGCCGCATCGTGACCATCGATTCGGGCATGGTGAAGCTGGCCGACGCCGCCCGCATCAACCGGCGCGAGTTCATCGACGCCTATCGCGGCTGCGAACTCGACCCCACCTGGGTGGATCGGATGGGCCAGAACAAGGGCCGCGGCTGGCAGGCGCTGCTTGAACGCTCGCGCGATCAGGTGACCACGCTGCGCGGCGAGATGGCGATGGTCGGCCAGCACGTCGGCGTGGACATCGAGGAATTCCGCCGGATCGTGAACCAGGTCCAGCGCGGTGAAAAGGAAGCCCGCCAGGCCAAGAAGGAGATGGTCGAGGCGAACCTGCGCCTCGTGATTTCCATTGCCAAGAAATACACCAACCGCGGGCTGCAGTTCCTTGATCTCATTCAGGAAGGCAACATCGGCCTGATGAAGGCGGTGGACAAGTTCGAATACCGCCGCGGCTACAAGTTCAGCACTTACGCGACCTGGTGGATCAGGCAGGCCATCACGCGGTCGATCGCGGACCAGGCGCGGACCATCCGCATCCCGGTCCACATGATCGAGACGATCAACAAGCTGGTTCGTACGGGTCGCCAGATGCTGCATGAGATCGGCCGGGAACCGACGCCCGAGGAACTGGCCGAAAAGCTGCAGATGCCGCTGGAAAAGGTCCGCAAGGTGATGAAGATCGCCAAGGAGCCGATTTCCCTCGAAACCCCCATCGGGGACGAGGAGGATTCGCAGCTTGGCGATTTCATCGAGGACAAGAACGCTGTCCTGCCGCTCGATTCGGCCATTCAGGAGAACCTGAAGGAAACGACGACGCGGGTTCTCGCCAGCCTGACACCGCGCGAGGAGCGGGTTCTGCGGATGCGCTTCGGCATCGGCATGAACACCGACCACACGCTGGAAGAGGTGGGCCAGCAGTTCAGCGTCACCCGCGAGCGGATCCGCCAGATCGAGGCCAAGGCCCTGCGCAAGCTGAAGCATCCCAGCCGCAGCCGGAAGTTGCGCTCGTTCCTCGACCAGTGACGCGTTGTCCTGTTAAACTTTGTTGACGGAGCAGTTTTTCAGGTGACGTCAACCTGTCAAAAGCTCCATGGTCTGGAACAACCGGAACGTTACCTCCGGGGAGCAGGAGGATCGCATGTCGGCACTCTCCTTTATTCTCTACCGCAGCGACACCGGCCTGAGGCCCAACAGCGATGCCGTCCGTACCTTGATGAACACGGCGCGGCGGTCCAACGAACGATTCGACCTGACGGGCTTTCTGCATCATGAAGACGGGTTCTTCTTCCAATGGCTGGAAGGGGAACCCGACAACCTGGCGGAAATCATGGGGCGGATCGAACGTGATCCCCGCCATTCCAACATCACCTGCATGGCGCATGGCACCCAGCCCGAGCGGCAATTCTCGCGCTGGCGGATGGGCTATTCCACCCGCAGCGATGCCTCGGTCCTCAGGTGGATGGCCGATCATCCCGTCGTGGTCCGCGAGCCGCGGGAATACGCCGCCGGGATGCTGGCCTTTTTGCGCGAGCGCGAGGCGCTCGCGCCCTGACGCTCAGCAGAGCCGCTCGATATGGGCGGCCAGCGCGTCGGCATAGGTTTTCAGGAAACCGCGCAGGCTTTCGTCCTCGACCGAGCCATCCTTGGCGAACTTGCCCGCCTCGAACTTCAGGTAGAATTCGGGATGGCCCATGACCACCATGCCCAGGGTCACCATCTGCGCCTTCAGCGCCAGTTGCGCCGCCGCCGTCCCGATCGCGCCGCCCGCCGCCCCGCAGCAGCCTGCGGGCTTGCTGATCCAGACTGACTTGCCCCAAGGCCGGCTGCCCCAGTCCAGCGCGTTCACCAGCACGCCGGGCGCGGTGCGGTTGTATTCGGGGGTCACCAGCAGCACCCCGTCGGCGGCCGCGACCTGCGCCCGCATCCGCTCGACCGGTTCAGGCCCGCGGCCGTCCTGCCACAAGTCGTCGTTGTAAAGCGGCAGGTCGCCGATCTCGACGAAGTCGAAGGTCAGCTTGCCTTCCGCAACCTTCGCCAGCGCCTCGGCGACGGTCTGGTTGATCGAATTCGCGCGCAGCGATCCGACAAGGACGGCGACGGTGCGGGTCATGGGAACCTCCGTGAATTGTTCATCGCCTGTTAAGCACAAGCGTGGATGGTTGTTGATGTTTTCGAACAGATTGGCAACACCGCAGACAGGGACAAGGAGAATGCCGATGTGGAACGATCCGCAGCTTCTACGGTTGCTTGCGATCCTGCTGGCTCTGGCCGGGATCGTTCTGGCTGTGCTGCTGTCGCGCCGCTCTGCTGCCATGGCGGGGGCCGAGGCCGCGCTGCGCGAGGCGCGGGCCGAGGCGCAAGCGGCAGGGCTGCGGGCGGCAGAGGCCACGGCCCGCCTTGAGGGGCAGGTGCATCGCCTGACCGAACTGGGAACCGAGCGGGACGATCTGCGCGACGCGCTGGAGCGGATGCGTGGGCAGGCCGAATCGCTGGCCCGGGATCTCGCGCAGTTGCGCGAGCGCGAGGAGGGCAATGCCCTCCGGCTGGCCGAGATCGGCGACGAACGGGACGGGCTGCGGGATGCGGTGCAGGGCGCGCATGATCGTGTCGCAACGCTTGAACGCGAGCTCGGCAAGGCTGCCACTCGGCATGAAGCCGACAGGACGCGGATCGCCGAGCTGGAAGGCGAACGTGGAGCCCTGCGCTGCGATCTCGACGAGGCCCGCGTGACACTGGCCGCGCAGGAGCGTGAGCTTGCGGAAATCCGGCTTGCCGCCGCCAAGGACCGCGAGGCGGCCGAGCGCGACCTGACCTTGCTGCGCGAGTTGCGCGACGAGATGACGGGTCAGTTCCGCCTGATGGCGGATGAATCCCTGCGCCGGCAGGGGGCCGATCTGGAAAAGACCCACAGCGAACGGCTGGCTGCGATGCTGACGCCCTTCCGCGAGCAGGTGCAGGGCTTCCAGACCGAGCTTCAGGCCCGCAACAAGATCGTGGACGAGGAACGCGCGATGCTGCGCGAACAGATCGACGGCCTGCACCGCCGGTCCGAGGAGATCGGTCGGGACGCTGTGGCGCTGACCCGCGCGCTCAAGGGCGAAAAGCAGCGGCAGGGTGCTTGGGGCGAGATGATCCTGGAACGCGTGCTGGAAGGCTCGGGGCTGGAACGGGGGACCCATTACGACACCCAGGAAAGCTGGCGGGCCGAGGATGGCAAGCTGTGGCGGCCTGACGTGATCGTGCGCCTGCCCCGCAAGAAGGTGCTGGTGATCGACAGCAAGGTTTCGCTGAACGACTATGAACGCGCCGTGAATGCCGAGATGCCCGAGGAACGCGATGCCGCGCTCAAGCGCCATGTCACCGCGATCCGCACCCATGTCACCACCCTGTCCGAAAAGGGCTATCAGCAGATCGACAATGCCTCGGTCGACTATGTGCTGATGTTCATTCCCATCGAGGGCGCGTTCTCGGAAGCGTTGCGGGTGGATGCGGAACTCGGCCTTTACGCCCTGAACCGCCGCATCGTGCTGGCCACGCCGACGACGCTGATGCCGATGCTGCGGACGGTGGATCACATCTGGACGGTCGAGCGGCGCGAAAGCAACGCGATGGAGATCGCCGACCGCGCCGGCAAGCTCTATGACAAGTTCGCGCTGTTCGTGGATGCGATGGAAGATGTGGGCAAGTGCCTAGACGGCGCCAGCCGCGCGCATAACCAAGCGATGGACCGGCTGACCCGCGGCTCGGGCAACGTTGTCGGGCAGGTGGAAAAGCTGCGCCTGCTGGGCGCGCGGGCGCAGAAGCGCATCGCCTTGGATCACGACGCCGATGCGTCGGCAGAGGTGCGGCTGCTGGAAGCGGGCGAGTAGCGGGCAAGGCCTTTGGCAGCATATATCTTGGGGGTTGATGCTTCATCTATCCAAGTTCTGCGAAAGGCCTTATCGTCTTTCACGATCATGGCTGCACCGGGGATGATTTGATGCGCTGTCCGTTCTGCGGAAACGCCGATACGCAGGTCAAGGATTCCCGCCCGGCCGAGGATAATGTCGCCATCCGCCGCCGCCGCTTCTGCCCGGCCTGCGGCGGCCGCTTCACCACCTACGAACGGGTACAGTTGCGCGATCTCGTGGTCATCAAGTCCTCGGGCCGGCGCGAGGACTTCGACCGCGACAAGCTCGCGCGTTCGATCCGCATCGCTATGCAGAAGCGCCCGATCGAGGCCGAGCGGATCGACCAGATGATCTCGGGCATTGTCCGCCGACTGGAAAGCATGGGCGAGACCGACATCCCGTCAAAGGCCATCGGCGAGATCGTGATGGAAACCCTGGCCCGCATCGACACCGTGGGCTATGTGCGATTTGCGAGCGTCTACAAGAACTTCCAGGCTGCGGATGATTTCGACCGCTTTGTGTCGGAACTGCGTCCGGCCGAAGAGTGACCGTTCCGTCCGACCTGCGCCATATGGATCACGCGCTGCGGCTTGCCCGGCGCGGACTGGGAAACGTCTGGCCGAATCCTGCGGTGGGTTGCGTGATGGTCTCAGATGGCCGCGTGGTGGGGCGCGGCTGGACTCAGCCCGGCGGTCGTCCCCATGCCGAACGGATGGCTTTGGACGTGGCGGGTCCTGCCGCAAAGGGTGCGACAGCCTATGTCACCCTAGAACCCTGTGCCCATCACGGCCGCACCCCGCCCTGCGCCGAGGGACTGGTTCAGGCAGATGTGGCTCGCGTCGTGACCGCCCTGACTGATCCCGATCCCCGGGTTGCCGGGCGAGGCCATGCGATGCTGCGGGCGGCCGGGGTCGAGGTGGTGGAAAATGTCCGAGGCGAACAGGCTCGCATCCTGCAGCGCGGCTTCCTTTCCCGTGTGACCCGTGGCCGCCCGATGGTGACACTGAAGCTTGCGACCAGCTTCGACGGGCGGATTGCCACGGCCAGCGGAGAAAGCCGCTGGATCACCGGCGAGGCCGCGCGCCGCCATGTCCACCTGCTGCGGCTGACGCATGACGCGGTGATGGTGGGGGCCGGCACGGCGCGTGCCGACCACCCGGCGCTGAACGTGCGCGGCTTTGGTCCGGTGCGGCAGCCGGTGCGGGTGGTGCTGGCGAACGGCGCCATTCCCCGCCTGCCGTCCGAGGGCGCGGGCCACGGACCATTGTGGGTCGTGCCGGGGCCACCCGCCAAGGCGCTGGCGGAACTCGGGCGCCGGGGGCTGACGCGGGTCTTCTGCGAAGGCGGCGGCCGTCTCGCGGCGGCGCTGCTGGCCGAAGGCCTGGTTGATGAGCTTGTCGGCTATACCGCCGGCGTTCTCCTCGGCGGCGATGGCCGGGCCGCCGTAGAGCCATTCGGCCTTTCGGCACTGGCCGATGCGCCGCGCTTTCGCTTGGCCGAGACGCAGACGCTCGGGGGGGATGTCTTCCATCGCTGGGTGTCCGCAGAGGCGTGAGGCGGCTTTTCTGCCGGATCAGCCGATGCCTGCACCAGAGGCATCTGCGACGCCCTTGGCGGGACCGTCCGGTTCTTTTGTCCCAAAGGGCTCGGAACCCTGCACCGCATTTGGAAAATACATGCAGGATTCATCCGGGGGATGTTGCCGATATGCCGGATCAGGTAAGCAGGTGGCATAGCCTGAGGTCCAGACCAGAGATCGGGCACCAGCCGGATCAGCGCCGCCACAGCCAACTGTGTCCGCTCAGCCCTCCCTGCAGCTTGGCGAGCCAGCGCAAACCGGGACCAACGGGCGCGAGCCTCGGATCCGAAAGCCGGTCGGCCGCAACTTCGACCGGGCAGGGCAGGCCTGAGACCGGATCGCGATAGCGGGGATAGGCGATCAATGCCGCATGGACCAGCGTTTCAAGGTCGATGCGGACCTGCCTGCGCCCCGGAACGGGGCCAAGGTCGCGCGTCAATCCCCAGCCGGCGTAGAAGGGCGCCCCCAGGGTAGTGACAGCGCGGCCGCGGATCAGCGCCTCGAATCCCAGTGTCGAGGTGATCGTCCAGATTTCGTCAACCGCGTCGATCAGCGCGGCTGCAGGGGCGGCGGCGGCGATGACATCGACCAGACCCTTCAGCCTGTCCGCAGGAACTGAGCCGGGTCGCAAGCCTGCTTCGACATCCGGGTGCGGTTTCCAGACAATCAGCGCGCCGGGGTTCTCGGTCCGGGTGCGGGCAAGCAGGGCAAGATTGGTCCGTTCAGCCCCCGCGCCCAAGCGGATCGAGGCATCGTCCTCGACCTGCCCCGGCACCAGGATCACCCGGCGGCCGTCGCGCGGGATCAGCGGCAGCTCGCCGCCAAGGTTGTATTTTGTCAGCGCTCCATCCCGCAGGCGCGCGATCAGGGCCTGCGCCCGTTCGCGTCCGCCGGGTGGCAGGGGCGCGGCCAGAAGCCGCTCAAGGTCGCTTTCCCCTGTGGGATCGTAATAGATCCCGCGGGCATCGGCGACCAGCGACAAGGGCGGAACCAGTTCGGCGCCCAACCCGCGCGAGCGCAGAAAGCCGTCCTCGACCCGCAGTGCCCGCGGCACCTCGGCGGCGCGGTTGGCCCAGGCGAGCGTGACCGCGGGCGAGGGGTGGCGTGTGAAGCGCACGCCATGGCCGTTCCCGAAGCTGGCCGCGATGGTGCGGCGCTTCCACAGGCGGATGCCATAGGCAAGATGCCCCTGATGGTCCTGCCGCCATGCCTTTGTTTCCGCCTCGATCTGGCGGATCGCGCCTTCCAGGTCGGTCAGCCGGTCGCGGCAGGGGTCATGCCACACTGGCGCCAGCAGATGGGTCGCGGCGAACAGCGCGGGCAGGCTGGTCCGACCCTGCCTGCGCGGCACCGGCGCCTCGTCCCCGCTGAGACCCCAGCCGGCATAGAAGGGCTGGCCGAACAGCCGGGGACGGTGGCCCGCCAGCATCGCCTCATACCCAAGTTGAGAGCTGACGGCGTAAACGCCGGCCGCATCGCCCACCAGCCGCCACGGAGACACGGGGCCGTCGCAGAGGATCTCGCCCGCCCGCAGGTCGGCGCGGCCCAGATGGCCCCGGCGCAGCCCCGCGGCGGTTTCCGGGTGGGCCCGCAGGACAATGCGGGCGCCGGGGTTCTCGTCCCGCGCGGCCTCGAGCATCCGCAGGAAGGTCGCGCGTCCCGCCCCCATCAGAGAGGCGTCCCCTTGTGTCTGGTCGATGACCAGCACGAAGCCGGGTTCCGGCGCCGCCGCGTCCGGCAGATGCGCGTTGTATTTCGACAGATCCGCCGCGCGCAGCCGGGCAAGTGCCGCCCGGGCCTTCGCCGAAAGCGCCGCCGCCTCGGGCGATGAGGCCAGAGTTTCGATCAACGACGGGGCAGAGGGGTCGAAATGCAGGCCGGTCGGGTCGATCAGCAGGCCGATGGGGCCGCGCCGGCCGACCGGGCTGCGGTGGCGTCCGGGCAGGACTGATCGCAGGAACGCGTCCTCGACCGTCACCACGGCGGCACCCGTCCGGGCGGCCAGTGCGCGCCCGCGCCAGGCGGTGGGGCTGGCGCCCCAGACGCCGATGCTGTCTTCGGGTCCCGGCCAGCCGACGGCAAGTCGCCAGCCGGCCAGGTTGAGGATGCGCCTGAGGCGGGGACGCGCGAAGAACCCGCCGTTCAGGACGAAAAGCCGCCGCAGGCCGATCGGGCCGGACGGCTTTCCGGTCATCCTCAGTTCGCGATGTTGTTCAGCGCATTCGCACTGTTCGCGCTGCCGGTGATCGCGCCGAGGGTCTTCTGCCACTGGACGTAGGGCGCCTCGGTCACATAGACCGTGTCGCCGTCGCGCAGCAGGAAGTCCCGCGCCAGGAACAGCCCGTTGGGACGTGTCAGGTCCAGCACATAGGCCATCCGCTGGTCGCCCGCGACGTTCCTGCCCAGCACTTTCTGGGCCACCGACTGCGGCTCGTTGCGCAGCACGAAGACGCCGGTCGGATCGGCGAGGTTCGAACTGAGGCCGCCCACCATGGCGATCGCCTCGATGGCGTTGATCTCTTCTGACCCCAGCGGCACCTTGGTCTGCCCGCCCAACGCGCCCAGCGCGGTGAAACTGCGCTGGTCTTCTTCCACCAGGATCACGTCGCCGGGGCGCAGCGCCACGTCGTTGCGCGGGTTGGCGTATAGGTCGCGCAACCAGACGCGGCCGGTGTTGTTGCCGCGCTTGACGGTCACCACCGCGATGTCGGGATCGACGGTGACGCCGCCCGCCCGCGCCAGCATGGCGGACAGGGTGCGGGTCGGCCGCTCGATCGGGAAGACGCCCTGGCCGCCGACCTTGCCCATCACCGAAACCGTCGCGCCGTCGCCGGCCACCCGGGTCACCGTGACCTGCGGGTCAGGGGTCTGGGTTTCAAGCTGCCGGGTGATGATCTGGCGCAGCTCGTCGGGCGAGTTGCCGGCGGCGCGGATGCGGCCCGCGTAGGGCACGAAGATGTAGCCGCCGCTGTCCACCTGCAGTTCCTGCAGGGGCGTGTTCGACTGGCCCATCGAGGCCAAGAGCCCGTCGTCCACGTTTTCCCAGATCGTCAGGCCCAGCACGTCGCCCGGCCGGATCTCGTCGGCGCCGACGGCGCCTGCGTTGATGAAGTCCGAGCCGAAGCCATAGGCCGGGGTGAAGGACGCGGCGCGGGCCACATGGTCGTTGACATAGATGACATGGGCGTTGCCACCCCGGTCAACCGAGCCGCGGTAGATCTCGTTCTTGTTCGGGCCCGAACGCGGAAGGGCGCAGGCCGCCAGCAGAGTCATCGACGAGAGCGCCGCGATCCTGAGGGCAACCCGCATTGCGCCGCCTTGAGAGGCAGGGGTAAGGGGAAGGTCGGTCAAGTCCAGTCTCCTGTCCATCGGGCGATTCTTGGTCGCTCCGTTTCGTTTTTTCTCACGTTTTCCTTACCGGCTGGCTGGCGGCGTATCCACTGGAACGCGCAAGTCAATGGTCCAGAATGTCCATCTGTTGCCGGTAGCGCGCATATCCGCCCTCCAGCGCGGCATAGGGGTCGTCGGGGTCCAGCATCATGTCCACGACCAGCCGCAGGGCATGGGCGCGGGAACGGGCGGCGTAGAAGCCGCCGGGTACCTGGCAAGTGTCCAGCAGGTAGTTGCGGTAGTCGCGGTAGCGCGCCTGGTCGGGCGGCGCGGGGCGGCGCAGGAAGTCGTCGAGGCTCTGGTCCGACACGAGGCCCGGCTTGGCGTAAACCGACCGGCCCAGCGCCTTGACCGGCAGCCCCCGCCACAATGCCTGCTGCGCCGCCGTCGAGTTGATCGTCACCGCGGAACGCGCCTGCGACAGCAGCCCGGCCAACTTGCCGCCGCCCACGAAATGCACCCGGCCGGCGATGCCCAGCGCGTGGGCCTGCGCGGTGATCGCCGCCTGCAGGGGCGCGCGTCCGTCTTCCAGCGGATGTGCCTTGAAGACAATGTGATGGTGGCGCGGCGCGGCGCGGGCAAAGGCCTCCAGCACCTCGGCGGTGAAGTCGGACATGGTGTGATAGGGCGAATGGGCCCGGAAGCTTGAATCATGCTCAAGCTGCATCAGCACCAGCACATAGGGAAAGCCCCCGGCCCGGATCGCCCGCGCCTGGCGCCAGCGGCGGGCCGCGTGAAGCGGCGACAGCAGCAGGCGCGACAGGTTCAGCCGGAACTCGCGCCAGAGCGTGATGTCGCGGTGCGAGGTGAAGCCCGGATAGCGCCCGTTCGCCACCAGCACCATGAAGTGGTAAAGCGCGCCGTAGAACTTGTGCTGACGCATGTCGCCCCAATGGGCGGGCGGGCGGTTGACCTCCGCCCCGAAGGCGCGCTGGGCGGCCCGCATCCGGTCAAGCCCGATGTCCATCAGCGCCGAGAAGCCGTTCGATCCGCCCCGTTCGTAGGTGATCCAGTAGGGGCGCAGGTAGCCTTCCTCGAAGACATGCAGCACCAGCCCGCGTCGCGACGCCGCCTCGCGCGCCGCGGCATGGATCGGGCGGACGTCGCCGTAAAGGACGATGTCCGTCACCTTCTTTTCGGTGATCAGCCGTTCCAGGTGGCCCGGCCATTCGTCGGGACCGGCGCTGTGGGCGACAAACCGCGCACGGTCGCGCCAGAAGAATTCGTCCCCCGCATTGAAGCCCACGCGCCAGGCCGTCGCGCCGGCCGCGCGCATAAGCCGTGCCAGCCGGTCAAAGAACGGACCATGCGGACCCTGCAGCAGCAGGAACACCCGTTTGTCAGGGGGCAGATGTGCCATCCTTGGAAGGGGGGCGGGAATGCCCTTGATGAAAGCGTTCATGAACATGTCTGCGGTATATCGGCGAACGTTCAAACATTGGGCACGGGAAAACTACCTCCGGGTTAACGCCTGCCGAGTTCATGCGTCAACCTGCCCAGAACGTCAGGTTCCCGGCGGGGCTTGCGCCCGCCCCGAACGGCGGCCATCGTGACGATCTGCAGATCAGGGGCGCAAGGATAGGCGATGTTCACCGGAATCATCACCGACATCGGCACGGTCGTGGCCGTCGAGATGCGCGGCGACATGCGCGCGCGGATTTCCTGCAACTACGACATGAGCGGCGTGGACATGGGCGCATCCATCGCCTGCGACGGCATCTGCCTGACGGTGGTGGCCAAGGGCATGGACTGGTTCGACGTGGACATCTCGGCCGAGACGCTGGCCCGCACCAACATCGGTGCAAGCGGCTGGCGGGTTGGACAGCGGATCAACTTGGAACGGGCGCTGCGGGTGGGGGACGAACTGGGCGGGCATATCGTGTCCGGCCATGTCGATGGCGTGGCCCGCGTTACCGCCGCGCGGGCCGAGGGCGACAGCCTGCGCCTGAGCTTCGAGGCGCCCGAGGGGCTTGCGCGCTTCATCGCGCCCAAGGGCTCGGTCGCGCTGAACGGGACCTCGCTGACGGTGAACGAGGTCGAGGGCAACCGCTTCGGCGTGAACCTGATCCCCCATACTCGCGAGGTGACGAACTGGGGCGAGGTGGCCGAAGGCGACCTGGTCAACCTCGAGATCGACACGCTGGCGCGATACGTCGCACGGCTGGCCGAGGCGGGATAGGGGCTGCCCGAAGCTCCTGGAGCCGTGCTTCCGCCTTTCCTCGGGCGGGGGGTTCGGCTAAGTCATCAGCCGAAACGCGCTGCAGGAAGCCAAGATGCACTACGAACAGCCGGGACCGGTCGAGCGCGACTGGTCGGACGCCATCTCCCCGATCGAGGAGATCATCGAGGATGCCCGCAACGGCCGGATGTTCGTGCTGGTCGATCACGAGGACCGCGAGAACGAGGGCGACCTGGTCATCCCCGCGCAGATGGCGACGCCCGACGCGATCAACTTCATGGCGACCCATGGCCGCGGGCTGATCTGCCTGGCGCTGCCCGCCGCGCGGATCGACGCGCTGGGACTGCCGTTGATGAGCCCCAAGAATTCCAGCCGGCACGAGACCGCCTTCACCCTGTCGATCGAGGCGCGGGAAGGCGTCACGACCGGCATTTCCGCCCATGACCGCGCCCGCACCGTGTCGGTCGCCATCGACCCGACCAAGGGGGCCACCGACATCGCCACGCCCGGCCATGTCTTCCCGCTGCGCGCCCGTGACGGCGGCGTGCTGGTCCGCGCCGGCCATACCGAGGCCGCGGTGGACATCGCCCGGCTGGCCGGGCTGAACCCCTCGGGCGTGATCTGCGAGATCATGAAGGACGATGGGTCCATGGCCCGTCTGCCCGACCTCGTGGCCTTCGCGCAAAGGCACGGGCTGAAGATCGGCACCATCAGCGACCTGATCGCCTATCGCCGCCGCCACGACAACCTGATCGCGGAACGCGACGCACGGCCCGTCACCTCGGCCCACGGCGGCGAATGGCTGATGCGCGTCTTCGCCGACGAGGCGCAGGGGGGCGAGCATATCGTGCTGAGCAAGGGCGACCTGACCACGCCTGAGCCGGTGCTGGTCAGGATGCATTCGCTGGACCCGATGCATGACGTGCTGGGGATCGGGCGCGGCAGCGACCTGCCCGCCGCCATGCGCCTGATCGCGCAGGAAGGCCGGGGCGTCGTGGTCCTTTTGCGCGACCTGTGGCCCACCCTGCCGCGCGGGGGCGAGGCTTCGCCCCACACGCTGCGCCAGTATGGGGTGGGGGCGCAGATCCTCGCCGCGCTGGGCATCCATGAACTTGTGCTGCTGACGAACACCGCGCCGCTGAAGGTCGTGGGCCTTGACGGCTATGGGCTTTCCATCCATTCCACCCGCCCCATCCCGCAGGAGTGACCCGGCATGGCCGCGCTGACCGAACACTACACTCTGCCCGTTCCGGGCTTTGACGCGCCGGTGCGGCTGCTGATCGTGGTCGCCCCCTATTACCGCGCCATCGCCGACGACCTGATCGCGGGCGCGAAGGCCATGGCCGAAGGGGCGGGGGCCGCCGTCGATCTGGTCGAGGTGCCGGGCGCGCTGGAAATCCCCACCGCCATCGGCATGGCCGGGCAGTTGGCGCAATATGACGGCCATGTGGCGCTGGGCTGCGTGATCCGGGGCGAGACGACGCATTACGACACTGTCTGCAACGACAGCTCGCGCGGGCTGACGCTGCTGGGGCTGCAGGGGCTGTGCATCGGCAACGGCATCCTGACGGTCGAAAACATGGAGCAGGCGGCGGTGCGCGCCGACCCCTCGGGGCAGAACAAGGGCGGCGGTGCCGCCGCCGCCGCCCTGCACCTGATCGCGCTGCAGCGCCGCTGGGCCGGGGCGAAGCGTCCCGTGGGCTTCGGCCGCGAAGGCGAACGCGACGTGATCCGGCTTGCGGGCGAACTGGACGGATCGGGGCAGGGATGAGCGAGGTGCCCGCGCAGCCGCGCCCGAACCGCCGTGCCCTCAGCGCCGCCGCCCGCGTCTATGCCGTGCAGGCGCTGTTCCAGATGGAGGCTGCCGACCAGTCCGCCGACCGCGTGGTGCGCGAGTTCGCGAACTGGCGCATCGGCGTCGACTATGACGAGGGCACCTCGCCCCAGGCCGACGAGGACCTGTTCGAGCGGATCGTGGGTGGGGTCGTGAACTGGCAGGCCCGCATCGACCAGATGACCGACCGGGCGCTGGTCGCCAAATGGCCCATCGACCGCATCGACCCGGTGCTGCGCGCGGTGTTCCGCGCCGCCGGGGCCGAACTGGTGGCGGCGGACACCCCGCCCCGCGTGGTGATCTCGGAATATGTCGCCGTTGCCGACGCCTTCTTCCCGGACGGGAAAGAGGCCCGCTTCGTCAACGCCGTCCTGGACCACATGGCCCGCGCCGCCCGTCCCGAAGCTTTCTAGCAATTCAGGCGGTGACAGGCCGCTTGCGGGACCCTACATATCAGGGATCACGCATGGGAGGTCGCGCGATGCCCGAACTCATCCGCCTATACATCCGCAACATTGTTTTCGGCTTTCTGCTTGCCGTCGCCTTCACCGCGGCGCTGGTCGGGCTGGACGTTGCGAACTTGCGGCACCTGACGCTTGAAACCACGGGCGGGTGGCTGGCGCTGGCAATGCTCGTCATCTTCAACACCCTTGTCTTCGCGGGCGTGCAGTTCGCCATCGCGGTGATGCGGATGGCCGAGCTGCAAGAGCCTCCGCGCGGGGGCGGTCGCGCACCGGTGACGCCTTCACGACCTGCGGTCGTCCGCGTCGCGGCCCCTTCGCGGCGACCGTGACTCGATCCGGCCAAGTGCATAAAAGTCATCTTCGCACTGAGATTGTGGGGATTTTGCAACAGAAATACGCGGCCCGGACCGAAGTCCGGGCCGCGGTTCGTTCCGGAACCGAGCCGATCCAGAGTCCGTCGCCAAGCTGCCGGGAACATCTTAACAACTTGTAAGTGAAAGAAAATCGGGAAATCAGACTTTTGAACCCGCTCACCATACCCTGCAGTTGCATAGGCTTGATGAAAGTTCCTTCACGTTTCCGTGATAAATCCTGTCTTCGACGACTCTCTTAATGACAGGGCACGATCTTCCTACATTTGCGTTGTCACACCGAGCGGCCCGAACCAAGTGGCCGCAAGAGGATCGAGAGGTTCAGTATGAAGAAGATTTCCCTGTTCACCAGTGCATCGGCCCTGGCTCTGCTTCTGGGCGCCCCGGCATTCGCCCAGTCCGAATTCGCGACCGGAGGCAACATCACCGGCGCCTCGGCCATAGAGGACCGTCTGGACGACGTCGAGGACGACGTTCAGGACGATTTTGACCGTTCGGAAGACGCTGCCCGCTTTGGGCCGGCGGACCGCCGCACCGGGACCTTCGGGTCGGTTGCACTGACCTATTCCGGCCGCGACGGCAACAGCGAGAATCAGGACCTGAACCTGGCCGGTCGCATCTCGCACAACGTGGGCCAGTTCCAGCAGTCGGTCGGTATCCTGCTGGAATATGCCGAGGACAACCAGGGTGACGCCGAAACCGAGAAGGTGTCGGTCATCTATGACGGCAGCTACTACTTCAACGACCAGTTCTATGCCTTTGCCATTGGCCGCCTGACCACTGACGGCGTGGACCTGGATGATCTGGACGACGACGACTTCCTGGACCGCAACGGCACCCTGCGCCGCGACGCGTTCTTCGGCGTCGGCCCCGGCTACCGTATCATCAACAACGACACCACCGCCTGGCGCGTGCAGGCCGGTATCGGTATCCGTTACGCCAAGGAAGTCGAAACCGACATCGTGGGCGGCGTCCGCACCCGCAACACGAACTCGGACACCAGCGAAGGCTACATCGTGTCGTCGCGCTTCTACCACCGGTTCAACGACCAGTTCTTCCTGACCAACGACACCGACTACCTGACGTCGGATGCCAACGACACGGCCACGAACGAACTGGGCCTGAACTTCCGCATGACGGACGCCTTCTCGACCCGCGTGTCCTACAAGACCGAGTATGTCTCTACCCGCGACACCCGCACCGACAACACGGTGGGCGTCTCGCTCGTTTACGGCTTCTGATCGTTCCCTGTCGGAAGTCTCATGGGGAAAGGGCGGTCATTTGACCGCCCTTTCCTTTTGCTGGTTCGGCCAAAGCAAAAAGGCCGCTCCCATATGGGAGCGGCCTTTTCAGGTGGCGGGAACCGCAGCGACCGTGGCGGCGCAGGTTCCCCCGAAAGCCTGGATATCCAGGTGGGTGCCGGGTAACAGGACCAGGGCCCTGACAGAGCCAGCCCCCTCGGAGAAGTTATAGGCCAGTGGGAAAAATGGCCGATCACGGGAAGAGCAGAAACCCGCCGGGACCATAGCTAGGAACCCCCGCCGCCCGCTGCAAGGCAAAGCCGCAGGGCTTGCGGGATGTTTATGCTTCGTTCATGGTGGCGGACATGGATGCCCCTTTGTCTGCAGCCGAGTTGCTGCCTTCCCAGCCGGGCCAAAGGCTCGCGCGCGGGGTTGCGCGGATGCTGATCGGCATGGGTCATGCCCCATTGACCGAGTTCGTGCCCATACCGGGGCTGCGGGTGGACGTGATTTCGGTCGCGCCCGCGGGCGAGATCTGGATCGTCGAATGCAAGAGCTGCCGCGCCGACTTCACCGGCGACCGCAAGTGGCAGGGCTACCTGGAATGGTGCGACCGCTTCTTCTGGGCAACCGACTGCGACTTTCCGGTCGAGCTTCTGCCCGAGGACAGCGGCCTCATGATCGCAGATCCCTACGGGGCCGAACTTGGGCGCATGGCTCCTTTGATCAAACTCGCAGCCGCGCGGCGGGCGCGCGTGCTGCGGGACGTGGCGCGGACCGCGGCCTGCCGCCTAGTGCGGGCGACCGATCCGGCGGCCTTTGCGGAAGGTTAGCAGAGGGCTTCGCCCCCTCGCGTGCCACTGCCCTGGCCTTCCTTGCTGGAAACAGTCCGCTGGACTCATCCGGCGGAAAAACAGCCTTGTGGGCCGTTTTCTCATCTGTACCCTGTCCAAGCGCTCGGAAGCCCTCAGGGTATTCGGGCCGGGAAGAAGCGGCTTACCGGCGTGCCGGACCCCTGGGACGGGGCTTGCCCTTTGGCTTGGACCCCTGGCCGATCTCGCGGGCGGCCTCGGCGGCGGCCAGCAGTTCCTCGGCGATCTCGGTGGCCTCGTCGGGGTCGAAATCGAGAGGCAGTTCGATGCCTTCGCCCTCGACATAGATGCGGACCATGCCGACGTCGGTCGGCCCGATCTGCAGATTGGCGGCGACGTCGCTTTCCTTGTTGATGCTCATCGCACCTTTCCCCTGCGGAACCTGTCGGGAACGGTCTAGCCGACCGCGGGCCCGCGCGGCAAGAGACGCTTGCATCGCCCAGGCCGAGGGTTTATCTGCTGCGCCTGTGCCGCCTTAGCTCAGTTGGTCAGAGCGCTGGATTGTGGATCCAGAGGTCCCCCGTTCAAGCCGGGGAGGCGGTACCATCCCCTCAGTCTTTACGCATCCCGGTCCAGCCGGTAACGACCGGCATCGACCCTTGCCGCGTGGAGCCTGCCGGATGTCCGACCCCGAAAGCGAATCGCCGTCCGAACGCAAGCGCGGCTCGGGGGTGCGGCTGGTGCATGGCATGCTGCGCGACGAGATCCTCGATCTGGTCCTGCCGCCCGGCAGTCCCATCGACGAGGTCGCGCTGGCCGAACGCTTCGGCATGTCGCGCACCCCCATCCGCGAGGCGCTGGTGCGGCTGGCGGGCGAGGGGCTGGTCGAGGCGCTGCCGAACCGCACCACCATCGTCGCCAGCATCGACTTTCTGAACCTGCATCATTTCTTCGACGCGATCACGCTGATGTATCGCGTCACCACGCGGCTGGCCGCCCTGCACCACAAGCCTGCCGATCTGCAGCCGATCCGCGCCGCACAGGCCGATTTTGCCGCCGCCGTCGCCGCGCAGGATGCTCTGGGCATGATCGCGACCAACCGCGCCTTCCATGCCGCCATCGCCGAGGCCGGGGGCAACCCCTATTATCTCGGCCTGTTCCTGCGGGTGCTGGACGAGGGGCGGCGGCTGCTGCGGCTTTACTATCAGTCCTACGAGGACCGGCTGCCGCAGGAATATGTCGACGAGCACGAGGCGCTGATCGCCGCCATCGAGGCGCGGGACGTGGACTTGTGCGACCGGCTGGCGCGGGCTCATGCCGACCAGATCGTCCGGCAGATCCAGGCTTTCGTCGCCCGTGACCGGCGGGACGATGTGGCGTTGTAACACCCGCCAGATTTCTGTCGACACAGAATATACAATCGGTCAAGCTGGCTGCAACATTCGAATCGGCCGCCTTTTGCGCGGCGCTTCACTACAGGAGCCAAGATGAACACCGAGATTTTCACCGGCGTGATCCCGGCGCTGATGACGCCCTGCACGTCCGACCGCCAGCCCGACTTCGATGCGCTGGTCCGCAAGGGGCGGGAACTGATCGAAGCCGGCATGTCGGCGCTGGTCTATTGCGGTTCCATGGGCGACTGGCCGCTGCTGACCGACGCGCAGCGGATGGAAGGGGTCGAGCGGCTGGTCAAGGCGGGCCTGCCGGTGATCGTGGGGACGGGCGCGGTGAACTCGGCCTCGGCCGTGGCCCACGCGGCCCATGCGCAGAAGGTGGGCGCGGCCGGGCTGATGGTGATCCCGCGGGTGCTGTCGCGCGGCAACTCGCCCATTGCGCAGAAGAACCACTTCAAGGCGATCCTTGCCGCAGCCCCTGACCTGCCGGCGGTGATCTACAACAGCCCCCATTACGGCTTCGAAACCAAGGCCGACCTGTTCTTCGCCCTGCGGGCCGAGCATCCGAACCTCGTCGGCTTCAAGGAATTCGGCGGCCCGCAGGCGATGACCTACGCGTCCGAGCACATCACCAGCGGCAACCCCGACGTGGTGCTGATGGCGGGCGTCGATACCGGCGTCTACCACGGCTATGTCAAGGCGGGCGCCTTCGGCACCATCACCGGGATCGGCAACGTGATCCCCAAGGAAATCCTGCATATGGTGGCGCTGTCGCGTGCGGCGGCGGCAGGCGACGTGAATGCCCGCGTCCGCGCCCGCGAGTTGGGCGAGGCGCTTGAGGTGCTGTCTACCTGGGATGAGGGCACCGATCTCGTGCTGTATTACAAGCACATGATGGTCATGCAGGGCGATGCTGAATATGCCTTGCATTTTAATGAGACGGACGAACTCAGCCCCAGCCAGCGTGCCTGGGCCGAAGCGCAGTTCACCCAGTTCCGCACCTGGTACGCGGAATGGAGCAAGCTGCCCGGCGTCAGCGACTGCGCCGCGTGACGCTGCCGCCGTTACGTCGGATCAACCCTGCATACTGTCTGTATTTTCAGGTTGATCCGACGAAGACGGCGCGGATAGCTGACAAAGGTCAGGATTCGATACGGCCAACGAGCCACACAGGGAGTGAAACCATGAAGACCTCGATCCTCGGCGCGGCGCTGGTCGCCGCCACCGCCTTTGCGGGCGCGGCGCACGCCGACAAGCTGGATGACATCATCTCCTCGGGCATCCTGCGCTGCGCGGTGGTGCTGGACTTCCCGCCGATGGGGATGCGTGATGCGCAGAACAACCCGATCGGCTTTGACGTCGACTACTGCAACGACCTTGCCGCCGCGCTGGGCGTGACGGCCGAGATCGTGGAAACCCCCTTCCCGGAACGCATCCCCGCGCTGATGGCGGGCCGGGTAGACGTGGGCGTGGCCTCGACCTCGGACACGCTGGAACGGGCCAAGACAGTCGGCATGTCGATCCCCTACTACGCCTTTGAAAACGCCGTCGTCGCCCGCGAAGGCGTCGAGATGGCGGATTGGGAAGGGATGAAGGGCAAGACCGTCGGCGCCACCGCCGGCACCTACGAGGCGATCTGGCTGGAAGGCAAGATCAACGAATGGGGCGAGGGCACCTTCCGTCCCTACCAGACCCAGGCCGACGTGTTCCTGGCGCTCAGCCAGGGCCAGCTTGACGCGACCGTTTCGACCGTCGAGGTCGCCAACGCCAATGTCGCATCCGGCAACTTTCCCGGCATCCGCGTCGTGGACAAGGCGCCGATGGTGCCGGACTATGTGTCACTATTTACGATGCGGCAGGAATACGGACTTCTCAACTACCTGAACCTGTTCGTGAACCAGCAGGTCCGCACCGGCCGCTACGCCGAGCTTTACACCAAATGGGTGGGCGAGGGCGAACCCGCCAACCTCTCGATCCCCGGCGTCTACCGCTGACGACCAACGCGCGGCGCAGGCTTTGCGCCGCGCCCTTTCCTCGGCAGGGTCAGGCGCGATGTTCGGTTACACATTCCAGTGGAAGCAGGCCCTCGCGCGCCTGCCGCAGATGCTGGACGGCGCGATCGTCACCATGCAGATCGCCGTCCTGTCGATGCTGATCGGCATCGTGCTGGCGATCCTGCTGACGACCTTCCGGCTGTCGGGCAGTCGCGTCCTGGGGGGCGTCGCCACCACCTGGGTCGAGGTCGCGCGCAACACGCCCGCGCTGTTCCAGATCTACATGGCGCATTTCGGGCTGGGCAGCTTCGGCATCCACCTCAGTCCCTACCTGTCGCTGCTGGTGGGCATCACCTTCAACAACGCGGGCTATCTGGCGGAAAACTTCCGCGGCGCGCTGAAGGCCATCCCCGACACGCAGGCCCGCGCGGGCCGGTCTCTGGGGATGACCGCGCTGCAGTCCTTCCGCCATATCGTCATGCCGCAGATGCTGCGGATCGCCTTCTTGCCGATGACGAACCAGATGGTCTGGGCGGTGCTGATGACCTCGCTGGGCGTGACCGTGGGGATGAACACCGACCTGTTCGGGGTCACGCAGGCGCTGAACGCGCTGACCTTCCGCACTTTCGAGTTGTTCGCCATCGCGGCCGTCATCTTCTATCTCATCGTCAAGGTGATCCAGACGGCTGCGCGGCTGATCGCCTGGCGCCTGTTCCGGTATTGAGGCGCGGATGTTTGACACGGCCCTGACCACCGCCGACCTGCTGTTCCTCACTCGTGGGGCGGGAGTGACCATCCTCGTCACCCTGATCTCGGTGGCGCTGGGGACCATCCTGGGGATCGCTTTCGGGGTGATCCGCTACCAGGTGGGACCGTGGTGGGCGGCACCCCTGACCTTCGTGCTGGACGTCTTCCGCTCGGTCCCGCTGCTGATCCAGCTTGTGCTGGCCAATGCCTTCCTGGGGGTCGTGCTGAAGCTGCGCATGTCGGGCTTCACCGTCGCCTGCGGCGTGCTGACGATGTACACCGCCGCCTATTGCGCCGAGATCGTGCGCGGCGGGATCGAGGCCGTGCCCATGACCACCCGCCGCGCGGCGCGGTCCCTGGGCCTGACCTGGCGGCAGGACATGACCAGCATCGTGGCGCCGCTGGCCACCCGCGTGGCGCTGCCGTCCTGGATCGGCCTGGCGCTGGGGGTCATGAAGGATTCGGCGCTGGTCTATATCGTGCAGGTGACGGAACTGCTGCGCTCGACGCAGATCCTCATCACCCGCCTGCAGGAGCCGCTGTTCCTGCTGATGATCTGCGGCGCCTTTTATTTCGTCATCAGCTTCCCGCTGGCGCGGCTCGGCGGCTATCTCGAAAGGCGCTGGACCAATGATTGAGATCGATAACGTCCGCAAATCCTTCGGCACGCTCGAGGTGCTGAAGGGCATCGACCTGACCGTCCAGAAGGGCGAGGTGCTGACGGTGATCGGCGGCTCGGGGTCGGGCAAGTCCACGCTCTTGACCTGCATCAACGGGCTTGAACCCATCAACGCGGGCCGCATCCTTGTCGACGGGACCGAGGTTCACGCGAAGTCCACCGACCTCAACAAGCTGCGCCAGAAGATCGGCATAGTCTTCCAGCAGTTCAACGCCTTCCCCCACCTGTCGGTGCTGGAGAACGTGACGCTGGCGCCGCGCAAGGTGCTGGGGATGTCGCGGGCGCAGGCCGAGGAAATCGCGGTCAAGCAACTGACCCATGTGGGGCTGGCCGACAAGCTCAAGGTCTATCCCACGCGGATGTCGGGCGGCCAGCAGCAGCGCATGGCCATCGCGCGCGCGCTGGCGATGTCGCCTAGCTACATGCTGTTCGACGAGGTGACATCCGCCCTCGACCCGATGCTGGTGGGCGAGGTGCTGGACACGCTGCGGATGCTGGCCTCGGAGGGGATGACGATGATCTGCGTCACGCATGAGATGAAGTTCGCCCGTGAGGTGTCCGACCGCGTGGCCTTCTTCCATCAGGGCGTGATGGCCGAGATTGCACCGCCCGCGGAGTTGTTCGGTGCTCCGAAAAGCTCTGATCTGCAGAAGTTCCTGGCGGCGACCCACTGACATGAGCGCGGAACTGATCGTCATCGGAGCGGGAGTCGTCGGCCTGTCCATCGCCGCCGCCGCGCAGGCCCGCGGCCTCAACGTCACCGTGATCGACCGCGAAGGTCCCGCCGCTGGTGCCTCGGCCGGGAACGCTGGGGCCTTCGCCTTCACCGACATCCTGCCGCTGGCATCCCCCGGCATCCTGCGGAAAGCGCCGCGCTGGCTGATGGACCCGCTCGGGCCCCTGACGGTGCCGCCGCGCTATGCCTTGCAGATCGCGCCTTGGATGCTGCGTTTCGGCCGCGCCTGCGCGCCCGACCGGGTGGCGCGGTCCATCGTCGCCCAGACGGCGCTGATGGACCTGTCCAAGGCGGAACTGGACGGCTTTCTTGCGCTGACCGGCACCACCCCGATGCTGTGGCGCGAGGGCAACCTGCAGGTCTATGAATCGCAGGCGGAACTGGACGTGAGCCTGCCCGGCTGGGATGCCCGCGCCCGCCACGGGATCGAGTTCCGCCACATGGACGCAGCCGAGATGGCCCAGGTCCAGCCCGGCATGTCGCCGCGTTTCACCTACGGCACCTTCACGCCCGGCTGGTATTCCATCGCCGACCCCAAGCTTTACACCCTGGCGCTTGCCGATCACGTCCGCGCCCGTGGCGGTATCATCGAGACCGCCGAGATCGCCGCCCTGTACCCGACCGACTCGGGCGTGGACCTGCGCGCCACCGACGGCCGCAGCTTCAGTGCGGCGCAGGTGGTCGTCGCGGCGGGCGCCTTTTCCCACCGCATCGCCCGCACCTTGGGCGAGCGCATCCCGCTGGAAACCGAGCGCGGCTACAACACCACGCTGCCCCCGGACGCCTTCGACCTGAAAACGCAGGTGACCTTCGGCGGCCATGGCTTCGTGGTCACGCGGCTGTCCACCGGCATCCGCGTTGGAGGGGCCGTGGAGATGGGCGGGCTGAACCTGCCCCCGAACTTCCGCCGGTCCGAGGCGATGCTGAAGAAGGCCAAGACCTTCCTTCCGGCGCTCAAGACCGAGGGTGGCGTGCAATGGATGGGCTTCCGCCCCTCGCTGCCCGACAGCCTGCCCGCCATCGGCCGGGCGCGGGCGACGCCCCGCGTGACCTATGCCTTCGGCCACGGCCACCTCGGGCTCACGCAATCCGCCGGCACCGCGCGGCTGGTCGCGGACCTGCTGACAGGGCAGACCCCGCCCATCGAAATCGCGGGTTTCTCGCCGCAACGCTTCAAGAGGCTGCCATGACGACCCACACCTTCTCCTGCATCGACGGGCACACCTGCGGCAACCCGGTGCGGCTCGTCTCGGGCGGCGGCCCGCGGCTGGAAGGCGCGACGATGCTGGAACGCCGCGCCCATTTCCTGCGCGACTTCGACTGGATCCGCACCGGGCTGATGTTCGAGCCGCGCGGCCATGACATGATGTCGGGCTCGATCCTGTATCCGCCGACGCGCCCCGACTGCGACGTGGCTGTGCTGTTCATCGAGACCTCGGGCTGCCTGCCCATGTGCGGCCACGGGCTGATCGGCACCATCACCATGGGGATCGAGAACGGGTTGATCCAGCCACGCGAGCCGGGGAAGCTGTCCATCGACGCCCCCGCCGGCCGCGTGGACGTGACCTACCGGCAGGAGGGCCGCTTCGTCGAGGAGGTCCGCCTGACCAACGTCCCCGGCTTCCTTCATGCCGAGGGCCTGACCGCCGAGGTCGAGGGCCTGGGCGAGATCACCGTGGACGTGGCCTATGGCGGCAACTTCTACGCCATCGTCGAGCCGCAGAAGAACTTCCGCGACATGGCCGATCACACTGCCGGAGAGCTGATCGGCTGGTCGCCCAAGCTGCGGGCGGCGCTGAACGCGAAATACGACTTCACCCATCCCGAGCATCCGGCGATCAACGGGCTGTCGCATATCCTCTGGACCGGCCAGCCGACCGTTCCGGGTGCCCACGCCCGCAACGCCGTCTTCTACGGCGACAAGGCCATCGACCGCAGCCCCTGCGGCACCGGCACTTCGGCCCGCATGGCGCAGCTTGCCGCCAAGGGGAAACTGAAGGTCGGGGACGAGTTCTGGCACGAATCCATCATCGGCTCGATCTTCAAGGGCCGGGTCGAGGCAGCGGCCCGCGTCGGCGACCGCGAGGCGATCATCCCCTCGGTCGCGGGCTGGGCGCGGATGACCGGCTACAACACCATCTTCATCGACGATCGCGACCCCTTCGCCCACGGCTTCGTCGTGAAATGACCGCCCGGCGCATCCTGCCCGGTCTGGTCGAGGGCCCGGTCCTTGCGATGGCCGAGGGCCTCAGCTTCTGGGGCGGCGTCGATCCGCAGACGGCGCGGGTGATCGACGCCCATCACCCGGCGCATGGGCAGGCGCTGGCAGGCGCGGTGGTGATGATGCCGACCAGCCGGGGGTCCTGTTCCGGTTCGGGCGTCATGCTGGACCTGATGCTGAACTCCCGTGCGCCGGCGGCGCTGGTGTTCTCGGAAGCCGAGGACATCCTGACCCTCGGCGCGCTGATCGGGGCCGAGATGTTCGGCCGCGCCGTCCCGGTGTTGCGCGTCAGCCCCGAGGACTTCGCCCGCCTGTCCGCCCAGCCGCGCCTGCGGATCGGGGCGGATGCGATCACCGGCGAGGGTCTCTCGGTCCCCATCGAGAACGCCCCCGAGGCGGCCCTGACCCTGACCGCCGAGGATCAGACGATCCTGAACGGCCGCGACGGAGAAGCGGCGGCACTCGCCATGCGGATCGTCTGCGCCATGGCCCGCCAGCAGGGCGCCCAGCGCCTGACCGACATCACGCGCGGCCATATGGACGGCACGCTGCTGGCCCATCCCGCGAACCTGATCTTTGCCGAGAAGATGGACGAACTCGGCGCCAAGGTCCGGGTGCCCACGACCATCAACGCCATCTCGGTGGACCGCGAGAACTGGCCGGGGCAGGGGGTCGATCCCGATTTCGGCGCCCGCGCCTCGCGCCTGGCCGATGCCTATGTCCGCATGGGCTGCCGCCCCAGCTTCACCTGCGCGCCCTACCTGCTGACCGATCGTCCCCAAGCGGGCGAGAACATCGCCTGGGCCGAATCCAACGCCGTCGTCTTCGCCAACACGGTCCTTGGTGCGAGGACGCCGAAGCACCCGGATTACCTCGACCTCTGCATGGCCGTGACAGGCCGAGCCCCGCTGACGGGCGTCTATCTTGAGGAAGCGCGCCGCCCCGCACTGGTGCTGGACGTCGAGACGCCCGGAGGCGAAGATGATGCCTTCTGGCCGCTGCTCGGCTATGTCGCGGGCCATGCCGCAGGCGGCGCGATCCCACTGCTGCGGGGGCTTGCGGCGCTTCGCCCCACGACCGACGACCTCAAGGCGATGTGCGCGGCCTTCGGCACCACCTCGGGCGCACCGATGCTGCACATCGAGGGCGTCACGCCCGAGGCGCATCTGCCTCCGCTGCCCCAAGCCACCCGAGGCCGCGTCACCCGCGTCGATCTCGCACGAGCCTGGGTCGAACTGAACCAAGGCCCCACGCAGGTGGACCTGATCGCCATCGGCAGCCCACATGCCTCGGCCCCTGAGTGCCGGGCGCTTGCGGATCTGCTGGACGGCCCTGCCGCCATCCCCCTGATCGTCACCGCAGGCCGCGCCATCATCGCGGACCTCGACCGCGACGGCACGCTCAAGCGGCTGAAAGCCAACGGCGTGCAGGTCATCCCCGATCTCTGCTGGTGTTCCATCACGGAACCCGTCTTCCCGCCGCAGGCGCAGGCCGTGATGACGAACTCCGGCAAATACGCCCATTACGGCCCCGGGCTCTCCGGCCGCGCCCTGCGCTTCGGCAGCCTGACCGACTGCGCCCGCGCCGCGCGGACTGGCCGCGCCGCCCCCATGCCTCACTGGCTGACCTGAGAGGCCCCGATGCGTAGCTCGAAGACCATCCATGTCATCTCCGCCCATGCCGAGGGCGAGGTCGGCGACGTGATCGTGGGCGGCGTCACCCCGCCTCCGGGCGAGACGCTGTGGGAACAGTCCCGCTGGATCGCGCGGGACAACACCCTGCGCAACTTCGTCCTGAACGAACCGCGCGGCGGCGTCTTCCGCCACGTGAACCTGCTGGTGCCACCGAAGAACCCCGAGGCCGACGCCGCCTTCATCATCATGGAGCCGGAGGACACGCCGCCCATGTCCGGCTCGAACTCGATCTGTGTATCCACGGTGCTGCTGGACGCAGGCATCCTGCCGATGACCGAGCCGGAAACGCGGATCACGCTGGAAGCCCCGGGCGGCCTCGTTCGCGTCCGGGCCGAGTGCAAGGACGGCAAGTCCGAGCGCATCTTCGTGGAAAACCTGCCCAGCTTCGCAGGCAGGCTGGACGCCGCGCTCAAGGTCGAGGGCATCGGCACCCTCAAGGTCGATACCGCCTATGGCGGCGACAGCTTCGTCATCGTGGACGCCGCCGCGATGGGCTTCGCGCTGACCCCCGACGAGGCGCATGACATCGCCCGCCTCGGCGTCCGCATCACCGCCGCCGCCGACGAACAGCTCGGCTTCCACCACCCAACCAACCCCGACTGGCGGCATTTCTCCTTCTGCCTGTTCGCCGGTCCCGTGAGCCGCGAGGGCAACGAACTGCGCGCCGGGGCCGCCGTGGCGATCCGTCCCGGCAAGGTGGACCGCTCGCCCACCGGCACGGCGCTGTCGGCCCGCATGGCCGTCCTGCACGCGCGGGGGCAGATGGGCAAGAACGACCGGCTGACCGCCGTCTCGCTGATCGGGTCCACCTTCGCGGGCCGCATCCTTGGAACCACCACCGTGGGGGAGTTGCCCGCGATCCGGCCCGAGATCTCAGGGCGCGGCTGGATCACCGGCATCCACCAGCACATGCTTGACCCCTTGGACCCTTGGCCCGAGGGTTACAGGCTGACCGACACATGGGGCGCCCGTTAAGCCCCGCCACGAAAAGGAGCGCACGATGGCCCAACTGATCACCCTCAGTCCCGAGGCCCTGGCCGAAAGGGTCACGCGCATCTTCGCGGCCGGCGGCCTGTCGCAACTTCAGGCGGAAACGCTGGCCGGCGTCATCGTCGCGGGCGAGCGTGACGCCTGCAAGTCCCACGGCATCTACCGGATCGAGGGCTGCCTGCGCACCGTCGCCGCCGGCAAGGTCCAGCCGCAGTCCGAACCCGAACTGCAGGACGACGGCTCGCCCATCGTCCGCGTCGATGCGAAGGGCGCGTTCTCGACCGCCGCCTTCGCCATCGGCCTGCCGGTGCTGGTGGCACGGGCGCGGCAGCACGGGCTGGCGGCGCTGGTCGTGAACTCCTGCACCCATATCTCGGCGCTCTGGCCCGAGATCGAGGCGATCACCGCCGAGGGTCTCGCCGCGATGGCGATGTGCCCCAGCTATTCGACCGTGGCCCCGGCCGGGGGCAGCGCGCCGCTGCTGGGCACCAACCCCTTCGCTTTCGGCTGGCCCCGCAAGGATGCCCCTCCTTACGTCTTCGACTTCGCCACCTCGGTCATGGCGCGGGGGGATGTGGAACTGCACCGGATCGAGGGCCGCCCTCTGCCCGAGGGCACCGCGGTGGACCGCGACGGCAACCCCACCACCGACCCCGCCGAGGCGCTTTCGGGCGCGATGCTGCCCTTCGGCGGCCACAAGGGTTCGGCCATTTCGACCATGATCGAACTGCTGGCAGCGGCCATGATCGGCGACCTGACCAGCACCGAGGCGCTGGACTACCTCGGCACCACGACCCTTGGCCCGCACCATGGTGAGTTGATCCTCGCCTTCTCGCCCGAGCGCTTCGCCGCCGGCCGCGCCGACCCCTTCTCCCGCGCCGAAACGCTGTTCGACGCGATCCTAGGCCAGGGCGCCCGCCTCCCCTCGCAGCGCCGCTTCGAAGCGAGGAAGCGCTCGGCGGCGGAAGGCATCACGCTGATGGGCGAGGAGGTCGAGATGCTGGAGCGGCTTGAGCGCGCGCCTTTCGGCGACAAGGCGTAACGCTCACCGGTCTGGTCCCGGAGCCTGCCGGAGCCGGACGCAGGCTCAGTGTCGCGGTGAACGCGCGTTGATGGCAGGACGTCCAGAATTCAGCGGCCGGACGTCCTTCGGAATTGCCGTTTTTCCGTGTTGCGCGCTTGTCCATCTCCTCGGGCTGGACTGAAGTATCCCCGGGGCTGGGGAGCGCCCGGACAGGAGGCGGATCAGAAAACAGCCGTCATGGCTGTTTTCCCGCCGGATGGGTCCAGTGGAGCGTCTTCAGTGAGCCGGGGGGCGAAGCCCGATCGGAGGCAGACAACCCCCGGCTCCTTCCGGTGCTACGCCCCGCTGCCTTTACGCAGCAGTCAGGCAGCCGGTGTAAATTGTCCTGTGTTATTGTTCCGTCACAAGGCTCAGGCCTCGGCGTAAAGACGGCGTCCGCTCCACGAACGCCGCCTTGAAGTTCACCCCGCCAGAAGCGCCGCGTTGCCGCCAGCCGCCGTGGTATCCACGCACAGATGCCGTTCATGCGCGACATGTGCGCGGTCGGGCATTGCCGTGATCAGCGGCAGGATCGGGCCCTTCCGCCCGGCCAGCGCGCGGGCATAGGCCTCGGCCATCTCGGCCTCACCCCACCAGAGCGCGCCCGAGAAGCCGTCCAGATGCGCGAGCGCCTGCGGCTCGACCCGGCCCGTCGCCTCGACGGCCGAGCCGCCAAGCGCCTCGACCGCCGCGCGCTGGGCGCGGGCCGCGCCGGGGCCGGGGCCGAGGCACAGCAGCGGCGGGCGTGTGTAGAGGCTCAGGCGGTTCATCTCGCCTGTCGGCCCCGGCATCAGGCGCTCGTCGATGCGGCGCTCCTCGGTTGAGCCCAGCGCACGGTCCAGCGCGGCCATGTCCTGCGCGCCCTCAAAGGCGCCTTCGGCCAGGTCCGCCCCTTCGGGGGCATAGAAGCGCGGCAGGTAGAAGGGACCGCCCGCCTTGGGGCCGGTGCCCGACAGGCCCTCGCCGCCGAAGGGCTGCGAGCCCACGACCGCGCCGATCTGGTTGCGGTTGACGTAGATGTTGCCGGCGCGGACCGCCTCGCTGATGTCCTGCACGCGGGTGTCGATGCGGCTGTGCAGCCCGAAGGTCAGGCCGAAGCCGCGGGCGTTCACGTCGCGGACGACCTCGTCCAGCTTCCCGGCCGGGAAGGTGGCGACGTGCAGCACGGGGCCGAAGACCTCGCGTTCAAGGTCGCCGATGCCCCCCACGCGGATCAGCGTCGGCGCGACGAAGGTGCCGCCGTCCGGCTGCGCGCCGCGGTGCAGGACCGCGTTGCCGTTGGCCTGGATGTAGCCGGCGATGTCGGCTTGCGCGTCCCGGTCGATCACCGGACCCACGTCGGTCGAGACATGCCACGGGTCGCCCACCGTCAGCTGGTCCATCGCGCCCTTGATCATCTCGATCACATGGGGGGCGCTGTCCTCCTGCAGGTAGAGGCAGCGGAGCGCCGAGCAGCGCTGCCCCGCCGACTGGAAGGCCGAGGCCACGATGTCACGCACCGCCTGTTCGGGCAGCGCGGTCGAATCCGCGATCATGGCGTTCAGACCTCCCGTTTCCGCGATCAGCGGTGTGCCGGGGTCCAGATGCTGCGCCATCGTCCGCGCGATGACCCGGGCAGTGTCAGTCGAGCCGGTGAAGACCACGCCCTTGACGCGCGGGTCCGCCGTAATGGTCGCGCCCACCGTCGCCCCGTCCCCCGGCAGCAGTTGCAGGGCATGGCGGGGCACGCCTGCCTGATGCAGCAGCCGCACGGCCATGGCGGCGATCAGCGGGGCCTGCTCGGCGGGCTTCGCCAGCACGGCGTTCCCGGCCATCAGCGCGGCGGCAATCTGCCCGGTGAAGATCGCCAGCGGGAAGTTCCACGGGCTGATCGCCGCGAAGATGCCGCGCGGGCTGCGAGTCTTGGACTCGCCCTCGGCCGCGTAATACAGCAGGAAGTCCACGGCCTCGCGCAACTCGCCCACCGCGTCGGGCAGGGTCTTGCCCGCCTCGCGCGCCAGCGTGGCGAAGATGGGGCCGAAGTTTTCCTCATAAAGATCGGCGGCGCGGCGCAGGATGGCGGCGCGTTCCGCGGCCGGGGCGTCCCAGACACGCGCGTCGTCCAGCGCACGGGCGACGGTGGCCTCGTCCGCCTCCGTGACCTCGCCGATGATTTCTCCGGTCGCGGGGTTGATGGCGGGACGGGTCGTTCCCGAAGGCTCGGCCACGGTCAGCGGCCCGGCGGCGGGCAGGGGCGCTTGCCGGGCGGCCTCAATCCGCTCCAGCACGCCCTCGTCCGACAGGTCAAAGCCGCGCGAGTTCCGGCGCTGCGGCGCGAACAGTGCCTCGGGCGTATTCAGGCCCTTGGGCGCGCGGGCCTCGGCCAGCGCCTCGAAGGGGTCGCGGGCGATGGATTCGGGCGTCACGCCTTCATCCACGATCTGGTGGACGAAGGAGGAGTTCGCGCCGTTCTCCAGCAGCCGCCGGACCAGATAGGCCAGCAGGTCGCGGTGCGCGCCGACCGGGGCATAGATGCGGCAGTTGCCCTTGGTCTCGGCCAGCAGGATGTCGTGCAGCCGCTCTCCCATACCATGCAGGCGCTGGAACTCGTAGGGGCGTCCCTGGGCAAGTTCCAGCACGGCGGCGGCGGTATGGGCGTTGTGGGTGGCGAACTGCGGGAACAGCCGGTCGCCCATGCCGAACAGCTTCTGTGCCAGACAGATATAGGCCACGTCGGTCGCGGGTTTGGTGGTGAACAGCGGGAAGCCGGGCATGCCTCCGACCTGTGCCAGCTTCATCTCGGCGTCCCAATAGGCGCCCTTGACCAGCCGGATGTTCATGCGGCGGTCATAGCGCTGCGCCATCTCGTAGAGCGCGTCGATGGTCGCGCCCGCGCGCTTGCCATAGGCCTGCACGACAACGCCGAAGCCGTCCCAGCCGGCCAGCGCCGTGTCCGACAGCACCGCGTCGATCACCTGCAGCGACAGGACCAGCCGGTCCTGCTCCTCGGCGTCCACATGCAGCGCGATCCCCGCCTCGCGCGCCTGCCGGGCGAGTTGGCTCACCACGGGCACCAGTTCGGCCATGACTCGCTTGGTCTTGGCCACCTCATAGCGGGGGTGCAGCGCCGACAGCTTGATCGAGATGCCGGGGTTCTTCACGATCGAATCCGCCTTGGCCGCCCGGCCGATCGCGGCGATCGCGTGCTGGTAGTCGCGGGCATAGCGGGCAGCGTCGGCTTCGGTCCGCGCAGCCTCGCCCAGCATGTCGAAGGAATAGGTGTAGCCCTGCGCCTCGCGCTTTCGTCCGCGTTCCAGCGCGCCCTCGATGGTTTCGCCCAGCACGAACTGGCGGCCCATCTCTTTCATGGCGCGGGCGACGGCGGTGCGGATCACCGGCTCGCCCAGGCGCCGGACAGCGCCCCGCAGGGTGCCCGCAATGCCGGGGCGCGGCTCGGTCAGGACCTTGCCCGTCAGCATCAGCGCCCAGGTCGAGGCGTTGACCAGCGAGGAGGCCGCCGTCCCGAGGTGCCGGTTCCATTCCGAGGGCGCGATCTTGTCCTCGATCAGCGCGTCGATGGTGGGGGCGTCGGGGACGCGCAGCATGGCCTCGGCCAGGCACATCAGCGCCACACCTTCGCGGGTGGAGAGGCCGTATTCGGCCAGGAAATGCTCCATCAGCGTGGGCTTTGCCTCGCTGCGGATGCGGCTGACAAGGGCCATGGCGCGGTCGGTGATGCGCTGGCGCGTGGGCGCGCCGATCGCGGCCTCTGACACCAGCCGGTCCAGCACGGCCGACTCGTCGGCGAACTTGGCATCAAGGCCGAGGGAGGGAAAGGCGGCAGGGGTCATGGCGGGCTCTCGGGTTCAAGGATGGCACAGGATAGCCGCAGAAGTCTGGACGATGTGACCAAAGATGGGCAAAGAACCAGCCGGAACGGCTGCAAGGAAGGCCATTTTCAGGATGAACCAGCTTGACCCCATCGACCGGCGCATCCTCGAAATCCTCGTGACGGATGCGCGCATCCCGCTGACGGAACTGGCCCGCGCGGTGGGCCTGTCCAAGACCCCCGTGGCGCAGCGGCTGAAACGGCTGGAGGAATCCGGCATCATCACCGGCTATCGCGCGATCCTGTCGCCGCTGAAGCTGGGGCTGACCCATGTGACCTATGTCGAGGTGTCCATGTCCGACACCCGTCAGAAGGCGCTGGAGGCGTTCAACGCCGCCGTCCGCCAGATCCCCGAGGTCGAGGAATGCTACATGATCGCGGGCGGCTACGACTACCAACTCAAGATCCGGTCCCGCGACATGGCGCATTTCCGGCAGGTCATGGCCGAGCGGATTTCCACGCTGCCCTACATCACCTCGACCTCAAGCTATGTGGCGATGGAGGCGGTGGTGGAACAGAACTGGACCGCGATCTGACGTCTGAAACCCGTTGAAAGCGCCGCGCGTTTCCCTAGATACAAGGGGAACATCAGGGGAACTTCCGTGACGCCAGAACTGACCCGGAAGCTGGCGATCCTGTCGGACGCGGCGAAATACGATGCCTCCTGCGCCTCCAGCGGGACGGAACGGCGCGATGCGCGCAAGGGGGGGCTGGGGTCCACCGAAGGCTCGGGCATCTGCCACGCCTATACCCCGGACGGACGCTGCATCAGCCTGCTGAAGATCCTGATGACGAACTTCTGCATCTTCGACTGCGCCTATTGCGTGAACCGCGTCAGCAGCAACGTCGAGCGCGCCCGCTTCTCGGTCAAGGAGGTCGTGACGCTGACGCTGGAGTTCTATCGCCGCAACTACATCGAGGGGCTGTTCCTGTCCTCGGGCATCATCCGCAGCCCGGACCAGACAATGGCCGACATGGTGCGGATCGCTAGGACGCTGCGCGAGGATCACGGCTTCAAAGGCTATATCCACCTCAAGACCATCCCCGACGCCTCGCCCGAACTGATCGACGAGGCCGGCCTTTACGCCGACCGCCTGTCCATCAACATCGAACTGCCGCAGGACGACTCGATCCGCACGCTGGCCCCCGAAAAGCGGCCCGAGACGATCCGCACCGCCATGGCCCGCGTCCGCAGCGGGCGAGAGGCGAGTCGCGAGACAAGCCACACGGGCAAGCGCCCCGCGCGCTTTGCCCCCGCAGGCCAGTCCACGCAGATGATCGTTGGCGCGGACGGGGCCAATGACGCGACGATCCTGAACACCTCGGCCCGGCTTTACGCGGGCTACGGGCTGAAGCGGGTCTATTACTCGGCGTTTTCCCCGATCCCCGATTCCTCGGTCCTGCTGCCGCTGGTGAAGCCGCCCCTGATCCGGGAACACCGGCTGTATCAGGCCGACTGGCTGATGCGCTTCTACGGCTTCGAGGCCGAGGAGATCGCCTCGGCCACCCCGGACGGGATGCTGGACCTGAACGTCGATCCCAAGCTGGGCTGGGCCTTGGCGCATCGCGAGGACTTTCCCGTGGTCGTGAACCGCGCCACGAAGGAGCAGCTTCTGCGCGTTCCCGGCTTCGGGACAAAGACCGTCGAGCGCATTATCTCCGCCCGCCGTCATCGGACGCTGCAATGGGACGACCTCGTCCGCATCGGCGCATTGATGACCAAGGCCAAGCCGTTCATTTCCTTGCCCGGCTGGTCCCCCGGCGGGCTGATCGACAAGGACAATCTCCGCGCCCGCTTCGCGCCCCCGCCGCAGCAATTGAGCCTATTTTGATGCACCGCGTCGTCCTGCCCGAGACCGGGACGATGGACGCTTGGCGCGAGGCCGCGCGCCAGTTGGCCGCCCATGCCGTGCCGCCCGCGCAGGTGGAATGGGCCGTGGGCGAGGCCCCTCAGAGCCTGTTCGACGCCCAGCCGCTGCCTGTGGGCGAGGGGCGCGCGCTGAGGGTGCCGCGCGCCTTTCTCGACCTTGCCGACCGGGCGATCCTGCACCGCGACCCCGCCGCGCCGGGCCTGCTGTATCAGGCGCTCATGCGCCTTCAGGACCAGCCGCATCTGCTGGCGGACGAGGCCGATCCGCTGGTCCGCCGGCTTGAAGCGCTGCGCAAGTCCGTCCGCCGCGACATCCACAAGATGCGTGCCTTTGTCCGCTTCCGCGAGATCCCCTCAGACACGGATCGCCGTCGCTTCGCCGCCTGGTTCGAGCCAGAACACCGGGTCGTGGAAGCCAACGCCGGCTTCTTCGCCCGCCGCTTCGCCGACATGGACTGGGCGATCCACACCCCCGACCTCAGCGTGATCTTCGAGGATGGCGAGATCACCTTCGCCCCCGGCGCCCCGCGCCCCGACCTGCCGGAAGACGCGGCGGAGTCGCTCTGGGCCACCTATTTCACCAACATCTTCAACCCGGCGCGGATCAAGCTGGGCTCCATGCGTCAGCATATGCCGCTGAAATACTGGAAGAACATGCCGGAAACGGCGCAGATCCCGGCCATGCTGGAAGGGGCCGAATCCCGCGTCCGCGCCATGCAGGCCGCTGCCGCGACCCAAGCGCCCGCGCGCGCGGCCACCATTACCGAACGTTACCGCGCCGCCATGCCGAAGGCCCCCGAGGTGATCGAAACGCTGGCCCAAGCCCGCCAAGCTGTCCAGCATTGCACCCGCTGCAACCTTTGCCGCCACGCCACGCAAGCTGTTTTCGGTGAGGGGCCAGCGGATGCCCCTCTGATGGTCGTGGGCGAGCAGCCCGGCGACCAAGAGGATCTGCAGGGCCGCCCCTTCGTCGGCCCGGCGGGCAAGGTGCTGGACGAGGTGATGCAGCAATCCGGTCTGGACCGGGGCGCGGCCTGGATGACGAACGCCGTCAAGCACTTCAAGTTCACCCCGCGCGGCAAGCGTCGCATCCACCAGTCTCCCGACAAGGGCGAGGTCGCGGCTTGCAAATGGTGGCTCGAACTCGAACGCGATTTCGTCAAGCCGCAACTCACCCTCGGCCTCGGCGCGACTGCCGCGCTGGCGCTGACCGGCCGCAACTCTGCTCTTACCAGGCGGCGGGGCACGGTCGAGGAAACCGCCGATGGCCCGGTGCTGCTCAGTTGGCATCCGTCCTATATCCTCCGCATTCCAGACACCTCCCGCGCCGCCGAGGCAAAGGCTGAACTGGCCCACGATCTCGCACTTGCCCGCAAGCTGCTGGCGCAGGGCTGAAAACCCCGCCCCGGGGTGGGAGGCAGCGAACCCAAGGGGTGCTGCTGACGTTGGGCGACAAGGTTCACGCGGCCATGGCCGTTGCCTTCAGCCTTCCGCAACAGGTGCCTCATGCCCCGAGCCGTCCCCGCCGCCGTATTCGTCACCCTGCTGCTCATCCTGCTGGTGCTGGCGGCCTGGCAGTTGTCCTTCGTTCTGCTGCTGGCCTTTGCCGGCATCCTGCTGGCAGTGCTGCTGCGGCATCTGGCGCTGGTGCTGTCGCGCCACACGCCAGTCTCGACCTCGGCCGGGGTGCTTGTCGTGGCGCTGGGGATCGCGGCGCTGCTGGTGCTGGGCATCGTCTTCCTGGGGCCCCAGCTTTTCGGGCAGGTCGACCAGGTCATCCGCAGCCTGCCCGCCGCGTTGGGTCAGGCCGAGGCGCTGCTGCAGCAATACTCCTGGGGCCAGTTCCTGCTGGAACGGGTGCCGACGGCGGATGAAAGGCCGAACTGGAACATTCTCGGCACCATCAGCGGGACCGTGTCCACCGTGGTCGGGGTGCTGGCGAACATGGTGATCGTGGTGACGGTGGCGATCTTCCTTGCCTCGGACCCGCAGCTTTACCGGCGCGGCGTGCTGCACCTGATCCCGCTGGACAAGCGCGAGCGGGCGGCCGAGATCATGGACGCGCTGGGGCAGGGCCTCTGGCGCTGGCTGATCGGGCAGGGCGTGGCCATGGCGACGGTCGCGGTGCTGTCCGGCCTCGGCCTGTGGTTGATCGGGGTGCCGTTGGCGATGGGGCTGGGTCTGATCGCCGGTCTGATGGACTTCATCCCCTATGTCGGCCCTTGGCTGGGCGCCGCGCCCGCCGTGCTGCTGGCCCTGGCGCAGGGGCCGACCGAGGCGGCCTACACGGCGCTGCTGTTCCTCGTCATCCAGCAGGTCGAGGGCAACGTCCTGATGCCCGTCATCCAGAAGAGGGCCAGCGCCCTGCCGCCGGTCCTGACCATCCTTGCCGTCGTGGCCTTCGGCGTCCTTTTCGGTTTCATGGGCGTGCTGCTGGCGACGCCGCTGCTGCTGGTGACGATCATCCTCGTGCGGATGATCTATGTCGAGGATGTCCTCGGCGACCATTCCATCGAGGCGCCGGAGGAGGAAGCCGCGAAGAAGGCATCCTGACCGGTCGGAACTTCCGGGCCCGCTTCATGTTCCTGCAAGCAGGGAGGACGCTGCCATGACCGACAGGCGGTGGATATGGGCGGGGGCGACCCTTGGCTTTGCGCTGGGCGGGTTCTTCGATGGCATCCTGCTGCACCAGATCCTGCAGTGGCACCATCTTCTCAGCCTCGTGCCCGGCATCACCGACATCCGCATGCAGGTGATGTGGGACGGCATCTTCCACGCACTGATGTATGTGATCGCGGCGGTGGGACTTGGGGCCTTGTGGCGGGCGCAGCGGCGGGATGCGCCCGTGTCGCGCGGCGTGATCCTGGGCGCGCTGCTGATGGGCTTCGGGCTCTGGCACGTCATCGACACTTTCCTGTCGCACTGGTTCCTCGGCATCCACCGGATCAGGGACAACAGCCCCAACCCGCTGGCCTGGGATCTGCTGTGGCTGGTCGTCTTCGGGCTGGTTCCGCTGGTGATCGGATGGCGGATGCTGCGCGGCGGCGGCGGAGCGGCGCCCGCGCGGGCGGTGGTGACGGGGCTGGCGCTGCTGACCCTGGGCGCGGGCGCATGGTCGCTGCGGGTGCCGCCGGACATGCCGCTGACGGCGATCGTCTTCCGCCCCTCGGTCGATGCGGCGCAGGCCGCGGCCATCCTTGACGATGCAGGTGCGCGGGTGGTCTGGGCTGACCCGGAAATGTCGGTGGTGCTGGTCGATGTCCCGCGCGACCGGCGCTGGAGCTTCTACGGCAAGGGCGCGATGCTGGTCAGCGGCTCGGGCGTCCCCGCCGGCTGCTTCAACTGGAGCCGGGCGTGACCCGACGCTTGACGAAGCGCACCTGCCTGTCGTCCAGCACGCCCGCCGGCACCCATCCGAGGTGGCGATAGAAGCCCCAGGCCCGCAGGCTTTCGTCGCTGCCGGTCGCAAGCCAGATCTGATCCCAGCCCTGCCGGAACAGCCAAGTTTCCGCCTCGGCCATCAGCCGGCGGCCGATGCCGCGTCGTTCATGGCCCGGGCGCACGAACAGCGCGAAGACGGTCGCCCGCGCTGAATCCGCCATCGAGAAGCCCACGGCGTTGCCCTCCACATGAGCCAGCCAGGCCCGGCTGCGGGTGCGCAGCATCCCGGCAAGGCTGTCGGGCGTCACCCCCAGACGGCTGAGTTCCTCGCGCGACTGGTGATTTTGCTCGATGCTGGTGCGGATGTCGAACAGTGTTTCGATGTCGTCGGGCGTGGCAAGGGTGATCTGCATGGCGGGCAGCTTACTCCATGTCGGCGGCGGCGTGGTATTTTTCCTCGACCAGTTCCGAGCGCAGCAGGGCATTGATCCGCCGCTTGATGGCCGAGCGTTCGTCGTTCGTCAGATAGACCAAGCGCGCGAGTTCAATGAAGCCCGCGCCGAAATCGGCGGCGGCCTCCTTGGCGCGGATGTCGTCCTCGATCCGCCAGAGGGCAGCGTTGACCCGGCGCAGGTCATCGAGCAGCGGTGCAATCCCCGGCTGCGCCATCACCGGCGCGGCGACTTGTTCCAGCAGCGCAAGCTCGCGCCCGACATTGGCGCGGGCGGCCTGATCGGCAATCCGCTTGGCCTTGATTTCGAGGATGGTGATCTTGTCCAGAAGCTCGCCCCAGGACACGGGCGCGAGGGGGGCTGCACGGAAGTCGGTCATGTCATCGCCCCTGTCGCAAGCACGGGCTCGTGGCGCAGCGCCCGTGTCACGTCCGCCATCACGGCTTCCCAGTCGCCGGGCGCGTGCTGGCGGAAGACGCGCATCGTCGGATACCAGGGCGTGCGGGTGCCCTCGGTCGGCCAGCGCCAGTCGGGGTCGTGCCTGACCAACAGCCAGACCGGCCGCCCCAGCATCCCCGCCAGATGCGCGATCATCGTGTCCACTGTGATCACCAGCGCCGAACCCGCGACAAGCTGCGCGGTCAGCACCATGTCCAGCGGGCATCCGTCCGGATTCAGTACCGGCAGCCCCGACGGCCCCGGCATCAGCGACAGCGCCGGGCCATCGCACAGCGGCGCGAACATCGCCTGCGGGACCGAGCGTTCCCTGTCCCAGTCCCCCGCGCCCCAGCACAGCGCCACCGTGCCGGAGGGCAAGGCCGCCGGCGTGATCCCCATCTGCGGGATGGGCGCATCGATAGGCGAGGCCCGCAGGGCGAGCGGCAGTTCCATGATCTCGATGTCGCACTCCTGCGGAGGCAGGGGGCGGGCGACATCAAAGGGCCTCAGGTCGATGCCGGGGAAACCTCGGAACAAGGGCAGCAGATGCGGCTGCATCTCGACCGTCACACGCGCGGCGCAGCGTGCCAGCAGCGGCAGGAAGCGCGAGAACATCAGCGTGTCGCCAAGCCCGTGATAGCAGCGCACCAGCACCCTTCGCCCGTCGAAGGGCCGCCCGTCCCAGACCCAGCGCAGGTGATAGGGCAGGCTCGGGTCGTCGCGCGTGACCGGATCGCGGGCGGCCAGAGTCTTCGCGGCCATTCCCCATGCGGCGGGAAAGTCGCCGCGCCGCATCGCTTGCGTCCAGGGATCGTCCATCGCGCTCAGCCAGCGACCTCGGCCGCCGGCTCGACCACGAGCTCCTCGGCGAACCAGGCGCAGGTCGCCTCCAATCCTTCGGTCAGCGGCACCCGCGGCGCCCAGCCCAGCAGCGCGCCCGCCCGGCTGATGTCGGGGCGGCGGCGGCGCGGGTCGTCCACCGGCAGCGGGCGATAGGCCACCGGCGCGCTGGTGCCGGTCAGTTCCAGCACATGGCGCAGCAGTTCGTTCACCGTCATCTCGTGAGGGTTGCCGAGGTTCACCGGCTCCATCCCGTCGACCTCGGCGTCCATCAGGGTGATCAGGCCCGCGACCATGTCCGAGACATAGCAGAAGCTGCGGGTCTGGCTGCCGTCGCCATAGATCGTCAGTTCGTTCCCGCGCAGCGCCTGGCAGATCAGGTTCGACACCACGCGCCCGTCGTCTGGGTCCATGTTCGGCCCGTAGGTGTTGAAGATCCGCGCGACGCGCACCTGCACCCGGCCCGCGCGGCCGTAATCGAAGGTCAGCGCCTCGGCGGCGCGCTTGCCCTCATCGTAGCAGGCGCGGGGGCCGGTGCAACTGACATGGCCGCGGTAGTCCTCGGCCTGCGGATGGATCTCGGGGTCGCCATAAACCTCGCTGGTCGAGGTCAGAAGGAACCGCGCCTTTGCCGCTTCGGCAAAGTGCAGCAGGTTGTTGGTGCCGACCACGTTGGTCAGCATCGTATGCTCCGGGTCGCGCTGATACAGCGGCGGCGAGGCCGCGCAGGCGAGATTCCAGACGCGGCTGATGCGCGGGGCCATCCGCAGCACCTCGGCCGGCATGGGCTGGCCGATGTCGTGGCGGATGAAGCGGAAGCCGGGCTGCCCTTCCAGCGCGCGCAGGTTCGAGGGCCGCGATGTCTGCAGGTTGTCGAGGCACAGCACCGATTCCCCCCGGTCCAGCAGCGCACGGCAGAGATGCGATCCGATGAAGCCCGCCCCGCCCGCGACGACGTTCAGCGCCAGCGGCCGCACGGTCGAGCGCGGACTGTTCAGGTCGGTCTTCCTCATGGTCTCATCCCTCCGCTGTTTCGACGTGCCGGGCTGCGGCCTTGTGAGCCGCCGCCTCGGCCAGATGCGCTTCCAGTTCCGCCGCCCGGTGGTCGGACGAATGCGCATCCTCGATCCGCGCTCGCGCCGCCCGGCCCATGGCCCCGGCGTCGCCGTCCAGCGCGGTCAGCACGCAGGCAGCGCCGTCGGCCAGCACGATCTCGGACCCCGGACGGAACAGCGTCTCGATCCCGTCCCACTTGTCCGAGATGATGGGCGTGGCGCAGGCGCCCGCCTCGAACAGCCGGACCGAGGGCGACCAGCCCGCGCGGATCATGTCGGCCCGCGTCACGTTCAGGGCGAAGCGGCTGGCCGAATAGAAGGCGGCATGGTCGGCGGGCGGGCAATGCTCGATCCGCTCGACGTTTTCCGGCCATTCGATGGTCGCGGGATACTGCGGCCCTGCCACGACAAAGCGCAGGTCAGGCCGGTGGCGGGCGGGGTCCAGCAGCAGCCGCTCCAGTGTGGGCTGGCGATCGTCGCTGTAGGTGCCGAGGTAGGAGAGATCCCAGCGCTTGGGCACCTCGCGCAGGCCGTAGAGATCCAGGTCCACCGAGCAATAGAGCGCCCGCGCCATGGACGCGCGGTAATGCCGTTCGATATGCCGCAGGGTCGGGCCGCCGGTAAAGGAAAGATAGACGTCGAAGCCGGGGATGACCTCGGGCGAGAGATACTCGTGGTCGCCCCGTTCCAGCTTCGCCAGCGTGACCGGCGTGTCGATGTCGTAGAAAGCCGTCGTGCCGCGTGCCCGCGACTGGACGTGGCGCGAGACCTCGACACCCTCGGGGACGTAGGAGCCGACGATGACGGCATCCGCCGCCGCGATCTCGTCCCGCCAGCGGTCGAGCCCGGCAAGGTGCGCGTAGAACTCCAGCCGGCACCAGTCGGGGTCGGTCAGATCGCGCTGGCTGGCATACCAGGGCACATCGCGCTCAAGGAACAGCACCTCGTGCCCTCGGCGGGCGAAGGACTTGAGCAGCGCCCGGAAGGTGGTCGCATGGCCGTTCCCCCAAGAGGACGACAGCGACAGGCCAAGGACGACCAGCTTCATGCCCGCGCCTCCTCGGGTTGCCGCGCATGGGCCTTGAACAGCGCGTCCACCTGAGCGCCGCGCAGGGCATAGCTGTGTTCGGCCTTGACCCGCGCCAGCGCGGCCTGGCCGATGTCCTTCGCGCGCTCGGGCGTGAGGGTGGCGAGATGGTCGGCCACGTCCTGCCCGTCGCGGGCGACCAGCACCTCGGAGTTCGGGGTCAGGAACAGCTCGATCCCTTCCCAGGCGTCGGTGATGAGGCAGGCGGCCGCGCCCGCCGCCTCGAAGACGCGGGTGGCGGGGGAAAAGCCCACGTTCGCCATGCTGTCGCGGGCGACGTTCAGGACGGCCAGAGGCGTGCAGTTGAAGGCGTTGTGCTCGGTCGTATAGACGTGGCCCAGATGGCGGACGTTGCCGGGCATCTCTTTGGTTTCCCAGCCGTTTCCTCCGATAAGAAAGCTGCGTTCGGGCAGCATCGCGGCGGGCTTGAGGAGGAACTCTTCCACCCGCGCCTCTCGATCCGGCAGGCGGTTGCCGAGAAAGGCGAGGTCCGAGGCGAAGCGCGGATCGGCGGGCGCAGGGTGGTGCGTGGCGGGGTCGAGCGCGTTGTAGACCGGCTCACAGAGCTTCGCGCCGAAGCCGCGATAGGCCTCCACCACCGGCGGGCCGCCGCCATAGGTCAGCACCATGTCGAGGCCGGGCAGCGCGCGGCGCACGGGATGGCTGTCGTCGGCGCGCATCTCGTCCAGCGTGGCGGCGGCGTCCACGTCCCAGAAGATTTTCAGGGCGCCGGGGCGGGCCTGGGCGATCACGCCCTCCAGCAGCTCGCGGTCGAAGACGCCGACGCCGTTGGCCTTGACCACGATGTCAGCGTCCCCTGCCTCGGCCAGCACGCCGCGCATGGCGTCCTCGGTCGCCGGATAGACGACCGAGCGGCACCAGTCCGGCGGGTCGATGTCGCGGTGCTTCTGGCGGTCGAAGGCGTCGGGCTCGTAGAAGGTGATCCCGTAGCCGCGCCTGGCGAGTTCCCCGAGGATGCCGCGGTAATAGGTGGCCGCACCGTTCCAGTAGGACGACAGCAGGCTTGATCCGTAGAATGCGATCTTCATGCCGCAGAGGCTCCGTGGTTGAGGCCGAGCATCGCGGCGATGGAGAGGAGTTCCCGCGCGCGATGGGCGCAGGTGTGGCGGGCGCGGATGGTATCCAGTCCATGCGCCACAAGCGAAGCGCGCAGGGCAGGGTCGTTCGAGAGATCGCGCAGATGGGCGGTCATTTTCGCGCCGTCTTGGGCGAACAGGAAGTCTCGGCCGGGATGGAACAGGTTTTCGCTGTCCTGCCACGGGGCCGAGACAAGGGGGATGCCGCAGGCCAGCGCCTCGAAGACGCGGATGGTGGGGATGCCGGGCAGCATCGTAGTGTAGAAGCGGCGCGGCACGTGGACTGTCGCCATGTGGCGCGAGAAGATCCCCGGCGCTGCGGCATTCGGTGCCCAGCCGTGATAGCGGACGCCGTAGCGGTCCAGCGTCGCCAAGGCTTCGGCCGGATAGCGGACGCCGTAAATGTCGAGCGGAAGGTTTGCGTCCCGCGCGGGGCGGAACAGGAAGCTTTCCAGTTCCTCGGTCCGCTCGCCATCGCCCCAGTTGCCGATCCAGACAAGGCCCTCTCGTCCGGTTTCCTCAGCCGGCGGGTGGAACAGCCTTGTGTCGGCGGCCTCGTGCCATGTCCAGACGCGGTCGCCCCAACCCCAGCGGCGATAGACTTCGGACAACGTTTCCCCAAAGGCCAGCACGCCGTCGAAGCCGGACAGGTCGAAGGCGCGGATCGCATCCGGGTCGCTGACCGCGCGGTGATGGGTGTCGTGGAACAGCAGCCTGAACCGGGCGCCGCCCTTGCGGGCCTTGCCGAGCGTTGCCGCCAGCGAGGGATTGTTCCATTCATGGACGATCACCAGATCGGCGTTGCCCGCCAGTTCCACCGGATCGGCGGCGGGATCGTAGGTCTCGACCGTCAGTTCGGGATAGTTCCGGCGGAAGGGCTCCAGCCCCTCCTGCCCGTGGTCGCGCAAAAGGTTGTCGAGGCTCCAGGCGCCCTCCGGCTCCAGCGCGTGGACATGGTGGCCAAGCGCAGCCAGGTCCCGCAGCACGCCGCGCAGGAAATGGGCGTTGCCGTGGTTCCAGCAGCTTTGCAGCGAATGGGTGAAATAGACGATCTTCATGCGGCTTTGTCCTTGGCCGAAAGGAGGTCGCGGTAGATGCCGGACATCTCTGCGGCCATCGCGGCGGGGGTGTAGCGGGCGGCACGCTGCCGGGCGGCCTGACCAAGCGCCGCATGGCGCGCGGGATCGGACAGCAGCGCGGCGATGGCCTTGGTGAAGCCTGCGGCGTCACCGGGGCTGACGAAGGTGGCGGCACCGTCCCAGAGTTCGCGAAACGTCGGGATGTTGGACAGCACCAGCGGGCAGCCCGCCTGCGCAGCTTCCAGCACGGCAAGGCCGAAGGGCTCGAACCGGGCGGCGCTGACAAAGACCGGGCGGCGTGAAAGCCAATGGGCGATCTGGTCGGCGGGCAGGGGACCGGTGGCTTGCAGATGCGCGGGCGTCACCGTCGCGCCATGCGGCGCACGGGTGGCGCCGATGGCGATGAAGGGCGCGTCCAGCAGCGCGGCGGCGGCGTCGAGGGTGGCCGTATCCTTCACCTCGTCCCACAGCCGCCCGATCGTCAGCGCGCCGTGGAAAGGATGGGGGGCGCCGAGGGGCAGGCACGGCGCGCCATGGGCAGGCCGAGCGCCGGACAAGGAGCGCAGGGGGGTGCGGCCGTGCAAACCGGTTTTGCCCCCCGTCGGCATGGACGTTTCACGACCGGGTCCAGCCTTCGGCATCACCGGCAAGGACCCTGCGCCGCTGAAATCGCCCTGCGGTATCGTCGGCAGAGCCAGTTGCGTGCGGCCGTTGTGGACGGCCGTCGGCGTCACGGTCAGGCCATAGCGGCAGGCGGTCGCCTCGGCATAGGCGCGAGTCGGGGCGACCACCCGATCCGCCGCGCGCAGGCCTTGGCCCACCAGTTCCGGCAGCCAGGCCAGCGCCGGCTCCACGGGACCGCCGCGCGCGGCGTCCCACCAGGTGCCGAGGCAGCCGTGGTTCACCGCAACGACCGGCTGGGCAAAACGCGCCGCGGCCAGCGCGGGCGTGTTCAGGTGCACCACATCCGCGCCCATCTCGCAGGCGAGCCGCGCGATGGCGTCAGCCGCCGCCAGCACCGGCGCGGGGCCGTCGCTGAGCCAGTCGAGCGGCAGGCCGGTGTCCACCAGCCGCACGACCGCGACCTCGGCTGCCGCGCGCTGGTCCGTATCCGCCATAGGGCCGAGGACAGCCAGCACGACCTCGGCGTCCAGCGCCGAGGCCAGTTCCAGCGAATACTGCCAGACGCCGCCGACCGCGTCGGTGCTCATCAGCACCCGCATCATCCGCGCCCCGTCATGCCGACTGCGCCAGCGCGTCGCGCCGGTCCAGAGGGCTGCCCACGGGCAGGTTGATCCCGCCCTCGGCCGCGAGCCATTGCGCGAGCCGGGTCACGCCCTCCTGCCAGTCCACCTTGGGCGACAGGCCCAGCGCCTTTTCCGCCGCGCGGGTGTCGGCGACGAAATAACGCTGGTCGCCCGCGCGCCAGTCGGAAAAATGGATGTCCACGGGCCGGTCGATGATCCGGCCCACGAACTCCAGAAGCTGCCGCAGGCTGACCGCGTTCTGCGGGCCCCCGCCGAGGTTGAAGACGCGGCCCGAAACTTCCTCGATCCGGTCCCACGCGGCGAGATAGGCTTCCACGGCGTTCGACACGTCGAGGATGTCGCGGACCTGGCAGCCGTCCCCGTAAAGGGTGATCTGCTGACCCTTGAGCGCGCGGATCAGGAAATGGGCGACCCAGCCCTGATCCTCGGTCCCCATCTGGCGCTGGCCATAGATGCAGGACATCCGCAACACGCAGGTGGGCACGCCGTAGCTGCGGGCATAGTCCAGCACATACTGGTCCGCCGCGCCCTTGGAACAGCCATAGGGCGTGTGGAAGTCCAGCGGGCGGACCTCGCCGATGCCAGAGGCGCGGACGTCGCTGTCGGTGGGCTGGTAGGCTGCGCCCTCCAGCGCGAAGTCGAGGTCGGCGAGGTCGCCATAGACCTTGTTGGTCGAGGCGAAGATCAGCGGCGTGCCGTCACCCTTGGCGCGCAGGGCCTCCAGCAGGTTGACGGTGCCGATCAGGTTGATCGTCATGTCCTCGACGGGTTCCACCATGCTGGTGGTCACAGCGACCTGGGCGGCGAGGTGGAAGACCGCCTTCGCCTCGCGCGCCCCCGCCGCCATGCGGGCACCGTCGCGGATGTCGGACTGAATATGCTCGATCCGGTCGCCATGGCGGCTCTGCAGCCAGGACAGGTTGCGTTCCACCCCCGGCCGGCTCATCGCGTCATAGACGATGACCCGGTGCCCGTCCGACGCCAGCCGGTCCGCGAGGTTCGAGCCGATGAAGCCCGCCCCTCCGGTGACCAGCACCGGGCGCGGATCGGCGGCGGGATCGGTCCGCCCCGTCACGCCACCAGCCCGCGCTTGTCGAGTTCGGCGCGCATCTTTTCGACATTGTCCACGGCGGTCTGGCTCGCGACCCATTCGGCCAGTTCCGCCAAGCCTTCGCGGAAGTCGGTGTCGGCGCGGAAGCCCAGCGTCTCGGCGGCCAACGTTGTGTCGCAGAAGCAGTGGCGGATGTCGCCGATGCGGGCCTTGCCGATGATCAGCGGTTCCAGGTCGTTGCGGCCCATCGCGCGGCCCAGTTCCTGCGCGACCTCGGTCACGGAACGGTCGTGGCCCGAGCCGATGTTGAAGGTGCCGCCCGCCGCTTGGGGCAGCGACAGCGCCTCGGCGAAGGCGCGGGCGACATCGGACACATGGACGAAGTCGCGGCGCTGCTCGCCATCCTCGAAGATCATCGGCGCCTGGCCGTTCAGATAGCGCGAGGCGAAGATCGCGAGGACGCCCGTATAGGGGTTCGACAGCGCCTGTCCGGGGCCGAAGACGTTGAACAGCCGCAGGCACACGCCCTCGATCCCGTAGGGAGCGGACATGATGTGGGTCGTGCGTTCCTGCACGAACTTGTTCAGCGCATAGATCGAGGCGAGGTTCGGGCGCTTCCATTCCGGGGTGGCCACAGGTGTCAAGGGACGGCCCTGCGCGTCGGTCGGGTCCCATTGCTTCAGGCCGTCGCGAATGCCCTCGCGCTCGGCGTCTTCCACCATCTGGCCGTTGGCGTCGCGGTAAAGCCCCTCGCCGTAGATCGACATCGACGACGCGGTGACCACACGCCGCACGGGGTTGTCGATCAGTTTCTCGAACAGGACTGCGGTGCCGACGTCGTTGGTCGAGGTATACCGCTCGACCTCATACATCGACTGGCCGACGCCAACCTCGGCCGCGAGGTGCACAACGCTGTCCACGCCCTTCAGCGCACGGGCCACGGCGTCCTTGTCGCGCACGTCGCCCTGGATGAACTCGGCGTCCTTGTTCAGCGCATCGGGGCGTCCTGCGCCCTCGCCATGGACCTGCGGGATCAGGGCGTCCAGCACGCGGACCTGGTGGCCGCGCCGCAGCAGTTCATCCGCGACGAAGCGGCCAATGAACCCTGCGCCGCCGGTGATCAGAACCTTTTCCAACACGTCCCCCGTTGATCTTTGAGAAATTGAAGCGGTCTCAAGTCCGTGATGTAAAGCCGTCATGAGACTTGGGTTCCATCATCTTCTTCATCTTTGTTGCTTGACAGGCGCGCGGCCTGTCCGGGTTGGTCCGGCATGAGCCTTCTGGTGGGACTGGTCCGCCACGGCGCGCATGACGACCTTGGCGCATGGCTGAGCGGGCGGACCCGCGACGTCGCGCTGAACGCCATGGGGCGAGAGGAGACGCTGGCGCTGGCGCGTCGCCTCGCCGGGCGGGGCGTGGCGGCGATCACCGCCAGCCCCCGGCGGCGGACGGTGGAAACGGCGGACATCCTCGGCGCGGGGCTGAACCTGACGCCCCTCCTGGCCCCCGACCTGGACGAGATCGACTTCGGCAACTGGTCGGGCCGGCGTTTCGCCGATCTGGACGGCGACCCGGATTGGAACCGCTGGAACGCGGCCCGCGCCACTGCCCTCACGCCGGGAGGCGAGACGATGGCCGGGGCCGTGGCGCGCGCCATGCGCCACATCGACCACCTCGCGGGGCAGGGGTGCGGGCCGGTGCTGTGCGTCAGCCATTGCGACGTGATCCGGGGGGTGATCGCGCAGGTGCTGGGGCTTTCGCTCGACCATCTGCTGCGGTTCGAGATCGCCCCCGCCTCGGTCAGTTGGCTGATGGCGCATGGACATGGCGCGGGTCATGTCCTAACCGTTAACGGCCCTGCCTGACGGAACGGTTGATGAACGCAACGCAGATCGCAAAGCGAATCGAGGGGCTTGGCCCGTGGTTCCAGAACCTCGACCTGAACGGTGTCCGCACCGCGCCCGAGCATTTCCTGGGCGATTACCCTGCCGACAAGTTCGCCCGCTTCGCGCATCTGATCCCCGCCGACCTGACGGGAAAGACCGTCCTCGACATCGGCTGCAACGCCGGTTTCTACAGCTTCGAGATGCGCAGGCGGGGTGCCGCCCGCGTCCTCGGGATCGACAGCGACCCCCGCTATCTGGCGCAGGCGCGCCTTGCGGCCGAGGTGCTGGGCGATGGTGTCGAGTTCCGGCAGATGGGCGTCTATGACGTGGCGGCCTTGGGGGAACGCTTCGATCTCGTGATCTTTATGGGGGTGCTTTACCACCTGCGCCACCCGCTGCTGGCGCTGGACCTGATCCGCGAATACGTCGCGGGCGATATGATGCTGTTCCAGACCCTGACGCGCGGCCCCGAGACGGTGGCCGTGCCCGCCGAGGACTATGACTTCAGCGAGGACGCCCATTTCCAGCAGCCCGACTGGCCCCGCATGACCTTCATCGAGGGCAAGTGGGCCAATGATTGGACCAACTGGTGGGTGCCGAACCGCGCGGGGGTCGAGGCGATGCTGCGCGCCTCGGGCTTCGCCGTCGAGGATGGTCCCGCCGACGAGGTTTACCTCTGCCGCACCGCAAAGGTGCCTTTCGCCGAATACGGACCGCATGCGGTCTATCCCAGCCAAGGAGACGCCGCGCGATGATCGAAGCCGCGATGATCTGGAACGAGCCGAACAACAAGTCCCATTGGGACCCCGAACTTGACCCGGACTGGTCGCAATTCGGGCGCTGCGTGACGCTCGCGGGGCAGGCGATCAAGCAGGCGAACCCGGCGGTGACGCGGGTGCTGGGCGGCATGTCCCCGATCGACCCGCTGTGGGTGCAGCGGATGGAAGGGCACGGCGCGCTGGACCATGTGGACGTGGTCGCGGTCCACGGCTTTCCGCTGGACTGGAACCTGTGGCAGATCCACGAATGGCCCGCCAAGGTGGCCGAGATCGAGGCCGTGACGGACAAGCCCGTCTGGGTCACCGAGGTCGGCGTAGGCTCCTTCGGCGCCGAGGAAGTGCAGGTCTTCGGCGTCCAGAAAACTGCCGAACTTCTGGTCGGCCGCGTCCCCCGCATCTTCTGGTATTCGCTGTTCGACCTGCCGCAGGAATGGGGCGCGACGACCCGCCACCGCGAGGCCGAGGGGTCGTCCTACTACCGCCATTTCTACATGGGCCTGATCCGCGCCGACGGCACCCCCAAGCCGGGGCTTTCGGCCTATGAGCCTTACGCCGCCGACATAGGGCTGATGCAATGGTTCCACTATCAGGACCCGCGCCTTGACGATGCCGTGGCCTGGATGAATCGGCTGGGCGTCCGACACCTGCGCACCGGCCTGTCCTGGGCTGACAGCTTCCGCCCCGACGCTTTGGGCTGGTTCGACCGGCAGATGGAGGCGCTGGCCGATTTCGACACCACCGTCACCTTCTGCTTCACGCCCGAGCATCTCGGCCCCGGCGCGCATCACACCAGCCCGCCGCATGATCCGCAGCAATTCGCGGATTTCTGCGCCGCGATGATCGAACGATATGCGCCTGCCCGTGTTGAGGCGACGCCGCCCGCGTTTCAGCCTGCCCTGACCTGAAGGCCCTCCGCATGAAAGACGCCCACATGCCGATCAACATCGCCATCATCGGGGTCGGCAACTGCGCCAGTTCGCTGGTGCAGGGACTGACCCACTATGCCGGGCGCAACGATGCCTCGGGGCTGATGCATCACAGCCTCGGAGGCTATCGTCCGGACGACATCCGCGTGGTCGCCGCATGGGACATCGACGCCCGCAAGGTCGGCCGCGACGTGGCGCAGGCGATCTTCGCACCCCCGAATTGCACGGCCGTCTTTGCGCCCGAGGTGCCGGAAACGGGGGCCGTGGTGCGCATGGGCCGCATCCTCGATGGCGTGGCCGAGCACATGGCCGACCACCCTGACGCGCGGACCTTCCTGCCCTCGGACGCGCCCGAGCCGTCGCGCGAGGAGGTCGTGGCGGTCCTGCGCAAGGCGGGGGTGGACGTGCTGCTGAACTACCTGCCCGTGGGCAGCCAGAAGGCGACCGAGTTCTACGCCGAATGCGCGCTGGAAGCCGGCGTGGCCTTCGTCAACAACATCCCCGTCTTCATCGCCTCGGACCCGGTCTGGGCGGACCGCTTCCAGAAGGCGGGCGTCCCGGTGATCGGCGACGACATCAAGGCCCAGCTTGGCGCGACCATCGTCCACCGCGTGCTGACGGACCTGTTCGCCAAGCGCGGCGTCAAGCTGTGCCGCACCTACCAGTTGAACACCGGTGGCAACACCGACTTCCTGAACATGGCCAGTCGCAAGCGGCTGGAAAGCAAGAAGATTTCCAAGACCGAGGCGGTGCAGGCCGTTGCCGCCACCCGCATCGCCGACGAGAACATCCACGTCGGCCCCTCGGATTACGTGGCGTGGCAGAACGACAACAAGGTGTGCTTCCTGCGGATGGAGGGCGAGCTGTTCGGCGGCGTCCCCATGAACCTTGAACTGCGGCTGTCGGTCGAGGACAGCCCGAACTCGGCCGGGGTCGCCATCGACATGATCCGCTGCGCTGCCATCGCCCGCGACCGAGGGCTGAGCGGCCCGGTCCTCGCGCCCGCCGCGTATTTCTGCAAGCACCCGCCGCGGCAGATGACCGACGACGAGGCCTATGAGGCGGTCGAGGCCTTCATCGCGGAAGATCGGCCCGTGGCGGTCCCCGCATCGTGACGGGCGGGATGGCCGGGCGCGCCGCCGTCCCCCTCGATATCTTCCAGCGCGTCCAGCACCTGTTCGGGATCGACGTTCTTCTCGACCTCCTCGGCGGCTTCCTCGTCGATCGGAACCTCCAGCTTCTCGGCCATCCGGTGGATGACGGTGGCAAGCTTGGTCAGCTCGTCCTCGGTCAAAAGGCTGACATGCAGGGTGAAGTCGGCGCGGGCGTCGGCGCGCTGTTCTTCGCGCCGCTGGTTCATCAGGACGAAAAGCGACAGGAAAATGGCCTCGACCGAGGCGAACGATCCGATCAGCCCCAGGCCCTCGCCGATGGGGACGGGAACGGGGATCAGGTCCGTCAGGATCAGCAGCGCGCCGCCGTAGAAGGCGAGGTGCAGCAGGATGAAGGCCATCGAGCCCGCGACCTTGGTGATCCATTCGGCTATGCGGTCGCTCAGCGAGGCTGCCGCGTCTTCCTGCCGGCGGCGGGCGACCAGCCGGGCAATGTTGCTGGTCAGTTGCTCCTTCATGCCGTCGCCGGGGGGAACGGGGTCTTTTCGATCCATGACGGCCTCGCCAACTGTGCCACCGATAAGGGGCGGGGCAGCAAGCCGGTTCCGGGCGTTGATTTTGTTGCGGATGATCGCAGATGACCCAGACCATGCGCGCGGCGGTCCTTGAAGGACCGGGGCGGTTTTCCCTGGCCGAGGTGCCGGTGCCCCGGCCGGGTCCCGGCGAGGTTCTGATCCGGCTGGAAGGCTGCGGCGTCTGCGCCTCGAACGTCGAGCCTTGGGAGGGCCAGCCCTGGTCCACATGGCCGGGTGCCCCGGGCGGCATGGGCCATGAAGGCTGGGGCCGGATCGCGGCTGTGGGCGAGGGGGTCGAGGAACTGTCGATCGGCCGGCGGGTGACGGCGCTGACGGAACGCTCCTATGCCGAATACGACGTTGCGCCAGCCGAGATGGTGGTGCCGTTGCCCGCCGCTTTGGACGGGATGCCGGTTCCGGGGGAACCCGTTGCCTGCGCCATGAACATCCTTGCCCGGTCCGACGTGCGCCCTGGCCGGACGGTGGCGATCGTCGGCGTAGGCTTCCTGGGCGCGATCCTGACGCGGCTGGCCACCGACGCGGGCGCGCGGGTGATCGCCGTGTCGCGCCGGGCCGAGACGCTTGATCTCGCGCGCCGGATGGGCGCTGCCGAGACCATCACGATGGACGATCACTGGCGCATCATCGAGGACGTGCGCCGCCTGACCGATGGCCGCATGGCCGAGCGCGTGATCGAATGCGTGGGCAAGCAGTGGCCGCTGGACCTTGCGGGGGAACTCGTGGCCGAGGGCGGGCGTCTGGTGATCGCGGGTTATCACCAAAACGGGCCGCGGCAGGTCAACATGCAGATGTGGAACTGGAAGGGCATCGACATCGCCAGCGCGCATGAGCGTGACGCAGGCGTCCGCGTGGCGGGGTTGCGGGCGGCGGTCGAGGCGCTGGCCTCGGGCCGGCTGGACCTTGGGCCGCTGTTGACGGGGACCTATGCGCTGGACGATCTGGGCGAGGCGCTGGCCGCCACCCGCGACAAGCCGGGCGCCTTCGTGAAGGCATGGGTGGCGCTGTGAGCCGTCCGCTCGATCCATTGTCGGGGATGCTGGCGGCCCTGCGCCAGAGGGCGCGGGGTGAAGACGCCGCAACTGCCGCCACCTCGGGAAGCACGACACCGAAGCGGATGGCACCATGAGGCCGCGCTTGGGCTTCTTGGGAACCGGCTGGATCGGGCGGCATCGGATGGCGGCGCTGGCCGAGGCCGGGCTGGCCGAGATCGTCGCGGTGGCCGAGACAGACGATACCAGCGCCGCCGAGGCGCTGGCGCTCGCCCCCGGCGCGCGACGGGTCGAGGGGCTGAACGCGCTGCTTGGCTCCGACATCGACGCGGTGGTCATCGCCACCCCCAGCGCGGCCCATGCCGAACAGTCCATCGCGGCGCTTCAGGCGGGCAAGGCCGTGTTCTGCCAGAAGCCGCTGGGCCGCACCGGCCCAGAAGTCTCCAAGGTGGTGGAGGCCGCCCGGCGCGTCGACCGGCTGCTTGGCGTGGACCTGTCCTATCGCCAGACCGCTGCAATGGGGGCGATCCGGCCCCTGCTGGATGCGGGCAGCCTGGGCCATGTCTTCGGCGTGGACGTGACCTTCCACAACGGCTGGGGCCCGGACAAGCCGTGGTTCTATGATCCCGCGCTTTCGGGCGGCGGCTGCGTCGTGGACCTTGGCGTCCACCTGATCGACCTTGCGCTGTGGTCGCTCGGCTGGCCCGAGGTCCAAGGCGTCGAAAGCCGCCTTTACGCCAAGGGCGCGCCCTTGGCCGATCCCGCGGCCCAGGTCGAGGATTACGCCGTCGCCACGCTGGACCTTGCGGGCAGGACCGTGGTGCGGCTCGCCTGTTCCTGGGGGTTGCAGGCCGGGCGCGAGGCGGTGATCGCGGCCGAGTTCTACGGCACCGAAGGCGGGGCATCCCTGCGTAACGTCAACGGCTCGTTCTACGACCTGCGGGCCGAGCGGCATCACCATATCCGCGCCGAATCCCTTGCCGAACCCCCGGACGACTGGGGCGGTCGCGCGGCTGTGGACTGGCTGACGCGGCTGGCCCAAGGGGCGCGCTTCGACGACGAGGCGCGGCATCTGGTGACGGTCGCGCGGGTGATCGACCGGATCTACGGCCGATAGATGCGGGTCGGCGTCCTGACCTTCCACCGCTGCATCAACTACGGCAGCTATTGGCAGGCCCGCTGCCTGGTCGAGGCTATCGCCGCGCGGGGGCATGACGCTGTGCTGCTGGACCACCACTCCTGCGAAGTGACCTCGCGCGAGTGGCGCTATGCCTTCCAGCCGCTGACGCCGCAGCGGTCCCCGCGCGCGGATGTGGCGCAATACGGGCGCAAGCTGCGGAAATTTCTTGACGCCTTCCAGGCGCTGCCGCTGTCGGCACCCTTCGACCTGGAGGCCCCCGAGGCGATGCTGCCGGTGGACCTGGCTGTGATCGGCAGCGACGAGGTGCTGAACCTCTCGCATCCCTGGTATGGCGGCAAGCCCGTCTTCTGGGGCGAGGGGATCGCAGCCCTGCGCGTCGTGACCTATGCCGCGAGCTTCGGCAACTACGCCGCCGGTTTCATCGAGCCGCAGTGGATGGAACGCCTGCGCAATCTGGACGCGATCTCGGTGCGCGATGACAACAGTCGGGAGCTGGTGGCGGGGGCCACGGGGCAGGAACCCGCGATGGTTCTGGACCCCGTGCTGCTGAACCCGCCCCGCGTCGAGGCGGCATGGGGGCCGCCCTACCTGCTGGTCTATGGCCACCACGTCCCCGACTGGTTCGCCGCCCGCGTGCAGAATTCCGCCCGCGCGCGCGGCTTCCGGACGATCAGCGTCGGCTATCGCAACGACTGGGCGGACGAGCAGCGGCTCGACGCCGGGCCGCAGGAGTTCGCGGCGCTGGTGGCGGGGGCCGAGGCCGTCGCCACGACCTATTTCCACGGCTGCTGCTTTGCGCTGGTGAACGGCAAGCCGCTGGTCTGCGCGCCCTCGGATTACCGCTGGACCAAGGTCCGCGACCTGACCGCGCTGCTGGGGGCGGAACGGCACCTGACCTTCGAGGACCGCGACCCCGCCGATGTCACCGCGCTGCTGGCCGAGCCGGTCTCGGACGCCATTCAGGCGCGGATCGCGGACCTGCGGGCGCAGTCGGCGGCATGGCTCGACGCGGCGCTGGCGGGACGGGCATGACGCAGGCGCTCAGCCCTGCGCAGATCGTCCGCTCGGGCCTTTGCATCGGGTGCGGGGCCTGCGCTTCGGGCGCAGACGCAACCATGACGTGGGACGACTACGGCCAGTTGAAGCCCGCCGGCCCCGCCACCCACAGGCGCAGTGAGGGTTTTGCCCAACTCTGCCCCTTCTCGCCCGAGGCCGCAGACGAGGATCAGATCGCCGCCGCCCGCTTCCCCGAGGCCCCGCATCACGACGCCCGCCTGGGCCGTTACATCTCCTGCCATGTGGGTGCCGCTGCCGAGCCGCCCTTCCGCGAAGGCGGCAGTTCCGGCGGCATGGTGAGCTGGGTCGCGGCCGAGCTGATGCGGCGGGGCGAGATCGACGGCGTGCTGCACGTCCATCCGGGTGCGCCGGGCCAGCCCTTCTTTGGCTACCGCATCAGCCGGTCTCAGGACGAACTGCTCGCCGGCGCCCGGTCGCGCTATCACCCCATCCACCTGGCTGCCGTGCTGGATCAGGTCCGCGCCACCCCGGGCCGTTATGCGGTGGTGGGCATCCCCTGCTTCATCAAGGCGGTGCATCTGGCCTGCGCGCAGGACGCGGTGCTGGCGGAACGGATCACGCATTTCCTCGGCCTTTTCTGCGGCCACATGAAAAGTGCGCGCTTCGTGCAGAGCTTTGCCTGGCAGTTGGGCGTGGACCATGACCGGGTGCGCGCCGTCGAATACCGGCTGAAGGACGCGAACCGGCCTGCGAACTGGTATACGGCGCATCTGACACTGGACGACGGCTCGACTGTCCAGAACGAATGGTTCCACCTCGCCGACGGCGACTGGGGCGCGGGGTATTTCCAGAACCCGGCCTGCAACTTCTGCGACGACGTGGTGGCGGAAACGGCCGACGTCAGCTTCGGCGATGCCTGGGTCGAGCCCTATTCCTCGGACGGGCGGGGGACCAATGTCATGGTCGTGCGCGCGCCTCTGGTCCAGCGCCTGATTGACGAGGGTCAGGCCGAGGGGCGACTGGACCTGCAGCAGGTCGATGCCGATTTCGTGGCGGGCACCCAAGCGGCGGGGTTCCGGCAAAGGCGCGAGGGGCTGGCCTATCGCCTGACATGGGCGAAGCGCGGCATCCGGCCGGTGAAGCGCGTGACGCCCTCGGCCAAGGGGATCGGCTGGCGCCGCAAGCTGGTTTACCGCACCCGCGCGGCGATCAGCCGGGGATCGCACCGGATGGCCTGGCTCGCCGCCCGAACGGGGCGGCCGCAGGTTTATCTGGCCTGGGCGCGCCGGGCCTATGCGGTCTACGAGGGGCTGACCTATCACCGGGGCCGGCTCGCGCCGCTGTTCGACCGGATGGAGCGGATGCGGGGCCGGGGGCAAAAGAATGAGGGCGGGTAGCCCCTGTCGAGTTTCGGCAGGACCATGCCCGGCGTGCTGACGCCCATGAATATCCTGAGCCCGCCTCGTGCGGTCCTGATCCGCCCGGTTGCCTGACGGACCGGGGGGCGGACGCACTCCCTCAAAGGATGCGAAGGGATGAAGCGGCTTTCCCCGGAACGGCGCTCACTGATCCTGTCGCAGTTCCAGCCGCAGTCCCGGCAGTCCGACCCATTGGCCGGCCAGGCGGCGACTGGAAGGTCTGCGGCGACGGTGTCGGCTTCCGCATTGACGTGGTGATGAAGCGCCTGTCCGTTCCGCCGCCGTGCCGGTCCACTGGCGGCAATGGCTCGCCTGCAAGGGGTGTAAACGGCGCTTCGGGATCGGGATGCCCGCATCGTCCATGACCGTCGCAATGGCGGTTTGCGGAAAGCAATGTCTTTGACCTTGCGCCCCCGCCTCGCGCATATGTGGCCGGCAGGGAACGCGCCGGACGCGCGGGGAAGAAAGAACGCCGATGGTGCAACTCGACTTCGGGGTGGTGCTGGAACGCTGGCCGCAACTGGCCTGGGGCACGCTGGGGACGATCTGGCTTGCGCTGGCCGGCATGGGGCTGGCGCTGGCGATCGGCATCGGCGGCGTCGCGGTCCTTCGCAGCCGCAGCCGGATCGGCCATGCCATCGTCCGCACCTTCGTCGAGGTTATCCGCAACACGCCCTTTCTTGTGCAGATCTTCTTCATCTTCTTCGCCCTGCCGCTGGCGGGCATCCGGCTGAACCCGACCGCGACGGCCATCGTGGCCCTCGGCCTCAACGGCGGTGCCTATGCGGTCGAGATCATCCGCGGCGGCGTCGAGGCGATTCCGCAGGGCCAGACCGAAGCGGGGCTGGCCTTGGGCCTGCGCCGGTCCGAGGTCTTCCGCTTCATCATCCTCAGGCCCGCGATGCGGTCGATCTATCCTTCCCTCGTCAGCCAGTTCATCATGCTGACGCTGACGACATCCATCGCCACCTCGATTTCCGCCTTTGAACTCACCTCGGTCGCGCAGCGGATCGACGGCGACACCTTCCGCACCTTCGAGGTCTATTTCACCATCACCGTCATCTACCTTGGCGTGTCCTGGCTGATGATGCTGATGTTCGCCGCCGTAGGCCGCCGCGCCTTCGCCTGGCCGTCGCGCTGAGGGCACCGCGATGATCGGACCACAGGAGCTTGCCTTCCTCGGCCGCGGGTTGATGTGGACTCTGGCGCTGACCGCCATCGGCTTCACCGGAGGCATCCTTTTCGGCTTTCTCGTGGCACTGGCGCGGGTCTCGCCGATACGCTGGCTGTCGGCGCTTGCGGCGGGCTGGATCGCCATCTTCCAGGGCACGCCGCTGCTGATGCAACTGTTCGTGGTCTATTTCGGCCTGCCGCTGCTGGGGTTCAGCCCGCCCGCCTGGGGCGCGGTGGCGGTGGCGCTGACAGCGCACGCCTCGGCCTTCCTGGGCGAGATCTGGCGCGGCGGCATCCAGGCCGTGCCCAGGGGGCAGTCTGAAGCCGCCCATGCGCTGGGCCTCGGCTACGCCTCGCTCATGCGGGACGTGATCCTGCCGCAGGCGCTGCGACTGTCCCTGCCCGCGACCATCGGCTTTCTGGTGCAACTGCTCAAGGGCACGTCACTGGCGGCCATCGTGGGCTTCATCGAACTGACGCGGGCGGGCCAGATCGTGTCCAACCAGACCTTCCGTCCCTTGCTGGTGTTCGGCATCGTCGGGCTGGTCTATTTCGCGCTGTGCTGGCCCCTGTCGATGTGGGGTCGGCGGATGGAAAGACGGCTCGCGGCCGCAACCGCGCGCTGAGATATAACAAACGGGAGGAAGAACCATGTTCTCAAGACTGCTTTCCGGCACCGCGCTGATGGCCGCGCTTGCCCTGCCGCTGGCGGCCCAGGCCCGCACGGTCGAGGAGGCAAAGGCCTCGGGCACGATCCGCGTCGGCATCCAGGGCGACAACTGCCCCTGGGGGTGCATCAACTCGGCCGGCCAGGCGGACGGCTTCGACGCCGACATGGGCCGCGCCTTTGCGGAATACCTGGGCGTCGAGGCCGAGTTCGTGCCGCTGCAGGTCGCGAACCGCATCCCGGCGCTGACCACCGACAAGGTGGACGTGCTGTTCGCCACCATGGGGATGACGGCGGAACGCGCCCAGTCGATCCAGTATTCGCGCCCCTATGCCGCCAACCAGCTTTCGGTCGTGGCGCCGAAAGAGATGGCGGCGGCCAGCGGCGCGGACCTCGCCGGCAAGCGTGTGGGCGTCCCCCGCGCCGCAGCGCAGGACACCGCGCTGACCGCCGAGGCGCCCGAGGCCAACATCCTGCGCTTCGACGACGACGCGGCGACGATCCAGGCGCTGCTGTCGGGGCAGGTGGATGCGGTCGGCGGCAACCAGATCTACATCCAGCGGCTGGAAGCCGCGCGTCCGGGCGTCTACGAGAACAAGATGCCGCTGACTGCGCTTTACAACGGCGCCGGCAGCCGGCTGGGCGAGACCGACTGGAACGAGGCGCTGAACGGCTTCCTGGAAAGCCACATGATTTCGGACGCCTACAAGGCGACCTATGACAAGTGGATGCAGCTTTCCCCGCCCGACTTCCCGGCCGAAATGGACGGCATCCCCTATACCGTCACGCAGTAACGCTTTCGCCCGGCGCCCCGGCGCCGGGCATCACCCGAGGACGCCATGCCCCGCACCATCTTCATCCTGAACGGACCCAACCTGAACCTGCTCGGCAAGCGCGAGCCCGAGATCTACGGCCACGAGACGCTGGCCGACGTCGAACGCGACTGCGCTCGCCTCGCCGCCGATCTGGACCTCGACATCCGCTTCCTGCAATCGAACCACGAGGGGCAACTGATCGACTGGATCCATCAGGCGCGCGAGAAAGCAGCGGGCATCGTCATCAACCCCGGCGCCTTCACCCATACCTCCATCGCGATCCTCGACGCGCTGAACGCCTTTGCCGGGCCGGTGATCGAGGTCCATGTCTCGAACGTCCACCAGCGCGAAAGCTTCCGCCATCATTCCTATGTCAGCCTGCGCGCGAACGGGGTGATCGTGGGCTGCGGGACGGAAGGCTACCGCCTTGGCCTGCGGCGGCTGGCCTCGCTGACCGGGGCGTGACGCCATGCCGGACGACATCCTGATCAGCATGGAGCGGGTGGAGAAATACTACGGCGACTTCCACGCCCTGCGGAACGTGAACCTTTCCGTCCGGCGGGGCGAGAAGATCGTGCTCTGCGGGCCATCCGGTTCGGGCAAGTCCACCCTGATCCGCTGCATCAACCACCTTGAGCCGATCCACGCGGGCCGCATCGTGGTGGACGGCACGGAACTGACCGACAACCCGCAGGCCATCGACCGGGTGCGGCGCGAGGTCGGCATGGTCTTCCAGCAGTTCAACCTGTTCCCGCACATGACCGTGCTGGAAAACTGCATGCTGGCCCCCATGCGCGTCCGCCGCGTGTCGAAACCCGAGGCCGAGGCGACCGCCCGCCGCTATCTCGACCGCGTCCGCATCGGCGACCAGGCGGGCAAGTATCCCGCGCAGCTTTCCGGCGGCCAGCAGCAGCGCGTCGCCATCGCCCGCGCGCTCTGCATGAAGCCGATCGCCATGCTGTTCGACGAGCCGACCTCGGCGTTGGACCCCGAGATGGTCAAGGAGGTTCTGGATACCATGATCGGGTTGGCGAATGACGGCATGACGATGATCTGCGTCACCCACGAGATGGGCTTCGCCCGGCAGGTCGCCGACCGGGTGATCTTCATGTCCGACGGCCGGATCATCGAGGAGAACGCGCCCGAGGCCTTCTTCCGCAACCCCCGCCACGAACGCACCCGCGCCTTCCTGGGCGAGATCCTGGCGCATCACTGATGGACGCGGCCCTTCCGACCATGCCCCTGATCTCGGGGCGGACCGCGCTGGTGGCGCATCTCGGTTATCCGACCGAGAGCTTCAAGGCGCCGATGATCTACAACCCGTGGTTCGGCGCCCGCGGCATCGACGCGGTGGTGGTGCCCATGGGCGTGAAACCCGAGGACTACCCGGCCTTCCTGCCGCTGGTCTTCCGTCTGTCGAACATCCGTGGTGCGCTTGTGACGATGCCCCACAAGGTCAGGACGATGGGCCTTGTGGATCATGTGACCCCCACTGCCGCCATCGCCGGGGCTGCCAATGCGGTGCGGGCCGAGGCGGACGGGCGGCTCACCGCCGACCAGTTCGACGGCGAGGGCTTCGTGCGCGGCGTCCTGCGCAAAGGCCAGTCCATCGAGGGCCGCCGCGCGCTGGTCGTCGGCTGCGGGGGGGTGGGCCGCGCGATCGCGGCCTCGCTGGCGCGGGCAGGGGCGGCGGAACTGGCGCTGTATGACCCGGACCGCGCGGGGATGGAGGCGCTGGCCAGGCGGCTGGCCGCGCATTACCCGGCGCTGCGGCTGACGCCGGGCCGGAATGATCCGGCGGGCTTTGACATCGTGGTGAACGCGACGCCTCTGGGGATGCGTCCTGGCGATCCGCTGCCGCTGGACGTTGAGCGCATCGACCCCTCGGCCTTCGTGGGCGAGGTGGTGCTGAGTTCCGGGATGACGCCCTTCCTGCGGGCGGCGGCCGCGCGGGGCTGCCGGTACCAGGTCGGGACCGACATGCTGTTCGAGATGATCCCGGCCTATCTGGAGTTCTTCGGCCTCGGCACCGCCACCGCCGGGGAACTGCGGGCGACCGCGCAGATCGCCTGTTGAGGAAGCGATCCCGCCCGCGCGCAACCCTGCGCCGCGCGTTGGGGGCGGCGCTGCGCTCGGGCACTCCCGCCTGCGAGGACCCTGTCGCAGCGTTCAGCCTCTGGCGCTTGAGGCGGCGGCGGGGACTGCCTGTCGCGGCACTCCCGCCTGCCCGTGAAAGCCCCCGCCATCAGGGGTGCCGCGTCCAGCCCCGCGCGCTTCCAGCGACAGCGCAGACCGCTTGTTCGGACACTCCGGCCTGCCGGCACGCTCCTGCTGTCACGGGCGCCGCCTGTTGCCTCTCGCGCCTCGGGTGAGGGCGTGCTGACGCTGGCGGCGGGTTGCCTTGCCGCATCGCTGCGGCTGATCCACGGGCATCGGCCGGCAGGGATGCCGCCGGCCTTTCTCCCGGTCGGGCCGGATCAGCCTTCGGGCGGCGTTTCTCCCAGCACCTCCCAGGCTCTTTGGGCGAAGCGGCCCGCCAGCGGGGCGTAGCGGGCGGCCTCGGGGTCGGCGGCGGTGCCCTGGGCGGCGCGGTCGGCGATGCCCGTGAAGATCACCGCGAAGCGGAAGAGCGCAAAGGCGATGTGGAAGGCTTGGGGCGGGGGAACCTCGGGGTGGACCTCGCGGTAGGCTTCGAAGAACCCGGCCTCGGTGGGGATGCCCTCGGTTTCGGCGCCGAGGATGCCGCCGTATTCGTCCGGGCTGGTGTGGAAGGGCATGGCGGCGAAGCCGAGGTCGGCCAGCGGATGGCCGATGGTGGACAGTTCCCAGTCGAGGACGGCGATCACGCGGGGCTCGGTCGGGTGAATGAGCATGTTGCCCAGCCGGAAGTCGCCATGGGCGATGGAGGACAGCCCGTCGTCGGGCGGCTGCAGTTCGGCCAGCCGTTCCGACAGCGCCAGCAGCACCCTGTCCTCCGCGAAGGAGGAGGCCTCGAGCTGGCTGGTCCAGCGGTGGATCTGGCGGGCGAAGTAGTCGCCGGGGCGGCCGAAGTCCGACAGGCCGATCTCGTCCGGCCGGACCCGGTGAAGCCGGGCAAGAGTGCGGACCATCGACAGGTAGACCTCGCGCCGTTCGGCCGGGGAGAGGTCAGGCAGGCGGCCGTCGGAGAAGACCCGGCCCTCGACGAAGTCCATCAGGTAGAAGGGTGTGCCCAGCAGCGCGGCGTCCTCGTGGAACAGCAGTGCGCGGGGCACCGGCACTCTTGGCGGGATATAGTACCACAGCGCGATGCCGGGCACTTGGGTGGATCGCCGCCAGCATGATCAGGCAGGCCAGCAGGAACCGCCCATTCTGCCGCAAAAGCGCCATGATGGGAATGCGGTTCGTCAGCGCGGCTACGTAGAGGTTGGCGGCAAGCGGCGGGGTCAGCAGGCCGATCTCGATGTTGATGACGACGATGCCGAAATGGATCGGATCGATGCCATAGCGGGCGGCTGCGGGCGCCATCAGCAGGATCGCGGCGCTGGTTTCCATGAACATGCCGACGACCAGCAGCGCTAGGATCACCAGCAGCAGGAAGCCGAAGAGGGCGAGGATCATGCCATGCTTCCCCCTTCGGTGCGGTCAATCACTATCGCGATCGTTTTCGGCACCAGCCGACAAGCGGACGATCCCGGACGAGGTCCTGAAGGGCTGCGCCGGGTCCTGCCGGAAAGGCAAGGGCAGTCGATCCGGGGAAGGCCGCGTTTATCCGGCAGTCTCTCCTTGGAGATCGCGGTCCCGAACGCGTAACTAGGGGCTGAGCCGTCCGGCTCGCCCGGCATGGTGCAATACCACGGAACTCTCAGGCGATGTCCTCCAGTCATGTAATTCCCGCGGCCCGTCGCAATGCCCCGATGCTGGGAGAGACGGTCCAGTATGTCGTCGATACGCTGACCATGCGGATCGTGTCGCAGGAATACGGGCTGGAGGAGCGGCTGCCCTCGGAACGCCAGCTGGCGCAGGACCTGGGCGTGGCGCGCAACACCGTGCGCGAGGCGCTGGATCAGGTCGAGGCCGCAGGCCTGATCCGCCGGCGGGCGGGGTCGGGGTCGTTCGTGACCTTCGATCCCGAAGGCGCCAAGGAATCGGCTTCCGCCGTGGCTGCGGAAACCGGTCCCCTGCAGTTGCAGGTGATGCGCGGGATCATGGAGCCAGAGATGATCCGCCTGGCCATCATCAGCATGTCCCCCCGCCAGATCGAGGCCCTGGGCGAGACCCTGTCGCAGATGGAGGCCGTGCAGGTGGACGCCATGGCCTTCGTCCGGCTGGAGGAGGAGTTCCACCGCCAGATCGCGGCGGGCACCGGCAACCCGCTGCTGATCGCCTGCTACAACCTGGTGCTGGACGCCCGGCGACAGTCCTTCCGCGCCGCCATGTATCGCCGCCACCTGACGCCGGACCGGATCGCCCGCTATCAGCGCGGCTATAATTCGCTGTTCAACGCGATTACCGCCCGCGACATCGAGGAAGCCTGCGAATTCATGAAGCTGGGGCTGATCGAGGATCAGAAGCTGCTGCTTCAGGACGGCTGATCTGGCGGCGCAGGCGCTGGTGCCACGACTGGCCCAGTCCGTCCAGTTGCCGGGCCAGCGCCTCGCCGTGGCGATCGAGCCAGTCCAGCACCGAGCCGAATTCCTGAATGCGCGCGCGGCCGTCCCGGATCGCCACCACGGGCCAGTCGCCGATCAGGGCATTGTCGGTGCCGAACAGCTCGCGTCCGGTCCAGCGCGCGGGACCGAAGGCATGGGGAACCTGTTGGGTGCGCTTCATCGCCGCCAGGACCGAGGCCGGCTCGACCGTGTCTGCCAGTTCCACCGCCCCGTGCCACAGATCCAGGATCGAGGCGTATTCCCAGCTCACCGCGCCCCATTCCCCCGGAAAGCGGGCGTTGTATGCCTCGAAGAAAGCCTGTGGCTGGCGGAAGAAGAAGGGGACGTCGGCCAGCATCGGGTCGTCGAAATCGGGGAACTGGAAGGTGTAGCCTTCCATGAACTCGGGCGAGGTGCGGGCAATCAGGCGCGGATAGCCATCGGCCACGCAGGACAGGATCTGGCCCCTGAAGCCGCGCCGCCATGCCGCCTCGGTCAGCGCATGGACCATCGGCGAGGTGGATGAGCACCAGCACAGCACATCGGGATCATCCGCCATCATCGCGGCCACGATCGCGTCGGCATCGCCCTCGCGCGGGGCATAGCGCAATTCCCTGATCCGCGACCAGCCGACGGCATCGAAGGCCGTGCGATAGACCGCCAGCGACGGCAGGCCGAGGCTGTCGGTCTGGGTGCACAGCGCCACGCGGCGGGCAGGGGGCAACTGCCGCGCCAGCCATTCGACTCCGGTCGCGTTGAAGAACGGATGAACCTCGACGGGGGCGATCAGGAAGGGCGTGTCGGGAGTCAGGTCCGAGGGCAGCAACGTCGCCACCAGCATCCGGCGCTGCATCAGGTAGGGTATGGCGGCCGCGAAGCTGTCGCCCCCCAGCGTCAGGATCAGCCGGACATGCAGCCGCTCGGCCATGTCGCGCGCGGCCTGCAGGGTCTGCTCGGGTCCTTGCGCGCTGTCATGGGCGACGATCTCGACCCGGTGCCGCTTGCCGGCCACCATCAGGCCGCCGCGCGCGTTGATCCAGTCCATCCAGATGCGGCACCCGTCCAGTCCCGGGCGGCCCCAAGGCTCTTCGGGGCCGGACAAGGGGGTGAGGAAACCGATTCGCAACGGGGCGCGATCCGCCGCCCCAAGACGTGGCAGGGATGCGCCGACCGCGAGTCTCTGGGCAAGGCTGGTCCTGTTCATCCCCGCGACAATAGCGCGATTTCCTTGAAGAACAGCGGCAAATCGCCGCATCCGGGTACGGCCAAGAAATCTGTTGCCAGATCGGGAAAGGGATGGTCTGATTGGTTCAGGGTTATTGAACCACTTTTGAAAACTGGTCGGACCATCCTGGGGAGGAGAACGGACCACATGACAAAGCGCATCGCGATCATCGGCGCGGGGCCTTCGGGGCTTGCCCAACTGCGCGCCTTTCAATCTGCGGCCCAGAAGGGCGCGGAGATCCCGGAAATCGTCTGTTTTGAAAAGCAGGCGAACTGGGGAGGCTTGTGGAATTACACTTGGCGCACCGGCGTCGACGAGAATGGCGAGCCGGTGCATGGCTCGATGTATCGCTATCTCTGGACCAACGGTCCCAAGGAAGGGCTGGAATTCGCCGATTATCCGTTCGAGGAGCATTTCGGCAAGCAGATCGCCTCTTATCCGCCGCGCCCGGTGATGTTCGATTACATCGAAGGCCGGGTGAAGAAGGCGGGCGTCCGCGACTGGATCCGCTTCAGCAGCGTCATCCGCTGGGTCGAATACGACGCCGAGGCCGATGATTTCACCATCACCATCCACGACATGAAGGCGGACCGCGTCTACAAGGAGCGGTTCGACAACGTGATCGTGGCCTCGGGCCATTTCTCAAGCCCGAACGTGCCGGAATATCCGGGCTTCGCGCAGTTCAAGGGCCGGATCGTCCACGCCCATGATTTCCGCGACGCCTGCGAATTCTCGGGCAAGGACGTGCTGATCCTGGGCGCGTCCTATTCCGCCGAGGACATCGGCTCGCAATGCTGGAAATACGGCGCGAAATCCGTCACCAGTTCCTATCGCTCGGCCCCCATGGGCTTCAAATGGCCTGATAATTGGGACGAAAAGCCGGCGCTGACGCATATCGACGGGAAGACCGCCCATTTCGCCGACGGCAGCAGCAAGGACGTGGATGCCATCATCCTCTGCACCGGCTACCGGCATTATTTCCCCTTCCTGCCCGACGACCTGCGGTTGAAGACGAAGAACCGGCTGGCGACCGCCGACCTGTGGAAAGGGGTGGTCTATGTCCACAATCCCAGGATGTTCTATCTGGGGATGCAGGACCAGTGGTTCACCTTCAACATGTTCGACGCCCAAGCCTGGTATGTCCGCGACATCATCCTGGACCGCATCGCCATCCCGGCGGACAAGCAGGTGATGCTGGCCGACGTGGCCGAGCGCGAGGCGCGCGAGGAAGCCTCGGACGACGTGAAATATGCGATCCAGTACCAGGGCGACTACGTCAAGGAACTGATCGCCGAGACCGACTATCCCAGCTTTGATGTCGATGGTGCCTGCAAGGCCTTCTTCGAATGGAAGAAGCACAAGGCTCAGGACATCATGGGTTTCCGCAACAACTGCTACCGCTCGGTCATCACCGGGACGATGGCGCCGGTGCATCACACGCCTTGGAAGGATGCGCTGGACGACAGCATGGAGACCTATCTCCAGAACGAATCCGCGCCCCACAAGGACGAGAAAATCCTTCGGGACCAGCCGGCGGCGATGGATCAGGATTGCCGCCTTCTTTCTCTTCCGGCGTGAGGGCCTGACATGCTGTCCCTTCCCTATGACCGGCTGCTTCGGCCCGGTCCGCCGCAGGCGACGCGTTCGCGCCGGGTCGCCAGCTACAACCTCGCCCCGGCGCAGGAACGCTATTCGGTTCCGGGGGCGGGCGCCGTGATGGTGCCGGTCCTGGCCGGCGACCGGATCGAGATCATGAACGACGAGGGCGGGCAGCGCGCCGAGCTGCTGGCCGCCCACCGGGATGGCCGCCTTGACGCGGGCATCCTGGGGGCCGCGGCCGATGTGCCCGCGGACGGGCTGCGGGCGCTGCTGGCCTCGGGCCAGCCAGGTCTCGACCGGCTTCGCAAGGGCATGGCCGCGCGCGGGATCGACATCGGAAAGGCCCGTGCCATCGGCCTTTTCGGCGACCGTTCCACCGCAGGCGACCGGGCGGATTTCACCGCGCAGGCCGAGGGATGGCTGGTGGTCGCCGCGCCGGGCGAGGCGATGGACTTCGAGCGGCAGGACACCGCCACGCCCCTGACCCTGCTGGTGAACCGGGCCAGACCGCGCGAGGCGGGCAGCTTCGCCTTGGCCGATCCGCTGGCCGACCCCGTCCTTGACCTGCGGGTGAAGTCCTCGACGGCCGAGGCCTATCTGCTCCGGGCCGGCGAATACCTGCAGATCATCGATGTCGATGGCCGGCAATGCACGGATTTCCAGTGCTTCGACGCCCGCAAGGTGGATCGCGGCATCTTCAACCCGCTGGACGTGACCTCGACGCGGACGCTGATGGGGCATTCCTATCCGATGCCGGGGCTGCACGCGAAATACTACGACCATGACCTGACCCCGCTGATCGAGGTCGTGCAGGATACCTGCGGGCGGCATGACGCCTTCGCCATGGCCTGCGCGGCGAAATACTATGACGACATCGGCTATCCGGGCCACGCCAACTGCACCGACAACTTCAACGCAGCGCTGGCGGAATACGGGGTGCCGGCGCGGCGCGGCTGGATGGCGGCCAACTTCTTCTTCAACACCGGCATCGACGCGCATGGGGTCATGTATGCCGACGAGCCGTGGTCCCGGCCGGGCGACTATGTGATGCTGCGGGCCTTGACCGACATCGTCTGCGTGTCCTCGGCCTGCCCCGACGACACCACCGCCGCGAACGGCTGGACCCTGACCGACATCCACCTGCGGACCTATGCCGCGACCGAACGTTTCCAGCGTGCCGTCGCCTGGCGTCCGACCCCTGACTCGGAACCGATCATGACGCGCGAAACCGCTTTCCACCAGAAATTCGCCGCCATGACGCGCGACTTCGTCGAATACCGCGGCTTCTGGCTGCCCAACAGCTTCCCCGGCTGCGATCCGGTGGAAAGCTACTGGGCCTGCCGCGAGGGCGTCGTGGCGATGGACCTGTCGCCGCTGCGCAAATTCGAGGTGACGGGTCCCGATGCCGAGGGGCTGCTGAACTGGGTGCTGACCCGCGACGTAAGCAAGCTGGGCCATGGGCAGGTGGTCTATTCCGCGATGTGCTATCCGCATGGCGGCATGATCGACGACGGCACCCTGTTCCGCCTGGGCGACCAGAACTTCCGCTGGATCGGCGGCAGCGACGAGGGCGGCGCCTGGATGCGCGAGGAAGCCGCGCGGCTGGGACTGAACGTGATGATCCGGTCGTCCACCGACCAGATGCACAACCTGGCCGTCCAAGGCCCGAAATCGCGCGAGCTGCTGGCGCAGATCATCTGGACCCCGCCGCACCAGCCCTCGCTGGAGGAGCTTGGCTGGTTCCGCTTCACCGTGGGCCGGATCGGCGGGATTGATGGCGTGCCGGTCGTGGTGTCCCGCACCGGCTATACCGGCGAACTCGGCTACGAGGTCTTCTGCCACCCCCGCGACGGCGAGGCCGTGTTCGACGCGATCTGGGAAGCGGGCCAACCCCTGGGCATCAGGCCCATGGGCCTGGCCGGGCTGGACCTGGTGCGGATCGAGGCGGGGCTGGTCTTCGCGGGCTATGACTTCAGCGACCAGACCGACCCCTTCGAGGCGGGCGTCGGCTTCACCGTGCCGCTCAAGTCCAAGACCGCCGATTTCGTCGGGCGCGATGCGCTGGTCCGTCGCAAAGAGCATCCGTCGCGCAAGTTCGTGGGCCTGATGATCGACGGGCAGGAACGCGTCGGGCATGGCGACTGCATCCGCATCGGCCGGGCGCAGGTGGGCGAGATCTGCTCGGCCATGCGGGTGCCGCGGGACGGGCAGATGATCGCGCTGGCACGGGTGGACGTGGCCCATGCCGAGCAGGGGACCGAGGTCGAGGTGGGGCGGCTCGACGGCCATCTCAAGCGGATCGGGGCGCGCGTCACCGCCTTCCCGCATTACGATCCCAAGAAGGAACGTCCCCGCGCCTGATATGGCAGCGGTGGCAACGGAACCATCCGCGCCCCGAGGGGCGCGGGCCGGAAAAGCATCCCTGCTGTCTGAGGGGGAGGAAAATGGGTTCGATCATCGACGGAAAGAGTTTTGCCGCGGGGCTGCGGGCGCGGGTCGCGGATCACGTCTCTGCCCTGAAGGCAGAGCACGGGATCGTGCCGGGGCTGGCGGTGGTGCTGGTCGGCGAAGACCCGGCCTCCGAGGTTTACGTCCGCAACAAGGGCATCCAGACCCGCGCCGCGGGGATGGAAAGCTTCGAGCACAAGCTGGCGGCCGGGATTTCACAGGATGAGCTGATGGCGGTGATCGCGCGGCTGAATGCCGATCCTGCCGTGCATGGGATACTGGTGCAGCTTCCGCTGCCCGGCCATCTCGACAGCGATGCGGTCATCAACGCGATCAACCCCGCGAAGGACGTGGACGGCTTTCATGTCCTCAGCGTCGGGCTGCTTGGCAGCGGGCAGAAGGCCATGGTGCCCTGCACGCCCTTGGGTTGCCTGATGATGCTGAAGGACCGGCTGGGCGACCTGTCGGGCCTTCACGCGGTCGTCGTGGGGCGGTCCAACATCGTCGGCAAACCGATGGCGCAACTGCTGCTGCGCGAGAACTGCACGGTGACGATCGCCCACAGCCGGACGAGGAACCTGGCTGAATTGTGCCGGGGTGCCGACATCGTCGTGGCGGCGGTGGGCCGGCCGAACATGATCCCCGGCGACTGGATCAGGCCCGGCGCCACCGTCATCGACGTGGGCATCAACCGGATCGAGGAGGATGGCGCGACCCGACTTGTCGGCGACGTGGACTATGGCAGCGCTGCGCAGGTGGCCGGGGCGATCACCCCGGTACCGGGCGGGGTCGGGCCGATGACCATCGCCTGCCTGCTGGCCAATACCATCACCGCCTGCTGCCGCGCCAACAATCTGCCCGAACCCGAGGGAATGGGCTCATGAAAGGAGAAGACATCATGGAAGCGGATCAGATCGTGGCGGAAGGCCGCGCCCTGCGCGGCCCTGCCCCGGAGGCCGGGGTCAAGCCGGTGAAGACCACGCCTGCCCCCGCGCCGCGGCAGACGCAGGGCGCCGACGCCTTGATGACGAAATTCTGCCTGACGGTGACCTGCGATTCCACCAAGGGCATCGTCGCGGCGATCTCCGGCTATCTGGCGGCGGCCGATTGCCACATCACCGACAGTTCGCAGTTCGACGACCCGCAGACGGGCAAGTTCTTCATGCGCGTCAGCTTCGCCTCGGAAAAGGAGACGACGCTGGACAAGCTGGGCGAGGGTTTCGGGGAAATCGCCGACCGCTTTGGCATGACCTACAGTTTCCACGACCAGACGCAGAAAATGAAGGTCGTGGTGATGGTCTCGCGTTTCGGGCATTGCCTGAACGACCTGCTCTATCGCTGGCGGATCGGGGCGCTGCCGGTCGAGATCGTGGCGGTGATCTCGAACCACATGGACTACCAGAAGGTGGTGGTGAACCATGACATCCCCTTCCACTGCATCCGGGTGACCAAGGAAAACAAGCCCGAGGCCGAGGCCCGGATCATGGATGTGGTCGAGGACACCGGGGCCGAGCTGATCGTGCTTGCGCGCTACATGCAGGTGCTGTCGGACGCGATGTGCCGGAAGATGTCGGGGCGGATCATCAACATCCACCATTCCTTCCTGCCCTCGTTCAAGGGGGCGAACCCCTACAAGCAGGCCTATGAGCGGGGGGTGAAGCTGATCGGGGCGACCTCGCATTACGTCACCGCCGATCTCGACGAAGGCCCGATCATCGAGCAGGACACGATCCGCGTGACCCACGCCCAGTCGCCCGAGGACTATGTGTCGCTCGGCCGCGACGTGGAAAGCCAGGTGCTGGCCCGCGCCATCCACGCCCATGCCCATCACCGCGTCTTCCTGAACGGCAACAAGACGGTGGTCTTCCCGGCCTCGCCCAGTTCCTATTCCAGCGAACGCATGGGCTGACCACCCCGACAGATCAACCCCTGTCCGCCCGTGCCGATACTGGCGCGGGCGGACACATGACTGTCCGGCACCCGGATGACACGCAGAAAAGGAGCATCACCATGGCCATCATCAAGTTCGGCAGCTACCAGAAACCGAATGTCGAGCCGATCACCACCGATCTGGACTGGTGGCAGCCGGTCGAAGGCTCGCCGACCATGAAGACTTGGATCGAGCGGCAGTCCGACGACGGCAAGTACCTGACCGGCTACTGGGAGGCGACCCCCGGAAGCTACCGCGTCAAGTACGAGGTTGATGAGCTGATCCACATGTTCGAGGGCAGGGCGGTCCTGACCGACAAGGACCAGGAGCCGAAAACCTATGTCGCCGGCGATACCTTCTTGGTCGAGGCCGGCTTCGATGGCATCTGGAAGACCGAGGAAACCGTCCGCAAGCTTTTCGCCATCCGCGCGAAATAGGACGAACAGGGCCGTCGCGCCGGTCCTGTCCGGCGCGATGATGGCCTGCGGCCGGTCCCTGCCCGAAGGGCCGCAAATCAGCCGCCCCCAGCCCCGACGGCACCGGTCCGTCGGGGTCTCGCGCTTCCGGTTTGCATAACAGGGCGAAACGCGCCGCCTTGGCAAAGCCGTAAGGCGCGGCCACCCCGGCCAAGGCCAGCCGCGTCCGGCGCAGCAGTTCGTCGGTTCTGGCCAGCCGCAGGCGCAGCCAGAACCGCTGGACCGAACGCTTGGGCCGCCGATGGAACAGGCGCCGCAACTGCCGGGCGATGACCTTGGCTTGATGGGCTGACCGCTCGGCCAGCAGCGGATCGGCCATATGCGATTCCATCATCTCCTGCAGCGCCGGAGGGTGGGTGCCGTATGGATGAACCAGCCGCTGGAACCCGCCGCCTGATGCGCCTGTTCTGCGCGGCAGTCCGAACCGGGGGTCCCGGGAAACCCGAACCGCAGGTCGAGCCATCACGACAAAACCCGCACCTTCCATGCCGCCGGCATGGCGCGGCCCGCAGTTGCAGCGGTCCTTCTACCGGTCCGAAGCCTGCGCTGCCTCAAGCTCGGTCCCGGCATCGGCCTCCCGGTTGACCAGCATCAGCGCCGCCCGGCGCAGAGCGGGGCGGGCGCGCTCGATCGCGCCGCCGGCAAGGCCGTTGTCGGCGATGGCCTGATCCATCAGGGCCAGCCAGTCCTCGGCCTCCTGCGGGCGGATCGGCAGGTGGTCGTGCAACTCGCGCAGGTTCATGTGGCCGTGCCGCTCGGCGAAAAGGCGGGGGCCGCCCAGGAAGCCCGACAGGAAGGCGAACTGTTCCTCGCGGACATGGGCGATGCCGTGGCCGCGCAGGTGCTGGCCCAGCATCACGGCGCCGCGCGGATCGGTTTCGACCAGGTCGTAGAACCGCCCGACCAGAGCCCGCAGGGCGGTCGCGCCGCCGATCTCGTCATAAACCGAGGGCATCGCCTTCCTCCATCTCAGACGTCCAGGGTGTGCTCCCGTTCCCAGCGCGAGAAATGGGACACGAAGCTGTCCCATTCGCGGTGCTTCATCTTCACATAGGCCTTCGAGAAGCCGCAGCCCATCATCTCGCACAGGACCGTGTCGGCCTCATAGGCGCGCAGGGCGTCCAGCAGGTTCAAGGGCAGCTTCGGCGCGTCGGTGACGGTGTGGCCTTGGGTGTACATGTCGAGGTCGCAGCGGGGTCCGGGGTCCAGTTTCCGGCGCACGCCGTCGATGCCGGCGGCCAGGATGACCGCGTGCAGCAGATAGGGGTTTGCCGCGCCGTCGGGCAGGCGCAGCTCGAACCGCCCTGGTCCGGGGACGCGGACCATGTGGGTGCGGTTGTTGCCGGTCCAGGTCATGGTGTTCGGCGCCCAGGTCGCCCCCGAACTCGTGCGCGGCGCGTTGATCCGCTTGTAGCTGTTGACCGTCGGGTTGGTGATCGCCGCCAGCGCCGAGGCGTGGGTCATGATCCCGCCCAGAAAGTGATGGCCCTGCTCGCTGAGGCCCAGTTCGTGCGAGGGATCGGCGAAGGCATTGTCGGTCCCGTCGAGGTTCCAGACCGAGATATGGGCGTGCATCCCCGACCCGGTCAGGCCCTTGAAGGGCTTGGGCATGAAGGTCGCGCGCAGCCCGTGCTTTTCGGCCACCGACTTCAGCATGAACTTGAAGAAGGACAGCTTGTCGGCGGTCTGCAGCACGTCGTCGTATTTCCAGTTCAGCTCGAACTGGCCGATGGCGTCCTCGTGGTCGGCCTGATACGGCTCCCATCCCATCTGCATCATGTATTCGCCGATCTCGGCGATCACGTCATAGTGCCGCATGATCGCCTGCTGATCGTAGCAGGGTTTTTCCGCGGTGTCGTAGATGTCGGCGATCTGGTCGCCCGCCGGGGTCAGCAGGAAGAACTCCGGCTCGACGCCTGTCTTGACCCGCAAGCCGTCCTTCGCGGCCTCGTCGATGAGGCGGCGCAGGACGTTGCGTGGCGCCTGTTCGAGCGGCTTTCCCTCCATCACGCAATTGGCCGGAACCCATGCCACCTCGGGCTTCCAGGGAAGCTGGATGACGGCCTCGGGATCGGGGACGCCCATCATGTCCGGGTGGGCGGCGGTGAGATCCAGCCAGGTAGCGAAACCGGCAAAGCCGGCCCCGTCCCGGACCATCTCGGTGATGACCTCTGTCGGCACCAGCTTGGCCCGCTGGCTGCCGTAAAGGTCGGTGAAGGAAATCATGAAATACTTGACGCCGATTGCCTTGGCATAGGCGGCCAGATCCCTTGTCTTCGTTGTAACCTCGTCCTTCGCCATCTTCGCGCTAACCTCCCCGTTCCCGCTTGTTGTTGGCGTTCTCAGTAGCCGGTCCTCCCCGGGATCCAGCTTGTTCCGGCGACAGGAACCCCCGCCATGGCTGCGGCTTCCACCGTCAGGGCACACAGATCCTCGGGTTCGAGATTGTGCAGATGATTCTTGCCGCAGGCACGCGCGATGGTCTGCGCCTCCAGCGTCATCACCTTGAGGTAGTTCGTCAATCGCCGCCCGCCGAGGACCGGATCGAATCGGCCGAAAAGCTCGGGGTCCTGGGTGGTGATGCCGGCAGGGTCGCGGCCCTCGTGCCAGTCGTCATAGGCGCCGGCGGTGGTGCCGAGCTTGCGGTATTCCTCCTCCAGCGCGGGGTCGTTGTCGCCCAGCGCGATCAGCGCCGCCGTGCCGATCGCCACCGCATCGGCCCCGAGCGCCATGGCCTTGGCCACGTCCGCGCCGTTGCGGATGCCGCCCGAGACGATCAACTGCACCTGCCGGTGCATCCCCAGGTCCTGCAGCGCCTTCACCGCCTGCGGGATGCAGGCGAGGATGGGCATGCCCACATGCTCGATGAAGATGTCCTGCGTGGCGGCCGTCCCGCCCTGCATCCCGTCCAGGACGACGACATCCGCGCCCGCCTTCACCGCCAGGGCCGTGTCGTAATAAGGCCGCGCGCCGCCGATCTTGATGTAGATCGGCTTTTCCCAATCGGTGATCTCGCGCAGTTCCAGGATCTTGATCTCAAGGTCATCCGGCCCGGTCCAGTCGGGGTGCCGGCAGGCCGAGCGCTGGTCGATCCCTTTCGGCAGGTTGCGCATCATCGCCACCCGGTCCGAGATCTTCTGGCCCAGCAGCATCCCGCCGCCGCCCGGCTTGGCGCCCTGGCCCACGACCACCTCGATGGCGTCGGCCCGGCGCAGGTCGTCGGGGTTCATGCCATAGCGCGAGGGCAGGTATTGATAGACCAGCGTCTTCGAATGGCCGCGCTCCTCCTCGGTCATGCCGCCGTCGCCGGTGGTGGTCGAGGTGCCGGCGGCCGAGGCGCCGCGGCCCAGCGCCTCCTTGGCGGGGCCGGACAGGGCGCCGAAGCTCATCCCCGCGATGGTCACGGGAATGTCGAGATGGATCGGCTTCTTGGCGTGGCGGGTGCCCAGCCAGACATCGGTCGCGCAACGCTCGCGATAGCCTTCCAGCGGATAGCGGCTGATCGAGGCGCCAAGGAACAGCAGGTCGTCGAAATGCGGCAAGCGCCGCTTGGACCCGCCGCCGCGGATGTCGTAGATGCCGGAGGCTGCGGCCCGCCGGATGTCGGCGTTGACCTCGGGCGAAAAGGTCCAGGAATACTTCGGGGGCGTGTGCGGAAGCTCGTTCATGGCCGGACCTTCAATAGGCGGATGCGTTGTCGATGTTGAAGTTGTAAAGCTGGCGGGCCGAGCCATATCGGCGGAACTGTTCCGGCCGGGCCTTGGCGTCGGCCTCGCCCCGGCGCAGCAGATCCTCCAGCGCCTCCAGATGCTCGGGCCGCATCTCCTTCTCGATGCAGTCGGCGCCCAGGCTTTTCACGCGGCCGCGGACGAACAGCCGCGCCTCGTAGAGCGAATCACCCAGCGCGTCGCCCGCGTCCCCCAGGACCACGAGGTTGCCCGACTGCGCCATGAAGGCCGACATGTGGCCGATGTTGCCATGCACGACGATGTCGATGCCCTTCATCGAGATGCCGCAGCGCGACGAGGCATTGCCCTTGATGACCAGCAGCCCGCCGCGCCCGGTGGCGCCGGCATACTGGCTGGCGTCGCCCTCGACGATGACGGTGCCCGACATCATGTTCTCGGCCACGCCCGGCCCGGCCGAGCCATGGACGCGGATGCTGGCCAGCTTGTTCATCCCGGCGCAGTAATACCCGGTCGATCCGCGCACGGTGATGTCCAGGGGCGCGTTCACGCCGACCGCAATGGCGTGGCTGCCCCGGGGATTCACGATTTCCCAGCTTGTCTCGTTGGTGTCCGGCGGCAGGGCGTGCAGCGTGCCGTTCAGCGCCCGCAGGCCCCGGGCTTCGAGGTCGAAGACCTGCGTGCCGGTCTCGATGCTGTTCTGCGGCACGGCCTCGGCGCGCAGCCCGCGGGTGTCGAAATCGAAATTGTTCATTCCTTCAGCGCTCCCAGAAATAGGCGGTCGCGGGCTCCGGCTCCCAGACGCGGGCATTCTCGATCCCCGGCAGGTTGACGAGCGCGCGATATTCGGACCCGAAGGCCACATACTGGTCGGTTTCGGCCATCACGGCGGGCTTGCAGGCGATCGGGTCGCGAATCACCCCGAAGCCGTCCTTCGTGCCGACGACAAAGGTGAAGAATCCGTCGAGATCGGTCAGCGTCGCCTCCATCGCCTGCTCAAGCGAGGCGCCCTCGTGCATCCTGTGGGTCAGGAAGGCGGCGGCGACCTCGGTGTCGTTCTCGGTCTGGAAACTCATGCCGGCGGCCTTGAGGCGGCGGCGGACCGAGTTGTGGTTCGAGAGCGAGCCGTTGTGGACCAGGCACTGGTCGGCCCCCGTCGAGAAGGGATGCGCCCCGGCCGTGGTGACGGCTGATTCGGTCGCCATGCGGGTGTGGCCGATGCCATGGGTGCCGGCCATTCGCTCGATCCCGAAGCGGGCGGCCACGTCCTTGGGAAGGCCGGTTTCCTTGAAGATCTCGACCTCTTCGCCCGCGCTCATCACGGTGACGCCGGGGCGGATCGCCAGCACGGCCTCCCGCGCCTCCTGCAGCTTGTCGGCGAGGACGGTCAGGACGACATGGGTGTCCTTGACCTCGGCCCGCGCCTCGGCGCCGATCGCCTCGCCCACCGCCTCGGCCAGTCCGGCGAAATCATGCCCGGGGTCGGCGGACTGGATGGTCAGCTTTGCCCGGCCCGGCTCGCCGCGTCCGTAGATTGCGATTCCCGCGCTGTCGGGGCCGCGGTCGGTCATGGTGATCAGCATGTCGGTCAGCATGGCCCCAAGCTGTGGCTCGAGCGCAGGGTCCTTCAGGAACAATCCGACGATTCCGCACATGGTGGATATCCTCTGTTCGGGAGGGGCGGCAGGGCCGCGACGCGACTTACCGCAGTGAAACTTTTTTCACCTTGAGGTAACGTCGGGGTGCCGGTCAACGAAAGCTTTTCGGATCGGCGAAAAAAACTTTCTTGACAGATTGTCGCACCTCCATATTCCCTTCGGGTAAATAAGTTGCCTGCCACGGCATACGGGATCGCGGTCGGGACGAGAAACGGAAGGCCGGAACATCGGCCCGCACGGACGTCTCCAAGGCTCTCGGTCACCGCCTCACGGCTGCCCAACCCGATTGATCGCGCCGCGTCATTCCCGGCGCGACCAGCCCGATCCCTTGGAGCAGCCCGCCTGCGCCCGCTGTCTGACGGACGCGGAACGATCCCTTCCGGCCCAACATGGCCGGCCGGTTCCTGAACGGGCCGCCCGCCCGCACCATCGCCATGATTGGCGCTTTCCGAGTCCCGCGCATCCGGGCCACGGACCCCGCGACGGCAAGAAACCCCTGACGCATCCCGCGCAGCCCCCTGTCGGCGGCTGCTGATCACACCTGTCCCGATCTGACCGACCGCGCAGCAAGCCAGCATCCCGCATCACCTGATGGAGACCGAAGCCGATGACATTAATCAGTACGGAACGGGAGGCGCTGGGCAACTCGCATCCGAACGAGCTGCAGCGAACGCTGACCTGGAAAGGGGCCTTCTGGGTCGCCACCGGCGTCCCGCCCCTGGTCCTGTTCAGCATCGGCGGGATCGCCGGGGTTGCCGGCAAGGCGGCTTTCCTGGTCTGGATCGTCTCGATGACGATGGGCTTCCTGCAGTCCTTCACCTATGCCGAGATGGCGGGGCTGTTCGGCAACAAGTCCGGGGGCACCTCGGTCTATGGCGCGACGGCCTGGCTGCGCTATTCCAAGCTGGTCGCGCCCTTGTCCGTCTGGTGCAACTGGTTCGCCTGGAGCCCGGTGCTGTCGCTTGGCTGCGCCATCGCGGCCGGCTACATCCTGAACGCCCTGTTCCCGATTCCCTTGGCGGGCAGCGCCCCGGTGCTGGACTGGATGCAGGCCAATATCGGCAGCATCACCGACTCGGACCCGCGGGTGGTCGAATGGCTGGGGGCCAATGGCGGGCGAACCGCGCAGGAAGGCATCGACGCCATCCTGTCGGCCAATGCCATCGAGGCGCTGACCCCGGCCTTCCGCGTCTGGGAAGCGGCGGCCCTGCAGATCCCCGGCCTCGGCACGCTGCATTTCAACGCCACCTTCGTGATCGGCGCGCTGATCATGCTGGTGATCTTCCTGATCCAGTGGCGCGGCATCGCCTCGACCGCCTCGGCCCAGAAGATCCTGGCGCTGATCGTGTTGATCCCGCTGCTGGCCGTGGGCATCATCCCGATCCTGACCGGCTCGATCAACTGGTCGAACGTGACCGACATCGTCCCGCCCGCGGCCGCCTATTCGGCCGAGGATGGCAGTTGGGGTGTGGGCGGATGGACGCTTTTCCTGGGCGGCATGTATATCGCCGCCTGGTCCACCTACGCCTTCGAGACAGCCGTCTGCTACACCCGCGAGCTTCGCAATCCGCAGACCGACACCTTCAAGGCGATCTTCTACTCGGGTCTTCTCTGCATCCTCTTCTTCATGCTGATTCCCTTTACCTTCCAGGGCGTCTATGGCCATGAGGCAATGCTGGCGCCTGGGATCGTGGACGGCACCGGCATCGGCGAGGCGCTGGCGCGGCTGGTCGGCGGCAGCCAGCTTTGGGTCCAACTGTTCGTGATCCTGATGATCCTGGCGGTGATGCTGGCGATCATGACCTCGATGGCAGGATCGGCGCGGACGCTCTACCAGGGGTCGCTGGACGGCTGGCTGCCGGTCTATCTGAGCCGGGTGAACCGGAACGGCGCGCCCGTGGGCGCAATGGCGACGAACATCGTCTTCAACCTGTTCCTGCTGGCTCTGGCGTCGGACGCGGGCGGATACTTCTACGTTCTCGCGATCTCGAATGTCGGATATCTGCTGTTCAACTTCCTCAACCTCAACGCGGGCTGGATCCACCGGATCGATTCGCCTCACCTGCCGCGGCCGTGGAAGGCACCGACCTGGCTGATCGGGCTGAACACCGTGCTGGCCTTCGTCAACGCCATGTTCCTCGGGGCGGGTGCCAAGGTCTGGGGCTATTCCAACGCGCTCTGGGCCGGTCTGATCTTTTCCGCCCTGATCATCCCGGTCTTCGCCTGGCGTCACTATGTCGTGGACAAGGGCATCTTCCCGCAGGCCGCGCTGGATGACCTCGGGCTGTCCAACGATGGCAAGCTGGGCGAGCGCAGGGCCGGAATCCTGCCCTATCTGGCGCTGGCGGGCGGGGTCGCCGTGGTGCTGTGGGCGAACTGGTTCTTCGTCCTTCCCGAATAGGCGGAAAGACCCGGCCCCGGCAGGCGCGTCCTGCCGGGGCCGTTTTCAGGCTTGCCGAAAATTGCCTGTCAGTAATATTTTTTCACATAGAAGTTGATTTCCGGGAACTTGCCACGCAACAATCGACCAACAACTTCACGGAGAAGAAAACCGATGACCAATTCCTGGCGTATCTCGACCCTGGCTGACCGTCACCGCGCCCTCGGCTCGAAGCTCGAGGACTGGAACGGGATGCCCACCGCCTGGACCTATGACAAGCCGATGATCGACGACTACACGGCCATCCGCACCAAGGCGGGGCTGATGGATGTCTCGGGCCTGAAGAAGGTCCATGTCACTGGCCCCGCCGCGACCCAGGTGATCGAGCGCGCCACCACCCGCAACATGGCCAAGCTGATGCCGGGCCGGGCGGTCTATGCCTGCATGCTGAACGACGCCGGCAAGTTCATCGACGACTGCGTGATCTACCGGCAGGGTCCGAACAACTACCTCGTGGTCCACGGCACCGGCCTCGGGACCGAGCAACTGACCACCGCGGGTGCGGGCCGGAACGTCGCGGTCCTGTTCGACGACAACATGCACGACCTGTCGCTGCAGGGTCCGCTTGCCGTGGACTTCCTGGAAAAGCACGTCGCGGGCATCCGCAACCTCGCCTATTTCGGCCATATCCAGACCTCGCTGTTCGGCAAGCCGGTGATGATCTCGCGCACTGGCTATACCGGGGAACGCGGCTACGAGATCTTCTGCAAGGGCGAGGATGCGCCTGAAATCTGGGACCGCATCCTCGAAGAAGGCAAGGAAATGGGGATCGTTCCCGTGCAGTTCGGAACGCTGGACCTGCTGCGGACCGAAAGCTATCTTCTGTTCTATCCGGGCGACAACTCGGAAACCTTCCCCTTCGACGACGATTCCACCGGCGATACGTTGTGGGAACTGGGTCTCGACTTCACCGTCTCGCCGAACTTCACCGGCTTCCGCGGCGCCGAGGAGCACGCCCGCCTGAAGGGCAAGGAGCGGTTCAAGATCTGGGGCCTCAAGCTCGACGGCGACAGCCAGCCCGACAATGGCGCCGAGGTCCATGACGGCGGCCGCAGGATCGGGGTGGTGACGCAGGGGCTGGCCTCGCCGGTGAACGACTACACCGTCGCGATCGCCCGCCTTCCGGTCGATTACGCCACGGATGGCAAGACCGTGACCGTCAGGACCGCCAATGGCGACGTGTCCGCGACGACCCATTCAATGCCCTTCTACGATGTCGAGAAGAAGCGGCGCACCGCCAAGGGCTGACGCAGGGTGATCCCATGATGATGAACACCGCATTCCCTCCCTCGATCACGACCCGCCCGGTCTATGGGCTGCTCGAACCCCATCCCGGAAGCGAGCATCTGATGGTGGCGGACGGCGAGGGGGGCGGGGCGCTGCTCGACCTCTTCGCCAAGGCGGACGGGCAGGGGATCGACCTGCGCCCGACCGCCCATGTCATCTATGTCAGGGCCGCCAACGGCACCGACATGGGCGACCGGCTTGCCGCACTGGGGGCCGCGCGGTTCTACCACGGCCCTTCGCTGTCGGCCGCGATGCCCCGCATCTGCAAGGCGCTGGGCGACGCCCACATGGGCCTGCAGATCTACCTTGCGGGGACCGAGACATTGATCGGCGTGGTCCAGAGCGAGGCGATGAAGGTGGGCTATCCCCATGATGGGGTGCATACCGAGCATCGGGGCTCGCTGGCCCGCCGTGTCCAATGCGTCCATTGCAAGGGCATCACCGAAAATGTCACGACCGATCCGATGGTCTGCAGCCACTGCGGGTTGCATCTTTACGTGCGCGACCATTATTCGCGCCGGATCGCGGCCTTCCAGGGGGTCAACATAGACGCCGAGGACCCCGGCCAGGTGCCGGAAATGGTGGAGAAGTTCCCATGAGCAGCGGAGGCCCCCATATCCAGGCCCGCGTGGCAGACGTGATCCCGGTCAACGCCCTGATCAAGACCTTCCGCTTCGAGCCGGTGGACGGAAGCCCGGTGCCGCCCTTTTCCGGCGGCAGCCATGTCGTCGTCGAGATGAACGACAACGGCACACGCCGCCTGAACCCTTATTCGCTGATGAGCGATCCTTCGGACACCAAGGGCTATTCCATCTCGGTCCGGCGCGATGACTTCGGCCGGGGTGGGTCGCTTTACATGCACAACCATGTCACGCCCGGCATGGAGATGACGATCAGCTACCCGGTCAACTTGTTCCCCGAGGATGCGCGGGCGCGCAAGCACCTGCTGATCGCGGGCGGCATCGGCATCACTCCCTTCATCGCGCATATGGCGCAGATGGACCGACGGAACGCCAATTTCGAACTGCATTACGGGGTGCAAAGCCGCTCGCTCGGCCAGTTGGGGGATGAACTGAAGCGCAGCTACGACAACCGCGTGCATCTTTACTACGACGACGAGAACATCCGCATCGACCTGCCGCGCCTTCTGCGCAGCCAGCCATTGGGGACGCATGTCTATGTCTGCGGCCCGAAGGGCATGATCAACGCCGTCCGTGAGCTTGCCGCCCAGGCCGGCTGGCCGAGGGGAGCGATCCATTCCGAGGAGTTCCTGGCCCCGCCGGTGGGCAAGCCCTTCTCGGTCGAACTGGCGCGGACGGGGATCACCGTCGAGGTCGCCGCCGTCCAGTCGCTGCTGGAAGCCATCGAGGCCGCGGGCGTCGATCCGCCCTATCTCTGCCGCGGCGGCGCCTGCGGACAATGCGAATGCAATGTCCTCGATTGCGAGGGCGACATCGAGCACAATGACCATTGGCTGACGCCCGAACAGCGCGCCTCGCAGAAGAAGATCATGCCCTGCGTGTCGCGCTTTACCGGCAGCAGGCTGGTCCTGGATCTCTAGGAGGAGAGAATGGGAATTCAGTTCAGCGACGTCACCTTCCGCAACGACTATACCTTCCGCAACTCGCCGGAGGGAATCAGGCGCTTTCCCTTTCCGTTCCCCGAAGACGACTACATGTATTCGGTGAACATCGAGCCGCATGTGCCCGGCCGCAAGGGCTCGATCTTCGAGCATACCTTTGACGTGGACGAGCATTACATCTCTGAAATGCGGGACCGCGCGCAGGTGCTGGCGGATGACCCGCTGCGCTGCCAGTCGCTGCCGCACATGACGCTGGCCGGATGGGACCTGCTGGAACTCATCATGGAATCCAAGGCCCGCGACTACCCGGACCTGTTCGAACTGCACAAGGACGGCGACCGCTGGCGCTGGATCAACCGGCCGCTGGGCGTCGATGACACCTTCACCTTCCTGGATGAAACGACGCTGCCCTGCGGGCCGATGGAATACATCACCCGCCAGACGCAGGGCGACTTCACCCTGCAGGACCAGCGCGACGAGAACCTGTGGATCGAGGCCGGCATGGTCACGACCCAGGCCGACTGGTCGCTGGACTTCGACATCGGGATGAGCTTTCACGAATGGCACGCCCCGGTGCCCTTGGCGGGCGGCATGGGCATCTTTGACCGCGCGTTGAAGTTCCTTTTGAAGCTGCAGCACGGCGCGCCTGTCCGTCGCTTCAACTGGACCATGACGGTCGATCCGCTGCTGGACACCAGCCCGGAGAACTATCCCAAATGGGGACCGGGCAAGGCCACGCTGACCCCCGACACCGTCGGCGCGCGCCAGCATCTGCGGGTCGAGCTGCAGACCCTGTATCGCCTGCCGCGGTCCAACGCGATCGCCTTCGGCATCCGCTGCTACCTGATCAGCTTCCAGGATCTGGTGACGGTGCCGAAATGGGGCCGCCGTCTGCACCGCGTCCTCAAGGGACTGCCGGACGAACTCGCGGAATACAAGGGCTTCGCACGCAACCGCGCGCTTCTGGTCGAGTGGCTTTCCCGGCATGACGACGGTGCGCCGACATCGCTGGGCTGGTGGCCCGAGGACGAGCCGGAGGCCGTGCCCGCCTAGCCCTGCGGATAGCAGATCACCGACAGGAAACGGGCCGGAAGGGCGATATGCGCTTCCGGCCCGTGCTGCGCGTCGGCGTCGAAGAACAGGCTGTCGCCGGGACGAAGGTGATAGGTCTGGTCGCCGTGGCGATAGACGATTTCGCCTTCCAGCATGTAGATCAGTTCCAGCCCATCATGCTGGAAGGTCGGGAACACGTCCGAGGTCGTGGTCAGCGTGATGAGATAGGGCTCCACCACCACGCCCGACTGGTTCGGCCCCAGGTGCCCCAGCAGGTTGTACTGGTGCCCCGACCGCGTGCCACGCCGGGCGATCTCGACATGCTGCCCCGCCTTCACATGCTGCGCCTCGCGGCGTTCCTCGAAAAGGCGGAAGAAGGCCGTCACCGGCGTGGACAGCGCATGGCTGAGCGTCTGCAGCGTCATCAGCGAGGGCGAGGTGACGCCGTTCTCGATCTTCGACAGCATCCCCACGGAAAGCCCGGTCTTGCGGGCAAGGTCGGCGACCGTCATCGAATGTTGGCGGCGGATGCTGCGGACCTCGCGCCCGATCGCCACCTGAAGATCCCTTTCGCGAGGGGTGCTGACCCGGTGAGGGTCCTGGCTGAGTGGTGCATTGGGCGCGTTGGAGATCGCTCGCACCTTGGCCATCGTCATCTCCCTCGCACCCAAGTCGCTATGTATGCCCTGACCTGCTTCCCGTTTCCGGCAGGCATGGTCAAGCCGCCATGGCAGGGGATGACGTTCCCGGAGCCTGATGGAGACACCTCGGGCAGCGCCGGCTTCGGGAAAGAGTCCTGCCGTATCAGTCACGTCTGCCGCCGATCTGGCGGGATCGGCGCCAAGGATGAAAATCATTTCAGGCGGAAAAATCCCGCGGCAGGCTGCCGCGGGACGCATGGCTTGTGGCTTCTGGTTTTCCCGGCGCGCCCCTGTTCCTCACATCCCGTCGTAGAGGGGGAACCTTGCGCACAGCGCCTTGACCTCGCCTGCGACGCGGGCCTCGACCTCGGCATTGCCGCCCTCGCCGTTGGCGGCCAGGCCGTCCACGACCTCGACGATCCAGCGGCCGATCTGGCGGAACTCGGCCTCGCCGAAGCCGCGCGTGGTGCCGGCGGGCGAGCCGAGCCGCACCCCCGAGGTCACGGTGGGCTTTTCCGGGTCAAAGGGGATGCCGTTCTTGTTGCAGGTGATGTGGGCGCGGCCCAGCGCGTCCTCGGTCTGGTTGCCCTTCACCTCCTTGGGCCGCAGGTCCACCAGCATCAGATGCGTGTCGGTGCCGCCGGTGACGATGTCCAGCCCGCCCTTCATCAGCTCATCCGCCAGCGCCTGCGCGTTCAGGACGACCTGCCGCGAATAGTCCTTGAACTCCGGCCGCAGCGCCTCGCCGAAGGCCACGGCCTTGCCGGCGATGACATGCATCAGCGGCCCGCCCTGGATGCCGGGGAAGATGGCCGAGTTCACCTTCTTCGCGATATCCGCGTCGTCCGTCAGGATCATGCCGCCGCGCGGGCCGCGCAGCGTCTTGTGGGTGGTGGTCGTCGCCACATGCGCATGCGGGAAGGGAGAGGGGTAAAGCCCCGCCGCCACCAGCCCGGCGAAATGCGCCATGTCCACGATCAGCCAGGCCCCGACCTGATCGGCGATCCCCCGCAGCCGGGCGAAGTCGATGATCCGCGGGATGGCCGAGCCGCCGGCGATGATCGCCTTGGGCTTGTGCTCGCGGGCAAGCGCCTCGACCTGGTCGTAGTCGAGCAGGCTGTCCTGCTGGCGCACGCCGTATTGCACGGCGTTGAACCACTTGCCCGACTGGTTGGGCTTGGCGCCATGGGTCAGGTGCCCGCCCGCATCGAGGCTCATCCCGAGGATGGTGTCGCCGGGCGTCAGCAGCGCCTGGAAGACCCCCTGGTTGGCCTGGCTGCCCGAGTTCGGCTGGACGTTGGCGAAGTCGCAGCCGAACAGCTGCTTCGCCCGGTCGATGGCGAGGTTTTCGGCGATGTCCACGAATTCGCAGCCGCCGTAGTAGCGCTTGCCCGGATAGCCTTCGGCATATTTGTTCGTCATCACCGAGCCCTGCGCCTCGAGCACCGCGCGCGAGACGATATTCTCGGACGCGATCAGCTCGATCTCGTCGCGCTGCCGCCCGAGCTCGCCCCGGATCGCGTCAAAGATCGCAGGGTCGCGGGTGGAAAGGGTCTCGGTGAAGAATGCGCTGTCGGTCATGGGTTCCTCCGGGGCGTTTCCCAAGCTGTTAACGGCTTTGCAGGGTCCTTGCCAGCGCCTCGCTCTCGACAAGGGGCAGGGGACATGCATGGATGGCCGGCATGACCGCGATCCACTTCACGGCAAGCGAGACCGACACCGCCCTGTCTGCCATGGGCCGGCTGATGGAGCGTTACGGCCAGACCCCGGCCAACCGCGCCGACGCGGTGGTGGCGCTGGGGGGCGACGGCTTTCTTCTGTCAGTGCTGCGGCAGAACCTGGGGCGGCCGGTTTACGGCATGAACCGGGGCACGGTCGGCTTCCTGATGAACGACTATGCCGAGGATGATCTGCCGCAGCGCATCGCCACCGCCGAGGAAGCCGTCATCAACCCGCTGTCGATGGTAGCGGGCGCGCCGGACGGCGACGAATACCGGGCGCTGGCAATCAACGAGGTGTCGATGCTGCGCGCCGGTCCGCAGGCTGCCCGCATCCGCATCAGCGTGGACGGCCGCGTGCGGATGGAGGAACTGGTCTGCGACGGGCTGCTGGTCGCGACCCCCGCCGGGTCCACGGCCTACAACTATTCGGCGGGCGGGCCGATCCTGCCCATGGGCTCGGACGTGCTGGCGCTGACGGCGTTGGCACCCTTCCGCCCGCGGCGCTGGCGGGGGGCAATCCTGCGCCACGATTCCGTGATCCGCATGGACGTGCTGGACCCGCGCAAGCGCCCGGTCATGGCCGACGCCGACGCCAAGCAGGTGGACCGGGTGCTGTGGGTGGAAATCCGCAGCGAGCCCCGCATTGCCCATCGCCTGTTATTCGATTCCGGCCGCGGGATGGACGAACGCATGATGCGCGAGCAGTTCACATAAGGCTTCCGCGGCACAAACAAGACTTCGGTGGCGATGATCCGTGCCAGAAGCGCGCATCCTGCGGGCCGGGGTCCGGGCGGCTTGTGACCATGTTCGTTACCATGCCGCTGCCAGCGTCCATGTCGCCTTCACCGATGCGGCCGCTGCACTTTTCATCCCCGCCGTGACCACCAGAGTGGCTTGCAAGGCGTACATGATCCTGCCACGGGTTGGCGAGGTTGCCCGACATCGGCGCGAGGTTCAGCGCCTTGCGGATGAGGTTCCGCAGTAAGACCATGAGTTCCTGCATGTGGCCCCGCCGACCTCCTCGGTCTTTTCACAGGCGGCGCCTTTCGCAAGGCGCATCTGCTTTTTGGTTTCTGGCAGCGTGGCCTCAATCGCAGAGCAGATGCGGCAGCAGTCAGCCCCGAGGTCCAGCGGCGCGTCGTCATAGGCATGCACTGGCGCAGGGCGCGCAGATGGCTCGGGTCGGCTGTCAGGCGCTATAAGAGACCTGCCAGCGCCTTGTAGGCGGCAATCAACAGTCTGAGTTGCTCGCTGGCCTGGCGGTTCATCCACTCTCGTGAGGTTGCGTCCTGGCGATCCGCTGCCGCTGGACGTTGAGCGCATCGACCCCTCGGCCTTTGTGGGCGAGGTGGTGCTGAGTTCCGGGATGACGCCCTTCCTGCGGGCGGCGGCGCGGCGGGGCTGCCGGTATCAGGTCGGGACCGACATGCTGTTCGAGATGATCCCGGCCTATCTGGAGTTCTTCGGCCTCGGCACCGCCACCGCCGGGGAACTGCGGGCGACCGCGCAGATCGCCTGTTGAGGAAGCGATCCCGCCTAGGCAAAGCTCTGCGCCACGATTTGGCGGCGGCGCTGCCCCCGGGCACTCCCGCCCGCGAGCAACCTGTCGCAGCGTCCAGCCAGGGGTGGCGGCGGGGGCCGCCTTGTCGCGCCGAACTCGCTTGCCCGCCCAAAGCCTCCTGCGGTCACGAGTGCGCCCTGCAGCGCCTTGCTCCTCGGGCAACAGGGCAGGCCGGCGGAGGCGGGTTGCCGTTCCGCGGCGCTGCGGCTGATCCACGGGCATCGGCCGGCAGGGATGCCGCCGGCCTTTCTCCCGGTCGGGCCGGATCAGCCTTCGGGCGGCGTTTCTCCCAGCACCTCCCAGGCTCTTTGGGCGAAGCGGCCCGCCAGCGGGGCGTAGCGGGCGGCCTCGGGGTCGGCGGCGGTGCCCTGGGCGGCGCGGTCGGCGATGCCCGTGAAGATCACCGCGAAGCGGAAGAGCGCAAAGGCGATGTGGAAGGCTTGGGGCGGGGGAACCTCGGGGTGGACCTCGCGGTAGGCTTCGAAGAACCCGGCCTCGGTGGGGATGCCCTCGGTTTCGGCGCCGAGGATGCCGCCGTATTCGTCCGGGCTGGTGTGGAAGGGCATGGCGGCGAAGCCGAGGTCGGCCAGCGGATGGCCGATGGTGGACAGTTCCCAGTCGAGGACGGCGATCACGCGGGGCTCGGTCGGGTGAATGAGCATGTTGCCCAGCCGGAAGTCGCCATGGGCGATGGAGGACAGCCCGTCGTCGGGCGGCTGCAGTTCGGCCAGCCGTTCCGACAGCGCCAGCAGCACCCTGTCCTCCGCGAAGGAGGAGGCCTCGAGCTGGCTGGTCCAGCGGTGGATCTGGCGGGCGAAGTAGTCGCCGGGGCGGCCGAAGTCCGACAGGCCGATCTCGTCCGGCCGGACCCGGTGAAGCCGGGCAAGAGTGCGGACCATCGACAGGTAGACCTCGCGCCGTTCGGCCGGGGAGAGGTCAGGCAGGCGGCCGTCGGAGAAGACCCGGCCCTCGACGAAGTCCATCAGGTAGAAGGGTGTGCCCAGCAGCGCGGCGTCCTCGTGGAACAGCAGCGCGCGGGGCACCGGCACATCGGTGTCCTCAAGCGCCCGCATCACCCGGAACTCGCGGTCGATGGCATGGGCGCCCTTGAGGATTTCCCCCGCGGGCTGCTTGCGCAGCACCATGCGGCGGGCGCCGTGATCGACGATGAAGGTCGGGTTCGACTGGCCCCCGCCGATGCGCGAAAGGTGCGTCTCGCCGGGGCCGAAGTGCTGGGCCAGGAAGGGATTGAGCCGTTCGGGCGTGACCTCGCTCATGCCTCATCCCCCTCGACCGGCCAGGACCAGAACCCCCGCCCCTCGGCATCGAGGTTGCGGCTGAGAACCATCTTGTGGACCTCGTCCGCGCCATCGACCAGCCGCGCCTGGCGGGCGTAGCGGTAGATCCATTCCAGCGGCGTGTCCTTGGAATAGCCGCGCGCCCCGTTGATCTGGATCGCGGTGTCGGCGGCCTTGTGCAGCAGGTTCGCCACATGGACCTTGGCCATCGAGACCTCTTTCCGGGCATAGCTTCCCTGATCCAGCGCCCAGGCGGCCTTCATCACCAGCAGGCGGCCCACCTCGATCTGCATGGCGAGATCGCCCAGCATGATGCGGATGCTTTCGCGGTTCGACAGCCGCTCGCCGAAGGCGAAGCGTTCATGGGCATAGGTGGTGGCGATCTCGACGCAGCGCTTCGACAGCCCCAGCCAGCGCATGCAGTGGGTCAGCCGCGCCGGCCCCAGCCGCATCTGCGTCAGCTTCAGACCGTCGCCCTCGTTCAGCAGAAGGTTCTCGGCGGGGATCTCCATGTCCTCGAAAACCAGCTCGCAATGGCCGCCGTGTTCCTCGGGCCCCATGATCGGGATGCGCCGCTCGATCCGCCAGCCGGGGGTGTCGCGGTGGAACAGGAAGGCGCTCAGCCCCTTGCGCGGGTCCTCCGAGGTGCGCGCGATCAGCATGAAATGCCCCGCGTCCTCGGCCCCGGTGATGAACCACTTGCGGCCGCGGATCACATAGCTGTCGCCCTGCCGCGTGGCAGTCGTCAGCATCATGCCGCCGGGGTCCGAGCCCGAGCCGGGATGGGGTTCGGTCATCACGAAGGCCGACCGGACGCGGCCATCCACAATGGGCTGCAGCCAGCGCGCCTTCTGTTCGGGCGTGCCGGCCTTTTCCAGCACCATCATGTTGCCGTCGTCGGGCGCGGCCGAGTTGAACACCACGGGGCCGAAGATCGAGCGGTTCATCTCCTCGTAGCAGACCGCCATGCCGATCTTGCCAAGACCCTGCCCGCCGGTTTCCTGCTTGAGTTGCAGGCACCACCCCTCGGCTTTCGCCTTGTCCCGCATCACCTCAAGCACATCAAGGCGGATGTTCTCGTGCGCGTCGTAGTTCGCGCGGTCCTCCTCCAGCGGCAGCAGCTCGTCCTCGACGAAGCGGGCGATGCGGCGGCGGTAATCCTCGATGCGCGGCGGAATGGTGAAATCCATGGGGAACCCTCACAGGCTGGAACAGAGATGGCCGCCATCGACGACGATGGACGATCCGGTCATGTAGCGCGCCCCGTCGGAGCAAAGCAGCCGCAGGGGCGCGTCGAGGTCGCCAAGCTGCCCGAGCCTGCGTTGCGGGATGCGCCGGATCAGCGTCTGGCCCGGTTCGGTCGCGAAGAAGTCGCGGTTCAGGGCCGTCTCGATATAACCGGGGCAGAGCGCGTTCACACGGATGCCGTAGCGCGCCCATTCCAGCGCCAGCGCCTGCGTCAACTGCACCACGGCGGCCTTGGAGGCGGCATAGGCCGCGACATTGCCCGCCACCCGGAAGCCGAGGATCGAGGCTACGTTGACGATGGCGCCGCCGCCCGTGTCGCGCATCCGCCGCGCCGCCGCCTGCGCCACGTGGAAGACACCCTTGACGTTGGTGTCCAGCACGGCGCCGAACTCCTCCGGGTCGGTGTCGATCGCGGGCGCTGTCGCGGTGATGCCGGCGTTGTTCACCACCACGTCGATGCGTCCGGCGACCTGCGCGAAAGCGGCCGCGACAGACGCCGCATCCGCCACGTCCAGCGCCACCGCCTGCGCATCCCCGCCCGAAGCCCGGATCGCATCGACCTGCGCCGCGATCTTCCCCTCGCTGCGGGCGGCCAGAACAACCCGCGCCCCGTCACCCGCAAGAACAGAAGCAAAATGCGCCCCCAGACCGCTCGACGCACCAGTCACGAGAATGGTTCTGGGGGGCATGGAAAGGTCCTTCCTGCGCTTGGGTTCCGCCGATGTTGACGGACTTTCCAACGGAAAGCCAACCCGCCGCCGCTGATTTTCCGCTCGTGTCAGGCCCCGAGGCACCAGCGCATGATCGCCTTCTGCGCGTGCAGGCGGTTCTCGGCCTCGTCCCAGACGACGCTGTTCGGCCCGTCCATGACGGCGGAGGTCACCTCGTCCTCGCGATGAGCGGGCAGGCAGTGCATGAACAGCGCGCCGGGCTTTGCGCGGCCCATCAGCGCCTCGTTCACCTGATAGCCGCGCAATTGGTTGTGCCGCCGCTCCCTGGCGGATTGCGGGTCGTGCATGGACACCCAGGTATCGGTGACGACCAGATCGGCGCCTTCGACGGCCTTCATGGGATCGCGCACGATCTCGGCTTTCACCCCTTGGCCGCGGGCGAAGTCCAGCCATTCGCGTTCCGGGTCCAGCGGCTGCGGTCCGGTGAAGGTGAAGTCGAAGCCGAATTGCCCCGCCGCCTGGATCAGCGAGGCGCAGACGTTGTTGCCGTCGCCTGACCAGACCACCTTGCGCCCGGCGATGGGGCCGCGATGTTCCTCGAAGGTCATCACGTCGGCCATGATCTGGCAGGGATGGGTGCGGTTCGTCAGCCCGTTGATGACGGGAACGCTCGCGTATTCCGCCATCTCCAGCAGCGTCGCCTCTTCGAAGGTGCGAATCATGATGAGATCGACATAGCGGGACAGCACGCGGGCGGTGTCGGCGATGGTCTCGCCGTGGCCCAACTGCATTTCCTGCCCCGACAGCACCATCGTCTGCCCGCCCATCTGCCGCACGCCCAGGTCGAAGCTGACGCGGGTGCGGGTCGAGGGCTTCTCGAAGATCAGCGCCACCATGCGGTTCTTCAGCGGCTGCTCGGCGTCGGGCGTGCCCTTCGGCGCCCCGTTGCGCGCGTCCTTTATCCGCCGCGCATTGTCGATGATGCCGCGCAGGTCGTCCTTGGGCGTGGTGTGAATGTCGAGAAAGCTGTTCATCATGGGTGTCCTGTTCCGTTCCGTCCGGCAGTCGCGGGGCGCTATCGTCGGCGCCCGGCAGACCAGGGGATCGGAACGGAACGAAGGCTCGGGGCGAACAGCGTGATCGGCTTGGGCATGATCGCGGCACTTCACCGGGCCGGCCCCGCGAGGTCAACCCCCGAAGGCATGTCGTTCCCAGCCGGCGCCCCTTGCCCTTTGGCCGGAACAAGTCGGGCCAGCCCCTTGGGGGCTGGCCCTTGCCCGGAGTGAGACCACGCACCATGAGCAAGGAAAGGATAGGACGGGGACCGGCCCCGGCTCAACGATGAAGCATCTAAAATGATGCGCATCCCGTCAGCCGCTGCCGATCCTTGGGAAACGGGGCGTCATCCCCCCAACCGAGGTGGCGGCGCAACTGGTAGCCTACCCCGACCGCGTCGGTCGGTCGAAGACCTTGCGCCCCATCAGGCTGCCGACAAGATCCACCATCATCCGCGCCGTCTTGCCCCGCTCGTCGAGGAAAGGATTGAGTTCCACAAGATCCAGCGAAGTCATCAGCCCGCTTTCGTGAATCAGCTCGCAGACCAGATGCGCCTCGCGGAAGGTCGCCCCGCCGGGAACCGTTGTGCCCACCGCCGGCGCGACGGACGGGTCAAGGAAATCCACGTCGAGGCTGACATGTAGCATCCCGTTCGCGGCGCGGACCTTCTCAAGAAAAGCCCGCATCGGCACGGCAAAGCCGAACTCGTCCAGCACCCGCATGTCGTTGACCACGATCTCGGAGGCTTCCAGCGCCGCGTGCTCTGCCGGATCGACGCTGCGGATGCCGAACAGGCAGATGTTCTCCTCGGGGACCGGGGCCGGGAAGGGGGGGAAGGCGCCGAATCCCGGCCGCCCTGTCAGATAGGCCAGCGGAGTCCCGTGCAGATTCCCTGACTTGGTCGTCTCGACGCTGTGGATGTCGGAATGCGCGTCCAGCCACAGCACGAACAGGGGCCGCCCCCGCGCCCTGGCATGGGCCGCCACGCCCGCGACCGATCCCAGCGACAGCGAATGGTCGCCCCCCATGAAGATCGGCATCCCCTCGGCCATTGCCCCCTCGCCCGCATGGGCCAGCGCGCGGGTCCAGGCGAGCGTCTCGGGCAGGTGCCGGACGGCCGCGTTACCGGTCGTCTCGCGGCCCAGCGGCCCCGGCGCAAGGTCGCCCCGGTCCTCGACCCCATGGCCGAGGCTTTCCAGAGTCCGCGCGATCCCGGCCACGCGATAGGCGGCAGGCCCCATCAGGCATCCGGGCCGCTGCTGTCCGCTGTCCACAGGGGCGCCGATGAGGATGCAATGGGTCATGGGGCCTCGAATCTGGATGCGGGGCGAGGTTGCGGGGCGTTGCGCCCGAGGTCAACCGCGCGCCAGTGCCATGCCCGCCGTGCCGATCAGCCCCACGCCCGACAGGAACAGCAGCACCAGCGCCGCCCGCCGGATCGCCAGCGCCGAGACCGGCGGCGGAAAGCGCCGCGCCGCCCATGTTCCGAAAGCCACCGCCAGCAGCGCGCCGGCCAGCGCCACCGCCGTCAGTCGGTCGAAGCTGCGGTCCGCCACCGTCAGCACCAGCCGGAAGGCCTGGGTGATGACGAAATAGCTCACCAGCGTCACTCGGATCGTGTCCAGCGCCAGCGGCTGGCGATACAAGAGCCAGATCAGCGGCGGCCCCGAGGTCGCGAACAGCCCCCCCATGATCCCGCCGGTCGCCCCCGCGATGCCGAAGGCCGGGGTGGGCGAGCGGTCGTCCCAAGGCTGCGGCCGGTGCACCAGTTGCAGCGCCGCCGCCGCGATGAAGACACCCAGGATCAGCCGCAGCCATTCCAGCGCCGAGCCCACCATCCATTGCAGCAGCCAGTAGCCCAGCGCGATCATCGGCACCGCGCCGACGACGGCCGCGATCACCGCCTTGCGGTCGGCATGGTGGTGGTCGCGCCACAGCACCATCGCTCCGTTCAGCAGCACCAGGACCGAGATGATCTGCGCCGTCACCGGCACCGGCAACAGGCCGAACAGCGTCGTCCCGCTCATCACGATCAACCCCAGCGCGAAGCCGGTCAGAGTCTGGGACCACGCGCCGAGCGCCGCCAGCCCCCAGAAGGCCAGCAGCGCGGTCCAGCCGACCTCAGTCACGGACGCCTTGGAACCGCTCCTGCCATTCGTCGCGCTGCTCGTCGGTGATCTTGGCGAACAGCACCTCGGGCACCTCGAAGGCATGGCCGGCGGTCAAGGTGTCCAGCGCGGCAGTCACGTTGTCGGGCCAACTGCGGTCTTGCGTCCGCATCGCGGCCAGCATCGAGTCGGCGGCGAAGGGGATGAAGGGCGCGGACAGCACCGCGTAAAGGCGGATCAGGTTGATGCCCAGCCGCACCTGCATCGCGGCCCTTTCAGGGTCGGTCTTGAAGCTGGACCAGGGCGCAGCCGATTGCAGGTATTCGTTGCCCAAGCCCCAGATCGCGCGCAGCTCGTTCGCGGCCTTGCGGACCTCCATCGCCTCCATGAAGCCCTCGTAGGCGCGGATGCGGCTGGTCAGGGCCTTGATCAGCGCCTGTTCCTCGGGACCGTGGGCGCCGCCCTCAGGGATCGTCTCGCCGAACTTGGACCGGCAGAACTTGGTGATGCGGCTGACGAAGTTGCCCAGAATGTCCGCGAGATCCTTGTTCACCGAGACCTGGAAGTTTTCCCAGGTGAACTCGGCGTCCGAACCCTCGGGCGCGTGGGACAACAGCCACCAGCGCCAGTAATCGGCGGGCAGGATCGACAGCGCCTGGTCCTGGAATACCCCGCGCCCCTGCGAGGTCGAGAACTGCCCGCCGTCATAGGTCAGGTAGTTGAAGGACTTGATGTAATCGACCAGCTTCCATGGCTCGCCCGAGCCGATGATCGTCGCGGGGAAGGACAGCGTGTGGAAGGGCACGTTGTCCTTGCCCATGAACTGGGTGTAGCGCACGTCCTCGGCGCCCTCGTCCAGACGCCACCAGCGGCGCCATTCCCCGGCGGGCTTGCCGTGCGCATCAGCCCATTCGGCAGTGGCCGCAATGTATTCGATGGGGGCGTCGAACCAGACGTAGAAGACCTTGCCCTCCATCCCCGGCCAGGGCTGGTCGCCCTTGCGGACGGGAATGCCCCAGTCGAGGTCGCGGGTGATGCCCCGGTCCTGCAGGCCGTCGCCGTCGTTCAGCCATTTCCGGGCGATCGAGGTCGTCAGGATCGGCCAGTCGGTCTTGCTGTCGATCCAGTCCGAAAGCTCCTGCCGCAAGGCCGACTGGCGCAGGTAGAGGTGCTTGGTCTCGCGAATTTCCAGGTCGGTCGAGCCGCTGATCGCCGAGCGCGGCTCGATCAGGTCGGTCGGATCGAGCTGCTTGGTGCAGTTTTCACACTGGTCGCCGCGGGCCTTGTCATAGCCGCAATTGGGGCAGGTGCCCTCGATGTAGCGGTCGGGCAGGAAGCGGCCGTCGGCGTTGGAATAGACCTGCCGTTCGGAAACCTCGGCGATCAGGCCGTTCTGATCCAGCTTGCCCGCGAAATGCTGGGTCAGGCGGTGGTTCTGGGGACTGGAGGAGCGCCCGAAATGGTCGAAGGACAGGCCGAAGCGGCGGGCGATGTCGGCCTGCACCTGATGCATCTCGGCGCAGAAGACCTCGATCGGCTTGCCCGCCTTGGCGGCGGCGAGTTCCGCGGGGGTGCCATGCTCGTCCGTGGCACAAAGGAACATCACCTCGCACCCGCGCCCGCGCTGGTAGCGGGCGAAGAGGTCTGCAGGCAACTGGCTGCCAACGAGGTTCCCCAGGTGTTTGATGCCGTTGATATAGGGGATGGCGGAGGTGATGAGATGGCGGGCCATTGGGGCTCCTGAAGGCAGGTCGGGGGCTGTTTACCCAAGGGGCGCAGTCATTGCCAGCGGCAGGTCGTTGTTTCGAATGCGCGGTAGTTCGGGTCTGGGCAGGGCAGCGATACGTGTCCATGATGGGGCAACAGGTTATTTCAAGGAGAGTTTTCCATGATCCGCTTTCTGATTTCCGCCGCGCTTGCGCTGGCTGCGGCAACAGTCGCCGCACGGGCCGACGATCTCTATTACATCGAGGGTTATCGCAACAACTGCCCGATGGAGGCGGGGGGCGAGGGCATCATCTCTGTCGGCGCGGGCAGGTTCAGCATCACCGAAAACCATTACGAGCGCGTCACCGGGCGGCAGGGGCTTGCCGATGGCTGGCAACGCGCGACCTGGGCCTGCATGTCCGAGGGTGAGGAATGTGGGCAAGAGCAGGTCGACCTGCGGATCACGGAGGCACGGATCGACATACGGTTCGGAGAAGGCCGGAGCTTCTCGGGAACTCGCTGTCCGGGTTGAGGGATCAGGTCGCTGCCGGCGATGGCATCCGATCAGATGGGGCGCTGCCCCTGCCATGCGTTGCACGGCTTCCCCGGGATATTTTTATCCGGCCCGAGCAGCAGGAAAATGGTCCAGAACTCGCTGGTCGAAAGGTGGCTTTGGCTGATCGAAGCGCGTCGCGGGCGCATTTCAGCCATGGCGAGGCCCTTGGATCAGGAGGCGCAGCGGCTGAAGGCTGGAGAAATGATGACGGGCGGTTGTGGAGTCATTGCGCTTGTCCGGGTAAAAGGACGCCCCGTTCCGGCGGTGAAGCAGGGAACAAGGGCGCCTCGGTCCGGAGCGGTCATCGGCGTCCCCGCCTGTACCGCGACTCCGACTTTCCCACTGGAGGATTAAGAAATCCCTAAATCGCTTGGGTCAAACGGAAATCTTCTCGGGAAGTGATGGGCGCATGGTCCCATTGATGGGGCAGGGAGCCCCAGCCAGGAACCGTGGCGCCGACGCGGAAGGGCTTGCCCTTACCGCCGGCGGTCCCGCCGGGCGCTCATCGGCTGGAAGGCCACACCGACATGGGCGTCGCAATAGGGCTTGCCGGCCTGGCTGGGCAGGCCGCAGAACCAGAACTTGTCGGTCGCCGGGTCGCCGATCGGCCATTTGCAGGTGCGCTCGGTCAGTTCCATCAGCGATAGCTTCAGGGCGCGCTTCTCGACCTCGCGAACCGAGGCCAGCGTCTCGGGCGAGATCTCGTTGGCCGAGGGCTGCGGCGGCAGCGGCTGGCCCGCGGGCACGATCGGACGGCGAGGGATGAAGACCGGCTGCGGCGCGGGCTCGGGCTGCGGGGGGGCTTCCGCCTCGGGCTCGGGCTGGGGGGGCGCGGGGCGCTCGGCAGGGGGTGCCTCGGCCACAGGGGCGACGACGGGCTCGGGCGTTGGCTCGGGGGCAGGGGCGGCGGGCTGCTCCTCGCTCTCGGTGCGGTTCGACAGGCCCAGGCGGTGGACCTTGCCGATCACGGCGTTGCGGGTGACGCCGCCAAGCTCCTTGGCGATCTGGCTGGCCGACTGGCCTTCTGCCCACATGCGTTTCAGCGTCTCGACGCGGTCGTCGGTCCAGGACATGGGTTGCTCCTTGGCGGCTGTCGGGCTTGCACAAGCCGCGGCGCGCGGTTCTAACCGGGAATGCCCGGAAATAGCGCCCCGCGCCCGCAGTTTCAAGGATCGCCGTCATGCCTCGTCCCGCCCCTGCCGACTATGGCGCCATGCCCGTCCGCCGCTTCGGCCGGATCAACTGGCTGGGAACGGCCACGCTGGCCGCGCGCGAGATCCAGCGCTTCATGACCGTCTGGCAGCAGACGGTGCTGGCGCCGCTGATGACGGCGGGGCTGTTCGTTGTGGTCTTCGTCGTGGCGCTGGGGCGCGGCCGGGGCGAGGTCATGGGCCTGCCCTTTGTCGAGTTCCTCGGCCCCGGCATCCTGATGATGACGGTGATCCAGACGGCTTTCGCCAACAGCTCGTCGTCCATCATCTCGGCCAAGATGCAGGGCAATATCGTGGACACGCTGATGCCGCCCCTGTCGGCGGCCGAGATCCTGGCGGGCTACCTGACCGGCAGCCTGGTCCGGGCGCTGCTAGTCGCAACGGTGATCGGGATCGGGCTGGCGCTGCTGGTCGGCCATCCGCCCGCGCATCCGTGGGCGGCGCTGGCCTTCATCCTGCTAGGGGCGCTGATGCTGGGGGGCTTGGGCATCCTTGGCGGGATCATCGCGCAGAAGTTCGACCAGATGGCGGCGCTGACGAACTTCGTGGTGACGCCGCTGTCCTTCCTGTCGGGCACCTTCTATTCCGTGCAGGCGCTGCCCGAACCCTTCCGCAGCCTGTCCCACTGGAACCCGATATTCTACCTGATCGACGGCGCGCGCCATGGCTTTGCCGGCGTCAGCGATGCGCCCATGGCCCGGGGGCTGCTGGTCTGCCTGCTGACGGTGGTGGCGGTCAACGGGCCGGCATGGTGGTGGCTGCGCACCGGTTTCCGCATGAAAGCGTAACGTGGCGTTGAAGCTGGCAGCGTCGCTTGGTAACGCTGCCCGCATGACGACGATTCGACCTGATCTGCGACGCTGATGCGTCCCGCCGCGCGCCTTGCCTGACAGGGCCGTTCGTTCGTCTGAAATCCAGCAAAAGCCAAGGGACCGACCCATGATCGACGCCGTCCTGCCGACCTACAACCGCGCGTCCCTCGCCTTTGACCGGGGCGAGGGCGCCTGGGCCATTGCCGTGGACGGCACCCGATACCTCGACCTCGGCGCGGGCATCGCGGTCAACGCGCTGGGCCATGCGAATCCCGATCTGGTCACGGCACTGACCGAGCAGGCGGGCCGGATCTGGCACGTTTCCAACCTTTACCAGATCCCCCAGCAGCAGCGGCTGGCCGAGTTGCTGGTGGACAGAACCTTCGCCGATACGGTCTTCGTGACGAACTCGGGCACCGAGGCGGCGGAACTGGCGATCAAGATGGTCCGCAAATACTGGTCCGAGAATGGCCAGCCTGACCGGATCGAGATCCTGACCTTCGAGGGCGCCTTCCACGGCCGGTCCACTGGCGCCATCGCGGCCGCCGGGTCCGAGAAGATGACGAGGGGCTACGGCCCCCTGATGCCGGGATTCCGCACGTTGCCCTGGGGGGACATGGCGGCGCTGGAGGCGGCGATTTCCGACCGGACAGCGGCGGTGATGCTGGAGCCGCTGCAGGGCGAGGGCGGCATCCGCCCGATGGCGGACGAGGATCTCCGCCGGGTCCGCGCGCTGTGCGACCAGGCGGGCGCGCTGCTGGTGCTGGACGAGGTGCAATGCGGCATGGGCCGGACGGGGCGGCTGTTCGCGCATGAATGGGCGGGGATCACGCCCGACATCATGATGGTCGCCAAGGGCATCGGGGGGGGCTTTCCGCTGGGCGCGGTGCTGGCCACCGAAGAAGCCGCCAGCGGCATGGGCGTCGGCAGCCACGGGTCCACCTATGGCGGCAACCCGCTGGCCTGCGCGGTGGGCATCCGGGTGATGGAGATCATCGCGGACGAGGCTTTTCTGGCCGAGGTGAACCGCAAGGGGGCGCTCTTCCGGCAGAAGCTGGAAGGGCTGGTGGCGGCCCATCCCGATGTCTTCAAGGGCGTGCGCGGGGTCGGGCTGATGCTGGGCCTGCGCTGCAAGCTCGCCCCGACCGAGGTGGTCAGCGCCGCCTATGACGAGCATCTGCTGACGGTGCCCGCGGCGGACAATGTGGTGCGGCTGCTGCCGCCCTTGAACATTTCCGACGAGGAGATTTCCGAAGCGGTGGCGCGGCTGCACCGCGCGGCGGCTTCGCTGGAGGGATGAGGCGGAAGGGGCTTTGCCCCTGCGCCATGCGTGCGGGGGCTTTGCCCCCGTCCCCCCCCGGATATTTGGGCAAAGAAGAAGCTCAGGCGAGTTCGTGGCGCCAGGGCGGGTTCGCGCCGGGGCGCGAGACGGTGACGGCGGCGGCCCGCGCGGCGTGGGACAGGGCTGCGGTTAGGGTCGGCGCGTCGAGGTCATCCAGCCTGTGCAGGGCGCCTGCGCGGGAAAGCGCGTCGAGGATGCCGGCGTTGAAGGTGTCGCCTGCGCCGATGGTGTCGGCCACGGTGACGGGAATGGCTGGCACTTCGACCCTGTGGCGGGGGGTGATTGCGGCGGCGCCCTGCGCGCCCCTGGTCATCAGGACCAGGCGGGTGCCGCGGGCGAGCAGGTCGCGGGCGATTGCCTCGTGGTTCGTTCCGGGCCAGAGACAGCCGCAGTCGTCGGCGGAGAGCTTGATGATCGCGGCAAGGCCGAAGAGTCGGTCGAGCCGGGCGCGGAGAGCGGGTTCGTCGGTGATGAAAAACGGGCGCAGGTTCGGGTCGAGCATGACCGGTACGCCGCTAGCGGCCGCACGTTCGGCGAATGTTTCCACGGTCGCGCCGCACGGCTCGGCGGCCAGGCTGATTCCGCCGATGAACAGCGCCTGCAGGTCCGGGGGCAGGGACGGCAGGTCGCCTGCGGAGAACATCCGGCCCGCCGAGCCTTCGTCGTGGAAGGTGTAGCGCGCCTCGCCCCTCGCAAGGCTGACGAGGGCGAGGGTCGTCGGACGGTCGCTGCGGGGGCAGGCGGAGGTATCCACGCCCGCCTCGGCCAGCGGGCGCAGCAGGAGATTGGCGAAGCCGTCGCGTGAGATCGGCCACAGGAATCCCGCGCTTGCGCCAAGGCGGCCGAGGGCAAGGGCAGTGTTGTAGACCGAGCCGCCGGGCAGCGGCCGAAAGGCTCTGTCCGGCTGCGGAACCATGTCGATCAGCGCTTCGCCCGTGCAAAGGATCATCGGCCCGTCCCCGATGGTGCCGTCATGCGGTCTGAAGCGGTAGGGAAAGCGCCTGCACTGCGGGATCTGCGAGCCAAGGCGCCTCAGGGGGCGCCTGAGCCGATGCATGGCGGACCGGCGCGAAGATGCCCGGCGCAGATCCTGCTGCGCCGAGACGGATGCCGCCGCCTTCGCTGGCGACCAGCAGGATCGCCGCCGCCAGCAGCGCCACGATGACGGCAAGCGCGATCTTCCAGACCGACCAGGGGCGGTCGCCCTGCACCCGCCCGGACTGGCCGTTGACGACGAAGCGATAGCTTTTACCGTTGTATTTGTAGGCCGCGAGCCAGACCGGCAACAGGACGTGCTTGAAGGTCTCGTTGCTGTGGTCGGTGTCCATCGCCTCGATCCGCTGGACGTCGCCGCCGATGTCGCGGCGCACGTCCATGGCGATCACGCCCGCCATCTCCTGCCGGGCGATGGCGTGGCCGTCGGTCAGGGGAACCGTGTAACCCTCGGCCTGGAAGCCCGAAAGATAGCGGGGATCGTAGGCGGCGAGGTGCGACAGGTCCCAGGGGGCCAGCGCGTCGGTGTAGCGGCGGGGCAGCGAGGTCGAGGCGAGGATCAGCACGTCGTTGAAGGACCGCGCGACCCGGCCCGCGGCGCGGGACCAGCGGGTGCGCTGGACCTGCTGGGGAACGCGCTGCGTGCGGCCGTTCACCTCTTGGGTGATGTAGACGGTTTCGTAATAGTGGTCGCCGCGCTGGCCGTGATAGGCGGTGCGGGTGTCGGCGTCGAAGGTCCAGAAGGGCGAATAGACGCCCTGCATCCTGCGCCCCTTGCGGGCGTATTGCTGAAGGCCGTTCGGTGCGAACCAGAGGCCCTTGAGCCAGGTATCCAGCGCCCCGCGTGCCTGGTCCTGCGTGAGAACGAAGGGAAGGACTCCCTGCGGTTTGATGAGGCGGGTGGTGCCGGTGTCGGTGACGACCGGGGTGGCGCAGAAAGGGCAGCGGCCGGCATGGGTGTCGGTGCCACGCTCGATCTTCGCGCCGCAGTTGGGGCAGGAGAGGGTGCGGACGGTTTCCGTCAGGTCACTGCGATCGTCGAGGCGGAGACCCCGCTCCAGCGGGATTTCCTGCAGTTGCGGCGATTTGTGGCCCGCGTCCCACTGGATCGCGCGGCCAGTGGCCGGATCGCGCAGGAGCAGGTCCTGTTCTTCGGGCTGGCGGGCGGGGGCGCGGTCGGCGCCGGGAGAGATGCGCTGCAGGTGGCCGCAATAGGGGCAGGCCAGCGCGTCCTGGCCGGGCGCGAACTGCAGGCTGCCGCCGCAGCTTTCGCAAGGGTAGCGGTGTTCGATCTGCGGTGTGGGCATCGGCTCGGGTCCGCTGGCGGAGACACAGGACCGGGGGCCAGCCCCCGGACCCCCGGGATATTTGGGCAAAGAAGAAAAAGCAGGGCTATTTCTGCGGCAGCGGCGGAGGCAGCATGGTGAAGAGCTGGGCGAGGGCGGGAACGTCGTCGGCTTCCTTCCAGCCGTCCTGACCAGGGGTCCAGACCAGCGTGTCGCGGGTGAAGCGGCCCTCGTTCATCAGGCGGCCGAGGTCGGCCTTGCCATAGGGGCCGCCGGGCTGGCCGTCGAGGGCGACGTGCCAGACCGGTTCCGAGGGGATCGGCGGGGGCGCGATCATGTTGGGCTGTTGCGCCGGAACCTGCGGCGGCTGCGGCGAAGCCGGACCCCAAGGGCCGCGCAGCATCCCGCCAGCCATGCCCATGCCGAGGGCCGCACCCATCCCGGCACCGATGCCCGCGCCCATGCTGGTATCGCGGGTCGAGGCGTTCAGCATGGATTCCGCCTGAGCGTAATGGCCAAAGCGGCTGAGATCGCCCACGATCCCCATCGAGGTGCGCTTGTCGAGCATCCGCTCGACCTCGTCGGGGAGGCTGATGTTCTCGATATAGAATTCGGGGATCGTGAGGCCGTATTGGGCGACGGTAGGCTCGATGGCGGTGGCGACGATCTTCCCCAGATCCTGCGTGTTCGCGGCCATGTCGAGGACCGGGATGCCCGAGGAGGCGATCACGCGCGAGAATTCCTGCACGATCACGTTGCGAAGCTGGTAGCTGATCTCGTCTGCGGTGAACTCTCCGTCGGTGCCCACGATTTCGGACATGAAGCGGGCGGGGTCGGTCACGCGCATCGAATAGGTGCCGAAGGCGCGCAGGCGGACGGGGCCGAATTCGGGATCGCGGGCGATGATGGGGTTGCGGGTGCCCCATTTCTGGTCGTTGAAGCGCGTCGTGTTGACGAAGTAGATTTCCGACTTGAACGGGCTGCGGAAGCCGTGATGCCAGTGCTGAAGCCGCGTCAGCACCGGCATGTTGTTGGTTTCCAGCATGTAGAGGCCGGGGCCGAAGGTGTCGGCCAACTGCCCCTCGTGGACGAAGACGGCGGCCTGGCCTTCGCGCACGGTCAGCTTGGCGCCGTACTTGATCGCGCGGCCGCGGGTTTCATAGCGCCAGACCATCGTGTCGCGGGTGTCGTCCACCCATTCGATGACGTCGATGAACTCTCCGGTCAGGAAGTCGAGGACCATGGTTTCCTCCTTTCGGGCATCAAGCGCCGGGGCGGGGCGCGGGTTCCGGCGCAAGCTCGGCGGCGATACGGGCGACGATGGGGCGCGCTTCGGCCTCGGTCATGCCGGGGCGCAGGCGGCGGTCGTAGAGCATCTTCAGCAGGCGCTCGTCATGGGCGGTCAGATAAGCGAATTCCTCGTCGTCGTTGAAGATCGAGGGGCGGGCGTCCGGGCTGTCGTTGGCAAGGCCCATGCCCTGTGCCAGTTCCTCGTGGATGCAGCTGAGGCGCAGGCGCTCGGGCAGTTCGGCCCGGATCACGGCGACAGCGTTGGAATAGGCCGCGCCCGCGCCGGGGGAATAGGCGAAGACGGTGCAGTAATTCTGCGGCGACAGCCCCTCGATCGCGCGGATGTCGGAAGGCGGGATGCCGGGGACCAGCGCGGCGAGGCGGGGGCCGATGGCGCGGCGCTCGTCCTCGTTCACGAACAGGACGACGAAGTTGCCGCCCGATCCGGTCAGGCCGACCGGGTGGCCGGTGATCCGCTGCAGGCGCGCGGCGAAGTCCGCCACTAGGGCGCGGTCGCGGGTCCGGGCGGCGGGCAGGACCGAATCGCCGAAAACGACAGAGATGCGGACGGGTCGTTCCCAGCGGCGCAGGGGAGCAGGGCGGGATTGCGGGACCAGCCGGCCGTCCTGCATCACATATTCGTCGCGCAGCGCGATCTGGATGAAATCCTCGGCAAGACGCGCCGCATCGGGGGGCGTGCCCGCGTCGGCGCGCAGCAGGCCCCGGGACAGCAGGCTGTCCTGCACGCCGGAAAGATACTGGGCCATTGTCGCGCTGGCCGGGGTGGCGGCGCGGGCCGCTGCCATCCGGGCTGCCTCGGCGCGTTCGCGGCGCAACTGTTCCTGCGAGATCTCGGGCCGGGGCGACGGGGCAGGGATCACGGCAGGGCGCTGGGCAGGCGTCGGCGGTGGGACGGGGTCGGGCCGGGGGGCGCAGGCGGTCAGCGCCAGCAGCGCCAGCATGGCGAAACGCCGCCCCCCGAAAGGGACGGCGCGATGGGTGCTGAAAAGATCGGTCACAAGAGGGTCCGGTCTGGCTGGGGCATCGGCGCTCACGCCCGGGGCGTGATCGTCGCGGCGCCCTTGGTGGCGAGAGCCTGCGGGCGCGCGCGCGAGGCGGAAAGGGTCTGACGCAGTTCGGATTCCATCTTCTGCAAGTCCATTTCCGCGGCGGCGCGACGGGCCTTGCCCTCGTCGGCGATGCGCAAGGAGTCCTCGATGGTGGCGATCAGTTCGGCATTGGCAGTGCGGACCGATTCGATGTCGAAGACACCGCGTTCCATTTCGGTGCGGATGCGGACATTGGCATCGCGCAGGTTCTTCGCGTTCGATGTCAGCAGGTCGTTGGTCAGATCGGTGGCCTGCTTGACCGAGGCCGCGGCCTGCGACGACCGCTGGATCGTCACCGCCTGCGCCAACTGGGTTTCCCACAACGGCACGGTGTTCACCAGCGTCGAGCTGATCTTCGTCACCAGCGACTTGTCGTTTTCCTGCACCAGCCGGATCGAGGGCAGCGACTGCATCGTGACCTGCCGCGTCAGCTTGAGGTCATGGACCCGCCGTTCCAGGTCGTCGCGGGTGGCGCGCAGGTCGCGCAGTTCCTGCGCCTCAAGGATGGCGCCGTCGTTGGGGGCGGCCTGAACCTCGCGTTCCTTGGCGGGGATCACGTCCCGGTCGAGTTCGCGCAGCTTTTCCTCGCCCGCCGCGATATACAGCGCGAGTTCATCGTAGAAATCGAGTGTGCGTTCATAGAGCACGTCCAGCGACTTGATGTCCTTGAGCAGCGTGTGCTGGTGGCTTTCCAGATCGGTGGTGATCTTGTCGATCTGGCCCTGCACCTCTTCGTAATTGGCCACGAACTTGGCAAAGGGCGCGGCGCGGCCCAGCAGCCTTTCCCACCACGACCGCTTGCGCCGCACGTCAAGCTCGCTGACCGAGAAGCCGCGGATGGTGGACACGATGTCGCGCAGAGAATCGCCCGCCGGGCCGATGTCCTTGTTCTTGACATCCGCCAGCATCGACTGGCTGATTTCCTGCAACCCCGCCTGCGCGCGCGATCCGAAATGCACGATCGAGGTCGTGTCCTTCAGGTCGATCTCGTCCATGCGCTGGCGGATGGCGTGGGCCACGGGCGTGTCGGCGCGTTCCAGCGGCACGACCTCTCCGGCAGGTTCGGGCAGCACGACCGAGGTCACGGCCTGCAATTCGGGCAGCGCGGCCTGGGCGCGGGCCTGGGTTTCGGTGCTCATCTTGCGGTTCCTTCGGTCGGCGGTTGATCGACGGCGGCCCAATCGGGGGGCTTGCGCCAGATTAGGCCGGATCGGCGCGCGTTCAACAAGGCAGCATCGGTAAAGTTCCGACAATGCAATGTGAAGACGGATCGGCGCGGGCGCGCGGAAGGCTGCCACGCGCGCGTTGCGCGGCGCACGGCCCGCGTGTATTCAGCCGAAGTTCAAGCGATGGGAAGGAAGATCGATGCGAAGGGTCGTCGTCACCGGGCTGGGGATGGTCACGCCGCTGGCGTGCGGGTTCGAGGAAACCTGGTCGCGGCTGCTGGCAGGGCAGTCGGGGGCGGGGGCGATCACGCGCTTCGACGCCTCGGACGTGGTGACGAAATATGCCTGCGAGATCCCCTTCGGGGATGGCCCCGACGGCAGCTTCAACCCCGATGACTGGATGGACCCCAAGGACCGGCGCAAGGTCGATGACTTCATCCTTTACGGGATGGCCGCCGCCCAGCAGGCGGTGAAGGATTCCGGCTGGGAGCCCGCGACCGAGGACGAGCGCGAGCGCACCGGCGTGATGATCGGCTCGGGCATCGGCGGGCTTTCGACCATCGCCGAGACGGCGGTTCTCATCAAGGAACGCGGGCCGAAGCGGGTATCGCCCTTCTTCATCCCCGGCTCGCTCATCAACCTTGTCAGCGGGCAGGTGTCGATCCGCTTCGGCTTCAAGGGGCCGAACCATGCGGTGGTGACGGCCTGTTCCACCGGGGCGCACGCCATCGGCGACGCGGCGCGGCTGATCGCGGTGGGCGACGCCGACGTGATGGTGGCGGGCGGGGCCGAATCGCCCATATCTGAAATCGGCATCGCGGGGTTCAACGCCTGCAAGGCGCTGTCGACCAAGCGCGACAACGATCCGAAGGCGGCCAGCCGCCCGTGGGACAACGACCGCGACGGCTTCGTCATGGGCGAGGGCGCGGGCGTCGTCGTGCTGGAGGAATATGAACACGCCAAGGCGCGCGGCGCTAAGGTCTATGCCGAGGTGCTGGGCTACGGCCTGTCGGGCGACGCTTATCACATCACCGCGCCCAGCGAGGACGGCGACGGCGGCTTCCGGTCCATGGCGGCGGCGCTGAAGCGGGCGGGGTTAAAGGCGTCCTCCATCGACTACATCAACGCGCATGGGACCTCGACCATGGCCGACGTGATCGAGCTTGGGGCGGTGGAACGCCTGCTGGGCGATCACGCGAAGAACGTCACCATGTCCTCGACCAAGTCGTCCATCGGGCACCTGCTGGGGGCTGCGGGCGCGGTCGAGGCGATCTTCTGCATCCTCTCGATCCGCGACCAGATCGCGCCGCCGACGCTGAACCTGGACAATCCGGCGCGCGAGACCCCCATCGACCTGGCCGCCAACGCCGCCGTGAGGCGCAGGGTCGACGTGGCGCTGTCCAACAGCTTCGGCTTCGGCGGCACCAATGCGACGCTGGTCGTGGGCAGGGTCCGCGACTGATGTGGCGCTCCATCGCCTCCAACTTCCTGACGCTGCTGGTCGTCATCCTGATCGGGGTGGCGGTCGCGGTCGCATGGGGGCGGAACCAGTATGTTGCGCCGGGGCCGAGTGCCGCCGCGCAATGCGTGGAAATCCCGCAGGGCGCGCGGCTGAACGAGGTCAGCAAGCAGCTTGAAGCGCAGGGCGTCATCACCTCTCCCTATATCCTGCGAACCGGGGCGGATTACGCGGGCAAGGCCGGGCAGTTGAAGTTCGGCAGTTACCTCGTCCCGCCGCATGCCAGCATGGCCGAGGTGGTGGACACGATCACGGCGGGCGGGCCGTCCACCTGCGGGACCGAGGTGATCTTCCGCGTCGGCGTGCGCGACAACGCGCTGGTTCTGCGCGACCTGAATCCGGAAAACGGCCGCTACGAGGACCGCGTCCGCCACGACCCCTTGGCGGGCGAGCCGCCCGAGGCCATCGTGCAGGCGGTGGACCGTCCGGGCGCGCGGCTGCGGGTGGCCGTGGCCGAGGGCACGACCGCCTGGCAGGTGGTCGAGGGCATCCGGCAGGCGCCGTTCCTGGAAGGCCCGGTTGGGCCGCTGCCGCCCGAGGGGACGCTGGCGCCCGACACCTACGAGGTCACGCAGGGCGGCAGCCGGCGCGAACTGATCGACCGGATGCGGGTGGCGCAGGATGCGGCCCTGACCGCCGCATGGGAAAGCCGGCCCTTCGGCCTGCCCTATGGCTCGCCCGAGGAGGCGCTGACCATGGCCTCGATCGTGGAAAAGGAAACCGGCATCGCCGCCGAGCGGCCGACGGTGGCGGCGGTCTTCGTCAACCGCCTGCGCGAAGGGATGCGGCTGCAGACCGACCCGACGGTGATCTACGGCGTGACGAACGGGCGCGAAGTTCTGGACCGGGGATTGCGGCGGTCGGAACTGGACCGGCGGACGCCCTACAACACCTATCAGGTGGACGGCCTGCCGCCGACGCCCATCGCCAACCCCGGCCGCGCCGCGATCGAGGCCGCGCTGAACCCGGCCGACAGCGACTACCTGTTCTTCGTGGCCGACGGCACCGGCGGCCATGCCTTTGCCCGGACGCTGGAGGAGCACAACGCCAACGTCGCCCGCTGGCGCGAGATCGAGCGCGCGCGGGGAGAGGCGGAGACTCTGGTTCAAACGGAGTGAAACGGGGCTTGGAGTGGTCGGCGCAGTGGCGGCTAGCTCTCGTGCCTTCGGGGGTGCTGTCAGTGACACCATCCTCCAGCAAGTTCTGCGCGATTCGCTGCTTCAACCTGACGCGGCAAGTTTCCTGACCTGCGGATGGTTGGATGCATGAAGCGCTAGCTGGGTGCGATTTTCCGCGTGGAAGATCTTCATCAGTTGCCGGACGTACAGCTTGACGGTGGCTTCGGTGAGGTTGAGCTGTCGGGCGATGACCTTGTTGGGATGCCCTTTGCTCAGGGAAGTGAGGACCTCGACATGGCGCTGTCGCAGCGGAGCGGTCGAAGCGGTTTCCTCGGGTGCCTGCTTTTCGCTTCGGGCGGCTTGCGGTTCGGGCACGGTGGCCCATGGCTGTGCAGGAGAGCGCACCAGCCGCGGGAAACCGGCATGGGAGACGCGGGTCGCCGTCGGCGCAGCAGCTACGGGGCGCGGCGACGCTTCGGTCGCGTGGGGCACATAGGTCCCACCGGCCAGGATGAACTGGATGGCCGCGATCGCCACATGGGTCGGCATCGTCGTGGGAAGGAAGCCGCGCAATCCCGCCTGCATGGCAGCAGCGATTTCCTCGGGCCCGGACAGATCCGAAAGGACGATCACGGGAAGATGGGCGAAAATTTCGTGCAAGCCGGAGATCGTGCCGGCCACCTCTTCATCCTTCAACGAACGGCCGCCGACGCAGTAGAGGCAGGCAAGGCATTCGCAGTTCGAAAGATCCTGGAAATCGGCAAGCCGCAGCGCGACGTGCAGTTCGGCGTCCGAACGAGAGGCGAGCGGCATGAGAAGAGTGGCATATCCTGCGGCACGAAGTTCGTTCGTGTCAAGAATGAAGATTGCGCAAGGATTCATCCTTTTTGCCTCCTTTCTTGAGGTCCGGTAACCAGACGGAGAGTTGCCCCTACGTTGGTGCAACCCTGTCCCACAAATTAAACAGGCAAATCCTGATTGTCCTGCCTCATCTCCGCAGCAGAAAGCAAGCTACTGAAAGTTAATGCTTTTATTTATGAGGATAGGGAGATCTCTGCAAATGCAAGCATCACGTAGCAGTTATTTCAAGATTTCACACAACTATTCAGATAATTATGTGGGCCGATGCAACTTTTGCACGAGAAAACGAAGCGGCCGACGAATCACTGTGTGTAAAGCGAGTCATTCTCGCCGAGCAAGGTGAGATAATCATAATCGTGGATGGCCCGGTAGGCGCAGTAAAAGGCCGCCAGGGCGCCCAGAAGCGAGCTGATGAAGAAGGCATAGGCGGATATGCCGACAAAAGCATAGAACAGAAGGCTCATCGTCAGGTTGAGTACCAGGAAGCCGGCCTGGATCAGCATGAAGTGGCGGGTGCGGTTGGCAACCAGAAGCATCGCGCAGCACAGGAACATGACGCCATGCAGGCATACGCCGATAAGAGCGATCCGCAGCATGAGGAACTGGTTGAAGCTGAAGTCGAGGAACCGGGCCATCAGCGGCGCCATGAGAATAAGGCCGGCAGTGATCGCCCCCTGAACGAAGGCGATGGTGAACATCCCGCTCCAGACGGTGCGCTCGAGATCGTCGATGCGCGCGCGTATCACGCCATGGGTCGCGCGGGCCGCAAGTGCGGCCTTGAAGCGTTCGGTGGCCGCAACCAGGTCTCCGTGATGGAAGACCAGAAGCGCGGCGTAACTGGGGATCACCGACAGGTGGGCAAGAAACATGACGCTGTCGTAAAGGCTGTAATGAAGCAGCCCGGCCTCTGAACGGACGCTGTGCGGGCCGAACCAGAAGGTCCATTTGTCGATCCAGACGCCGCAGATGGCAAACAGGACGCCGGCGCACAGCACGGCATTGCCGCGCAGATCTGCAAGCAGGCCCTGCGCCGTCGGCAGGAACGCGTCGTAGCGGCTGGGGAAATGCAGCTGGACATGCCGCAGGCACAGGGTCACGCAGAACAGCACCCCCGCGATGAAGCACCAGATGAGCATCTCGGTCGTCGGCGTGATGCTGGCAGCCACCAGCGTGCAAAGCACCGAGAAGACCATCCCCCCCGTGAGGGCCGCGATCAGGAAACCATAGGCGCTGACCGCTGAAAGGATGGCGAAGCTGGTCCAGAGCAGCGCGGCGGCGGCCGTCAGCGAGACCAGTCCCGTCGCGACCCCGATGGGCCGGACGCCCAGAAGCAGGCAGGCCAGGACCGCGATGATCTGGGCGACAAGCGCGGAACAGGCGCCCGCGGCAATGAACAGTTCCGGCACGCGGGCATGGTTGCCGGCCTGGACCTCGACCACCACGCGCCGCGCCGCGATCGCGCCGATCGGACCGGTCGCAAGGGGGGCGATGCAGAAGGCGTAGACCACGGTCAGGCGGAAATCCTCGACCGCGGCAAGGCCCATCGCGGGCGTCATGGTGACCGAGATGATGGCCAGCGCGAAGACCGAGACGAGCCATGGCCCGGCTGCGACGATGATGGCCGCGGCAAAGCGTTGGACAGGTTTCAGCAGGGGGTCCGACAGCCACCAACGGAATTCACCGTGCCATCTGCGGACCACGGCGCGACGGGGCAGGTCCCGACCCATCAGGCCACCAGATCGTGATACAGTCGCGCATAGCGTGCGGCCGAGATTTCCGACGTGAAATATAGTTCGACGCGGCGGCGGAGGTTCTCGCCGCAGGCAAGGCGCAGGGCCTCGTCCGTCATCAGTTCCACGATCCCGGCGCCGATGGCATCGGCGTCCATGGCGGGGGCAACCCTGCCGCCCGGACCGAGGTTGGGATGCTCGTCCGCGGCGCCCTCGATGATCTCGCGGCAGGACCCCACGTCCGTCGTGACGCAGGGGATGCCGGCCGCGCCCGCTTCCAGAAGCACCAGGGGCTGCGCCTCGCTGATGCTGGTCAGGACAAGGACGTCGATGCGGGGAAGGTAATCGGTGATGTTGACCTTGCCCGTGAACGTCACCGTGTCCTCCAGCCCCAGTTCGGCGACCCGCCGCCGGCACAGGGCATGGTAGTCCTCGTCTTCGTCGGTCGGGCCGATCACCAGGACCTGGACGTCGGGAATGGCGCGGCGGACGATGGCGGCAGAGGCGACATAGGCCTCGATGTCCTTGATCGGCACGACGCGGCCGATAAGGGCCACCGTGGGGCGGCGGCCCGAGCGCTGGGGGACGATTGCGGCGAACTTCTTCAGCTCGATGCCGTTCGGGATGACGGAAAGCTTGTCTTCACGGGCGCCCAACGCGCGCTGGAAGGACTGGTTGGCCCCGTAAAGCGTGGTGATCCGATGGGCGCCGTCATAGGCGATCCGGGCAAAGGATTCGAAGGCGTCGATCCAGAAGCGCCGGACGTCCGTCCGCCCGTCCCGGCCCGACAGGCCGCTGTGGATGGTATCGGTGATCCAGTCGGCCATGACGAGGTCGATGCGGCGTTCGTTGGTATAGATGCCATGTTCGGTGATCGCGGCGGTGCGGCCCGTTGTCCGCGCGGCTCGCACGGCGAACAACCCGGCATAACCCGTCGAGGTGGCGTGGTAGGTGCGCGCGGGCGGTATTCTGGCGGTGGAAACGGCAAGAAGGCTGCCTGCGAGATTTCGCCAGGCCCAGAAGAAGTCGCTGAAGGCGGAATGCGGCGCGATGCGTTCGTAGCAGGTGACGATCGCGTGCCAGGCGGCACGCGATGCGGTCAGATCGCTGTAAAGGGGCGGCTGCGGCGCACCGAACCGGGGAAAGGGACGGCGGCAGACGGGTTCCGCGACAAGCGAGAGCAGGCCGTCGAATGCCGCGAGATCGCCCTCTCTGAGCACGCGGAACATGAGACCGGCCAGGCGCTCAGGATCGATGTCGGGCTGGCGCAGGCCCGGTTTGCGCACCCGCGGCGCAAGGGCCAGCACCTGGAAATCCAGCAGGTTCGCGGGCATCTCGTACCTGATCTCGCGCGGGCGTTCATCGGCCACGATGGCCACCACCGAAAAGCTGGTGCCCGGCTGGTTCCTGATCAGCCAGTCGATCCAGGATGAGACGCCGCCCGATATGAAGGGATAGCAGCCCTCGACGACAATGCAGACGTCGGCCATCGGTGATGACGCGGTCATCCCAGCCCTCCGCAGGCATGTCGCTTGAGGCGCGGCAAGGGCCGCAGGGCGGGCCAGGGCGCCGGGGCCTCGGGTCCCTGCGCCGCAGGCAGGGCAAGGCTGCGGGAGGAAACCGCGAGCCGCGCCGAGACATCCTTGAGGGCGCGCACGGTTTCCGGGTCGACGAAGCCGGATTCCGCGACGGTCAGGCACTCGGCGGCAAGTCCGGGGCCGCATGGCGGATCGGCGGACCGGCCTGACCCGAGCAATTCCTTGGCGCGCGTCTCGTAGGTGCGGCGCAGCTTCGCATAGACCGCGGCCGCCTGGACCCGGATCGCAGGGGTCGCGGATGCAAGCGCGGCCGACAGGGCAGGACGCATGTCGGGATGATAGGCGCGGGACATCGCCGCGATGGCCTCCTGCTGCTGGGGGAAGCTGCCCGCCGTAAAGGTCTTCAGCAAGCTGCACAGCGGCGATCGGGGAAGCGGGTGCCGCCGGCCCTGCACGATCCTGTCGAAGATGTCGTCGGCGCTGACCGGGCCTGCCGTCCGAGAGGCGGTCGCCGGGGCCGGTCCGGCCTCTTTTCTGCGCGAAGCCGGCGCGGCGGGCGCGGCGATCATGAGGGCCGGCCCGCCCAGGGGACCGAAGAGGATGAGAAGGATGACCCGGACGAGGATGGGTTGCGAGAAGCGGCGCCTCGCCAGCATGGCAAGCGCCCCGAGGCCGATCGCGAGGCCGGTGTGAAGGGCGATCACTTCCAGCATGGCATGGCGCCCCTGAAGCCATCCTTGCAGCAGCACGATGTCCATCAGGCAGGCGATGCCGGCAAACAGGCCGAGGCCGAACTGCGGCCGCGCGGCTGGAACAGGGACGGACAGGGCATCAGGCATGCAACCGGCCTGCCGTGGCTGGGGCGGTGGCACGAGGCGAGGGGACCGGGACGTGCGACGCTTCGACAGCACGCGCCAGATGGACGAGCGTAGAGTTCAGCGCGGAAAGTTCATCCGGGGAATCGACGAAACCCACGATCGCACCGACCGGTTCGCTCGCACCGGCCATGATGATCGGAACGGCGAGAGCGTGCCGGTCGTCAGGCGTCAGGACCTGCGCCGGAAGGGAGGGATCTGCCCCTCTGATCGCAGCGGCCAACTCTCTGGCCGCGACGGGCACAGACGCCTCCAACCCCGGGACGGTGGCTGCTGTCAGGACGATGTCCCCCGCGGCGGAACGCTCGAGCAGAGCAATGTCCGCATCGCTGCAGGCGCGGGCCGCGGCGATGAAGGCGTCATTGCGGTCCGCGGCAGGGTCGGACAGGTGCAGGAGCGCATCAAGAGCCGGGCCCGGAGAGGCCGGGGCCGCGCCGTCGGGCCGTGTCGCCGCGGCAAGCTCTGCCCGGGCAAGTGCGGCATCGAGCCTGTAGATTTCCTTAGCCAGCGCGTCGTTCATCTCGATCAGGCGCGCATTGCCGCGCCGCACGCGCTGGTCGCGGCGGATCTGTCCCTGGCGATACAGGCCGATGATGACCGCGACGATCAGCCATTGCGTTGGCGTCGCTGCCATGTCCGCGTAATAGGCGGTGATGTCCACGCCGACCGGCCGGGGGGGCCAGCCCATCATGAGGGTCGCAAGGCCCACGGTGGCTACGCCCACGAACAGGCCGTGCTGGACGGCGGCAAGCAGCACGACGATCCAGAACGGATGATAGGTCAGGGTCGAGAAGTAGTCCTCTCCGAAGAACAGGGGTTCTGCGGCCCTGATGATCAGCAGCAGGACGGCGCTGCCGAGAAAGCCCCGCAGGAAGGCGGCGCTTTCGGTCTGGGAGGTGCCGGGTTCGAAGCCCGCGTCGCGGGCCGGCGCTTCTGATGGAGAGGTCATTGTGACTGCGCGCTCCGCACGGGAAGGGGAAGATTCCGGACATCGAGCCGCGCCGATTTCTTCGTCCCCTCCATCATCGGTGAAACGGTGACGAGATCGCCGGGCCGCACAAGCGTGGCAGGAGAGGCCGCGATGGTCCGGGTGCTTTCCGGGCCGTCCTGCCGTTCGATCGTGACCTCGAGCCGGGCGCCGCCGTCGCGAAGGACATCAAGCTCGGCCTCGAGCGTCTGGTATTCGCTTTCCAGCGCGTCGGATCGCGCGGTGAGGTTGCGAAGCTCGGACGCCAGCGCGTTCTGGCGCTGGGCATCCGCAAGGGCCGCGCCGTTCACGGCAAGATGGCGTTCGGTCTGCAGCCGCAGAAGCGCTTCCTGCTTTTCCAGCAGGACCTGCTCGGCCTGCATGGCCTTGATCGTGGTGCTGTCCAGGTGGGCCTCGGTGATCGTGCGGCTCTTGAGGAACTCGGCCTGCTGCTGGCGGCGATGATCGAAATAGTCGAAATGGGTCTGCGCGATCTCGAGCTGGCGCTCCGCCGCTTCGATACGGGCGTCGAGGTCCCGGAGATGCTCGGCGGTGTGCACCTGGCGCATGAGCTGGGTGATCGTCTCGGCCGCAAGCGCGGCGCGTTCGCTGTCCACGCGATCCGCGCCCAGCAGGACCGTCGTCGCGGTCAGCGCGTTTTCGGGGAAAAGCTCCTTGCCGGCCATGGCGGCTTCAAGGCGCATCCGTTCCAGTTCCAGACCAGCGCGGGCCCTTTCCAGCTCGCGGCGGCGCGAGTCGAGCGCGACCATGCGGACGGTGCTTGCGGGATCATGTGCCTGGGTCGCTCCGGCCTGGGCAAGCACGCGTTCCACGGTCAGGCCGGGGCTGTGGGCATGCGCTCCGGGCGAACGCACCGCCCCCCGGACCAGGATCGGAGGGCGGGCGGCATGGGCTGCGCTGACCGTGCTGGCCGTGCGGAACAGCTCGAAGACCCGCTTTGCCACGATTGCCTCGATGCAGGGAAGCGAGCGCCCGAGAACATCGACGCGGCCGATGGCGGGCAGCGAGATCGCGCCGGTGCCGGTGACGTCGTAGCTGCCCGAAAGGTCCAGCCGCTCGAAGACGATGTCGGTTGTCAATGCCTCAGCACCTTGCGTTCCCGCGACTCCGGCGAGGACCGAGGCCTCGAAGATGCGCAGTTGCAGCCTGTCCCCGATCACGGCGGCGTCGATGTCGGGGCTCGTGGCAGCGCATTGCGCCGACACGACCGGCTCTGCCGCGGCAAGGCGCACAGGCTCGATCCTAGCTGCAGGAGCCTGGGGTTCATCCGCCGCAGGCTGAAGAACGGGGGGCAGGGCATCCTGCGCCGGGCCCGTCAGGACCGCCATTGCCGGACCGAGGCGGGCATTGGACTTGTGGTAGATTTCCACGATCCGCGTGACCACTGCAGCGCCGCCCCCGTCCGTGACGATGGGCCAGACCCAGAGGCCGGCAAGACCCGCCCCGACAACTGCCGCGCTGAGAAGAAATTCCCGAAATCCGCCCCGCATTAAAAATCTCCCGTGTAATCTTCCTGCAGCGATCGGCGCGCCAAATCCCTTTGATGCCATCCAAAGTTACGGTAAGTGCTGAATCCTCTCAACGGATTATACTGCGTGCAGGAGAGAAAATCGGGAGAGCGGATTTCACCAAATGGCGTATGGCGGATTCAGGATGTATTTGCGGGCAGGCGGGACGCAGAGGCGGGCATTCTTTTTGATTTATGACGCTATTTTCGCAGCTTGTGGAAAGCTCCTCGCAGCGATCCGCCTTGGGTTCGTCGCGATGCTATCCTTATGGATTACCTCCTTTGATACATGGGCCTGCGATTCCATTCCCAGAACAACGCTTGCACTCTATGACGGTGCGCGCGAGCGGACGCCGCGTGATACCCGGATTCACAGGTTCGCCGAGATCGTCCTGAATCACCTCGGGCAGCGGGTTGTCTATCATGACGTCTCGACGGGCCTCGCACCCGAGATAGAGGCCGGCTCTGTCAGGATGGTGCTGTCCTGGTTCGACGAGACTCCCGCAGGGACAGGCGCTGTATGGGAGTGGTTCAAGGCAGGAAACGATTTCTGTGGCGAGGCGCCGAAGATCGTCGCATTCGGCGAGATCGGGCTTGATGAGGGCACAAGGCCGGAAACGGCCATTCTTGTCAGGAAAGCCATGGGAATCGAGGAGGACGGATCAACCCAAGCGATAGGCGCCGCTGCAACGGTCGTCGAAATGAACGGGATGCTGGGTTTCGAGGTGGATTTCCTGCTCAAGCCCGGGGATTACGCGGGCATTCATGTGAGCCCCGAAGGTCAATCGCTGCTGAGAATAGCGAATGAGGGCGTGGAAGTCGACCTGGGGTCCCTTGGCCCGGCCGGAGGCTATCTGCATGGAAGCGCCGTGGTCGACGGGGACGGGCGGGGCGGGACCTTCTGGATCGTCGATCCCTTCGCCTTCTTCGATCATGTGCTCGGGACAGCGCCGTGGCCGATACCCGACCCGACGACGCTTGGGGGAAAAAGGATCTTCTTTTCGACGATCACCGAGGAAGGCTGGCTTGACGTGATGCCCGCAAGGGACTTCGGCGAGCCCGAGCAGCTTGCCTCGGAGGTTCTTGTCGAGAAGCTGATCGAGCCCTTCGCGGATCTGCCGATCACCGTGGCGGCGCTGACCGGCGACCTCGAGGAAAGCCTGGGCGGAAAGGCGGCCCTGCGGGGGCGGCAGGCGGCGGTGCGTGCCTTGTCCCGTCCCAATGTGGAAAGCGGAACCCAAGGGTACAGCTACGTCACGGACTGGGATTTCTTCGTGAGCTACGACCAGAGCCGCGAGGCGGAGATCCTGCAGCAGGCGGAGGACCCGGACCAGCAGAACGCCCTGGTGGTCTCGGCTGTGCAGACGCTTGGTGATGCCTTCGCCAATCCCGGTGCCTCGACCTTCTCGAAGGCACCGAACGCGCCGCGGAAATACGCCTCCGAGCCGTTCAACCTGGACACGGAAGTCGGGAGCGCCCTGGAGGAGGTCCAGGATCTCGCCGGAAGGGAAGGCCCCGCGGGCGCTTTCGTATGGAGCGGGGACGCGCGCCCCTTCGAGGCCGCGCTCGTGGCCGTGGAGGACGCCGGGGTCGAGAGCATCGGTGGCGGCGGCGGAACCTATTACGCGGGAAACCTGTCCCTTACCGGCCTCTGGCCCTTTTCCGCCCCGGTCGGAGAGCACCTGCAGGTCTATGATGCGCTGAGCGGCGATGCGGCATATACCGGCTTCTGGACCACGCCGATCCACGGTTTCCATGCTTTCGGCGAAACCCTGCAGCGGACGGAAAACCCGCGCCGGCTGAAGCCCTTCGAACTGGCCTTTGCCGCGCGCTCGGCGATGTTCTTCGAAACGCGCCGCGCGGTCGAGCGGTATTTCGAGGACGCGAGGATGGGTGACGTCATCCCGGTGCACGCGGCCCGCTATGCAAGGATGGTCCGGGGGTTCCAGTCGATGCGGGTTCTTCCGGAAGGACAGGACGCATGGCGGATACTGGACCGGGGAAGCCTTCAGACCGTCCGCTTCGACCGGGTGCCCGAGCGGGTGCTGGACCTAGATCGAAGCAGCGGGGTGATGGGGGCGCGGCGCAAGGGCGACAGTCTTTACGTGGCCCTGGACCCGAACACGGAAGCGCCGCTGGTCGTCCTGGCCGGGGGCGGCGATCCGACCGGCATCGCCCGCGGGACAGCGGCGCCGGGTCTTCAGTCCAGCCGGGTCGTGATCGACCTCTGGCAGCGCGAGGGCTGCGCCCTGCATGTCCAGGTGTCGGGGATCATCGGGGGCGAACTCGACCTGGTGGGCGAGCCCGGAGGTGCCTACCGGGTGACAGTGACCGGCGACACACCGGGCCCGGAGGAAACGGTCATCCCCGACGCCGAAGGCAGGATGTCCGTTTATGTGCCGGTCGGCGCTTCGGGGCAGGGGCGGGCCTCCATTCTGGCGGCTTGCGCGGAAAGGGCGTGAGATGCGGAACTATGCAGCGGTATTCCTGACATTGTGCGGCTTCGCGATTGCTGCGCTTGTCATGCTGAGGCCGGACCCCGGCGTCCGGTTCGAGGCCGAACTGTCGCGGCTTGAACCGGAAGATGCCCTGTTCCGGCTGCGGGAGGCAGAAGGGAAGTTCGCCTTTCATGACAACCTGGAATTGCTTTACGGTCGGTTGTCGCTGGCAGACGGGGATCTTCCGTCCGCGCGGCGGTCGTTCCTGCGCGTCCTGTCGGGTGCGCGGCCGTCCGAGGAGGTGCTCGAGGCGCTCGCCGGGATCGAGATCGTGGCCGGGGATCTCGGCCTTGCCGCCGCCTATCTTCAGCAGGCCTATGACCTGTTCCCCACCCCCGAGCGGCGCGAGCGGCTTGGGTTGTGGTACAGGTCCCTGCGGATGGCGGATGCGGAACGCGGGGTTCTTCAGTCGGTCGAGCCCTCCAGACTGACGGCCTGGGAGGCGCGGCGCCTGAGCAAGCTGCTGATGGCCGGGGACCGCGGCGTCTATGAGCAGCTTCTTGTCGAGCTGGCCGGAAAGAGCGGCGAGGAAGGGCTGACATTCAAGAAGCGCCTGCTGGAGCATCTGGCCGAGACGGGGCAGATGGCTGCGGCGGTGCAGCATGCGTCGGCATGGCTGGAATCCGACCCGGATGCGGGCGCAGTGCTGGAAGTCTCGGTCAGGTCCCTCATCGGCAGGGGCGCGCTGGATCCGGCGATCATCGTCGCCCGCAACGGCTTTGCCGCGGCACCGCAGGACAGTCACCTGGTCCTGCCGGTCTTCGCGAAAAGCGGGCATGGGGGCGTTGCCCGCATCCTGCAATCAGAGTGGCTGGCGGGCCGGACGGTTCTGAGTTCCCCCGAGTGGGACACCCTGCTGTTCATGGCCGAGACGAGCGGGGACCTGCGCGCCCTGAGGTCGGTTCTGGCATCGCACCAGGCGGCGCTGGCCGAGCCGGCGGTGATCGGCCGCGCCCTGACGCAATTCCTGCGCTATCGCGGGGCCGGGGCCCTGGTCCCCTATCGGCGCCTTCTGTCGCCCGAGGTCCAGGAGGCCGCGCCGCTTGTCGCGGCAGCCTGGACCGGCTGGACCGGGGATCGCCGGGCCTCCTATGATTTTCTGCTGAAGGCGGCGCAGGCGCCGCTTTCGGAATGGGACCAGTCCATCTGGATGTTCATCTCGGACGGGCTGCGCGGCAGCCTGTTTCACCGCGCCCTGCTGGCGGGCGGGGCCTCGAACGCGGACCTGCAGCGCCGACTGCGCGACAGCGTCATTCCAGCGCGGCCAGAGCTTGTGACGAAAGGGTGATCGGCGGGGTGAGCTGGCTGTAGGCGCTGTCCAGGGCGACATAGGGGAAAATGCCGGTCCGGGCAGCTTCCTCCGCCACCGTCTTGCGAAGCTGCTCGGGTTCGACACCGGGGAACTGCGTCGCGATGTCGAGGGCCAGCACGGCGGCGCCCTTGGCCTGAAAGTCCTCCTTCAGCGCCTCCAGCGTATGGGGATGGGTATCGGAGGCGGAGAGGTTCTCGACCATGATCGCGTCGATCGCGTCCAGGTAGCCGGCGAAGGCCGCCTTGCTTTCCGGCGCCGCGCTGGCGCCCGCGGCATCGCGTCCGATGAAGACGCCGTTGTTGACGATGACCAGGGCGTCGCAGTCCCACTGGCGGGCGCGTGCCGCCAGGGCTTCGACCAGATGCATCATCCCCATGGCGAAGCCTTGCGCGTCGGAGGGCCTTGCAGGCTGTTCGCCGTCCGGCCAGCGCAGCGTCTCGTCCATGGCGTGGCTGTAGTAATGCAGCACGTCATCGAGAAAGAGACCGTCGGCCCCCGTTCCCATCAGCCGGTCGACCCTTGCCAGAAGGATGTCCTTCCACTCCTGCGTCCAGTAGGCCGCGAGATGGTCGCCATGGGCGGTGTGCGGGCCGTGCCAGGGGGGAAGCGGCTGCGGGTCGCCACCCTCGGCCGGAACCGCAAGGTCGATCCAGTAGTCCCGGTAGGTCTCGATCTCGCTGACGTTCAGGTATCCTAGGACGGGGCGTTCCCCGTCCCGGCGGATCGTGGCGATTTCCTCGGGGGTGAAGGGCAGTTCACGGCCGGTGTCGCTGTAGGGCGCCCCGATCTTCGTGATCTCGATGATGAGAAGCCCGTGGGGCTGCGCCGCCAGCTTTTCGGCCGAATAGGTGTCGCCCCAATATTGCACGCCGAAACCCTGCCGAAGCGCAGAGGTGAGAGAAACGGCGCGGGAACGCGGCGAGGCCATGGTGCAATCCTGAACCGGCGGTTCTGTCGACAGGGAGGCGCCTTGCGCCCAGATGGCATGGGGCAGGGCGACAAGACCCAGAAGGCCGGAAAGGATGGTGGAGCGGAGGGCGGAGATGATGTGCAATTGCGATACTGTGACAAGGACGCGCCAATCCCCGGCGCAGGGCAGAGAAGCAAGCTAGCTTGGATGAAAACGGCTTCTCAAGAACTATTTATGTTCAATGCCGCAATCTCGGGCCGAATCTTCCGGCCGACCTTTCGAGATGGCGCTGCGGCGCATGGGCGGCGACCGGGTTCTCGCCTTCGGCAGCCGCCAGCCCTTTCTGGAAGGCCCAGTGATCCGCGCACATCGCCCTGAGGTCGTGGGTCGCGTGCCAGCCAAGCAGACGGTGGGCGAGCGTGGGGTCCGCGAGCGAGGCGGCCGCGTCGCCGGGGCGACGTGCTACGATCTCGCGGGGAATGCGATGGCCGCAGGCGTCCGAGAAGGCGTCGAGGATCTGCAGGACGCTGTAGCCCGTGCCGGTCCCGAGATTGATCCGCAGATGCCGTTCCTTCGAGTTTCCGAAGAGATGGTTGATCGCCGCGACATGCCCGCGGGCCAGATCGAGGACGTGGATGTAGTCTCTTGTCCCCGTGCCGTCGATCGTGTCGTAGTCGGACCCGAAGACCTGCACCGCCTTGCGAAGACCCGCCGCCGTCTGCGCCACATAGGGGAAAAGGTTGTTGGGCGTGCCGCGCGGGTTTTCTCCGATCAGTCCGCTGGGATGGGCGCCGACGGGATTGAAGTAGCGCAGCGAGATCGCCTGGAAATCGGGCTCGGCGACGGTCAGGTCGTCAATGATCTCCTCGATCATCAGTTTGGTGCGGCCGTAAGGGTTGGTGACGCCCGTCGGCGCGGTTTCGGGGATCGGCAGCGTCTTGGGAAAGCCGTAGACGGTTGCGGAAGACGAGAAGACGAGCTTCTGCACACCGGCCGCACACATCGCCTGCAGCAACGAGACTGCGCCGAGCAGGTTGTCATGGAAATAAAGAAGGGGATCGGCCACGGATTCGCCCACGGCCTTCTTGCCGGCCAGGTGGATCACCGCATCGACGCGATGCAGACGCAGAACCTCCACGACCAGGTCCGGGTCGCGGACATCGCCCTCGACCAGTTCGACCTCGCCCCTGGCGATCCGTGAGATGCGCTCGACGGTGCCCCGGTCCGAGTTCTCGAAATTGTCCAGAATGACGACGCGGTGCCCTGCCTCAAGCAGTTCAACCACGACATGAGAGCCGATATATCCGGCGCCGCCAGTCGCAAGAATGCATTTCTTCATGATGATGTCCGCTTCTATTCGACCGTTACGGCTTTCGCGAGATTGCGGGGCTGATCTACGTCCGTGCCCTTGGCGAGCGCGGTGTGATAGGCGATGAACTGCACCGCGACCGCATAGACGAAGGGCGCGATCAGGGGATCGACGCTGGGCATCGTCACCACGCGCCAGGCCTCTCCCTGCAGGTCGGCGCAGGCGGCCTCGTCGCCCAGGACCGCCACGCGCCCCTTGCGGGCGATCACCTCGCGCAGATTCGACGACAGCTTCTCGAACAGCCCGTCATGCGGCGCGAGCGCGATGATGGGGGTCGTCTCGTCGACCAGCGCGATGGGGCCATGCTTGATCTCTCCGGCCGCATAGCCCTCGACATGCATGTAGGTGATTTCCTTGAGCTTCAGGGCCCCTTCCAGCGCCAGCGGATACATCAGCCCCCGCCCCAGGAAGAGCGCATCGCTCGCCTGCGACAATTCGGCTGCCAGGGCCTCGAACTCGGGTTCCAGGGCGATGCATTCCCCCATGATGCGCGGCACGGTCGAAAGCGTCTCGACATGGGCGCGCTCGGCCTCGGCATCCATGGTGCCGCGCTTGCGGGCGATCATCGCGACCAAGGCGACAAGGCAGAAAGCCATGGCGGTAAAGGCCTTGGTCGAGGCGACGCCGATCTCGGGCCCGGCATGGATCGGCAGCACGATGTCCGCCTCGCGCGCGATGGTCGAGGTGGTGACGTTGACAAGCCCGAGCGTGGTCTGGCCCGCGGCCTTGGCATAGCGCAGCGCCGCGAGCGTGTCCGCGGTCTCGCCGGACTGGCTGACGACCATGGTGATGCCCCCCTTGGGAAGCGGCGGCTCGCGATAGCGGAACTCGGAGGCGATCTCGATCTCGACGGGGATGCGGGCGATCTTCTCCATCCAGACCTTGCCGAGATGGGCCGCGTAATAGGCGGTGCCGCAGGCGACGATGGTCAGGCGCGGGACCACGGCCCAGTCGATCGCCTCGGCCGCGCATTCCACCCGGTCCCGGCCGGGGGAAATCCAGGTGCCCAGTGCCCGGGCGATGACCGAGGGCTGCTCGTGGATCTCCTTGGCCATGAAATGGCGATGCTGGCCCTTGTCGGCGATGATGGTGTCAAGGGCGACGACATGGACCTTGCGCTCGACCGGCATCCCGGCGGCATCATGGATGCGGACCGCGCCGCGGGTGACGATGGCCCAGTCGCCTTCCTCGAGATAGGCGATGCGGTTGGTCATGGGGGCAAGCGCGATGGCGTCCGATCCGACGAAGCTCTCGCCCTCGCCGAAGCCGATCACCAGCGGAGAGCCGCGGCGGGCGCAGACCAGAAGATCGTCCTTGCCCTCGAACAGGAAGCACAGCGCGTAGGCGCCCCGCAGGCGCGACACGGTGGCCGCGGCGGCATCTTCGTAGCCCAGGCCCCGCGCGATCATTGAGGCGCAGAGCACGGCGATGACCTCTGTATCCGTCTGGGATTCAAAGCCGTAGCCTTGGGCGGCAAGCTCGGCCTTCAGTTCAACGTAGTTCTCGATGATGCCGTTATGGACGACGGCGACCGGGCCCGAGCGATGGGGATGGGCATTGGCCTCGCTGGGCCGGCCGTGGGTCGCCCAGCGGGTATGACCGATGCCGGTGCTGCCCCCCAGCGGGCTTTCCTCCAGCAGGCGGGCGAGGGCGCTCAGCTTCCCCTCGGCCCGGCGCCGGTTCAGAAGGCCCGCCTCGACCGAGGCGATGCCGGCGGAATCATAGCCGCGATATTCAAGGCGGCTCAGCGAATCCATCAGGATCGGGGCTGCGGGCCGATTGGCCAGGACCCCTACAATTCCACACATCTCAAAGGTCTCCTCGGGAAATCGGCATCAGGATCGGCAGCCGGTCGGCGGCGGTGCTTTCGGCGCCGGGCATGGCATCGCGGCGCATGACGTCGCTGACCTCGTCGACGGCCCGGTGGATCATGTCCTCGCCCTCGGCCATGACGCGGACCAGCGGCTCGGTGTCCGAGGGCCGCACGACAAGACGACCGCTTCTGCCCGGACGGGTAGTCATCTGCCGGATGACGCGGAGGGTCGCGGGCCTTTCCATGGGCGCCCGGCCCCGCTTGACGGACACGTTGCGCTTCGCCTGCGGCAGGGGCTCGAAGCGGTTCAGGATCTCGGAGGCGGATCGCTCGGCCTTGCGGATGGCTGACAGCGCGGTGGCGGCCGGCTGTCTCGTCAGGGTGCAACATGATCCCGGGCGGGATGGGCCAAATATTCGCGCGTCCCTGATGCCGTCGGTTCCAGAAAATCTGTCGGGCATATGGGTTTTCCTTTCAATCCTGCGACTGCACTGCGGTCAGGCAATCGCGAAGGGGCTTACCGAAATGTCGGAGACTGAGAGTTCGCTGAAATCGAGACCGGCAAGCAAAAGGCGGTCAGAGCTTCCGACCGCCAGCGCAAGCCCTTCTGCGACGGCCTGGAAGGCGGCATGGGCGACCGAGGCGGTTGCGAAGCCAAGGCCCTGCAGGTCGAGCCTGTCGAGGCCGCTCTGGAAGTCGAGGATGACATCCGAGGCGGACCCGGCGGTGAAGACGAAGCGGTCCGCGCCGGCGCCGCCATGAAGCACGTCGTTGCCGGCGCCTCCGTTCAGGATGTCGGCCGCGCTGCCGCCCAGAAGGACATCCTTGCCCGCCGCGCCGATCAGCCGGCTTCCCGCGGCAAGGAAATCGATCGAGGCGCTATGCTGGCCGACAGCGTCGAAGCCGAGCGAGACGGCGCCCGCGGAGGGCAGGCTCGCACCATCCGCGCCTTTGATATGGATGGGCCTTGCCCCCTGCGACGCCAGTTCGACCAGGACATTGCCCCGACCGATGAAGGTGAAGTCCAGATCGGTCCCGTTGCCGGAAACCGAGATCAGGTCGCCCCGCATCGGCAGGGCCGCGACATGGGTGACATCCGCCGCCTGCGGTCCCAGGGTGATCTGGAAGGTGCCGCCCTGCTTCGGCAGGAAGACGGAATCATCGTCCCAGGCATACCAGTTCGCGACCGAGGCGATCTTGCCCTCTTTCCCGACATCCAGCGCGAAGTTGCCCGCGTCGGTAGATTCAACCTTGACCGTCAGGACATCGCCCGCGCGGCTCGTCGTCAGGCGGCTATGCGCGAAGCTGTCGATCCGGTCAGCGAGATCCTGGCCGGTGACGAACTCGGCGCCCCCCGCGGCGGCGCGGGCCAGCAGCGACTCGAACATCTGCAGGGAATAGACCTGCGCGGGATCGCCGATGTTCCAGTTCGTGGGTCCGTAATCGTGCCAGGGGAAGGCCAGGATCGGGGTCGTGGCCCCGCCGACCAGCTTGTCGTATTCGGCCAGCCAGGCCGCCTCGGCCTGCTGCGGCGTCATGCCGTACCAGCCGATCAGCGAGAAATCGAAGGACATGTTGGGGGCGATGTAGACATGCTCGGTCTCGCCCGGCGTCAGGTAGCCGAAGGCCCCGGGATAGCCCGCGCCGACCCCCGAATAGCCGCCGCTGAGATAATCGAAGAACTTGATCATCTCGCGGGTGGCGCCGACCCGTTCCGGCGCCCCCGGCACGGCGGCCCCGGTGATCGGGATGCCCAGTTTCTGCTCGATGATCAGCTTCGAGGTTTCGAACTGGAAACGGTAGGATGAGAACAGCAGATCCTGTTCCGCCTGGGTCAGCGTCCATGGATCGACGGCATTCGCATTCCGCGGATCGACGCGGTTGATCAGCGCGAGGATCTGCGCCGTATCCGCAAGCAGGGCATTGGTGTCATGCGGGTGGGTGTAGGAATGCGACCCGATCTCGCTTTCGAGCGCAAGGATCGCCTGGTAATAGGGTTTCGAGATGGCCCAGTCGGTGGTCTGGTCGGGCGGGTTCGCGCCCACGTTGATATAGTACGATCCGACGAAGCCATATCTGTCGTACCAGTTCTGAATGATCGGAAGCATCTGGTCGTAGATGCCCGGGTCCTGGGCGCTGACGTCCCAGACCTCCTGCGACTGGTCCATGTCGTTGCGCGAGTAAAAGAGCGACGAGCCCCGCGTCATCAGCAACGAGACGTCGGGCGCGTTCTTCTGCACGATCCAGTCGATGGCCTCGCCCAGGATGTTGTTGTTCCCGAGGATCGCATCCGTGGCGAAATGGACGTTGCGTCCGCCCGTCTGGGTCGCAATCACCGCATCGCGCGCGACGGTGCTGCCGCCGGTGCCGACGACCTGGTCGAAGAGAACCTGCCCGGTCCCGGTCGTGTCCTTGAAATACAGGTAAGAGACATTGCCGTAATTCCCGACGACCTCGCCGCTGCCATAGCCGTCGAGGATGGGATTTCCGGCATCGGTCGCCTGCAGGCGGATGCCGTTCGTCTCGCCATAGCCTTCCAGCGTGACGCCCAGAAGCGCGCTCATCCGGGAATAGGCGTTCCCCGCGATCGCCCCGCCGGTCTGGTCGTTGGTCAGGAAGTTCCCGGCCGCAATCAGCCCGACCCCGTACTGCTGCACCGCCGTCGTCAGCGAGGCGGTGATGGCCGCGACCTGGCCTGACTGCGCATGCGAGAAGCCGGGGAAGATGATGGCGTCGTAACCCGCGAGGTTCGCGGGGTCGAGAAGGTCGGCCTCGTTCAGCAGGTCGAAGGGGATGCCGGCCTGCATCGCCTGGTTCTGGGCGGCCATGAACAGCTGCCCGTAAGCCGTCACGTCATAGAAATTGGCGGCCGTGGTGGCGGAATAGACGATCGCGACACGCGCCTCGGGCGCGTTGACGGGATCGGGCGGCGGCGGGGGCGTGCCCACGACCAGGTTCGCGCCGAAATAGTTGCCGGGCAGGAAGACGCTGTCGTTCACGTCCGCAAGGACACGGATCGCCGAAGGGCTTCCGGTCAGGATCGACTGCGGCAGGGCAACCTCGAAGCGCGAGCGGTCCGCGCTGAAGGCCCCTTCAAGCTCGGCGACGAAGGTGCCCCCCGCGGCGCCGTTGTAAAGCCGCGCCTTGCCGTCCGCGCTGATGTTGATGTTGTATTCCGCCCCGCCGGTCTGGCCCCAGATCTGATAGCCCGTGCTGCTGTCGCGGTCGCTGTCGATCCAGATGGTGGTGTTCTGGCCGATCGCCGTCCCGTTCGAGGCGATGGCAAGAACGAAATGCCCTGCCCCCTGCGCGTCCTGGACGACGTCGCCGCGAAGCTGGTAGCCCCCGCCCTCGTGAAGCAGGCTGTCGGGCGCCCAGTCGGAAAGGTTGCCGTCAAGCGTGATCGCGCCGATCTGGACGGGCGGGGTGCCGACGACAAAGTTGGCAGTCGCATAGGCGTTGGGGATGAAGACGTTGTCGTTGACGTCTGCAAAGACCCGTACGGACGAGGCGTTGCCCAGCAGCGCCTGGTCGATGGCGAGTTCCAGAACCGTGCCGTTGCTGCTCAGGACATGGTCGATGTTGGCGACAAAGGTTCCTCCGGCGGCGCCGCTGTAAAGGCGTGCGACGCCGTCCGATCCGATGTTGACGTTGTATTCCGCACCGACCGCCCAGCCCCAGACCTGATAGCCCGTGCTGCCGGAAAGATCCGTGTCGAGCCAGATCGTCGTGTTGGCGCCGATGCTGGTGCCGCCCGTCGCAATGGCGAAGGTATAGGCGCCCTGCTGAAGATCGCCGTAGAAGGCATGGCCCGGCGCACCTGTGGCTGCGGTGTCAAGCCGGGTGCCCGCAAGCCAGTCCGTGAGCAGCCCGTCAAGGGTCTTGCCACCCACGGAAACAGGGACCGGCTCGCCCACGAAGATGTCGGCATTGGCATAGTCGTTGGGCAGGAACACGTTGTCGTTGACGTCGGCAAAGACGCGGATGCGGGAAGGATCGCCCGCAAGAAGATCGCGCGGCGCCGCGAGTTCGAGAACCGTCCTGTCGGAACTCAGCCGATAGATCAGGTCGGCGACATGGGTCTCTCCCGCGTTGCCGGTATAAAGCCGCGCAACCCCATCCGCCCCGATGTTGATGTTGTATTCCGCGCCTCCGGCCCAGCCCCAGATCTGGTGGCCCGTCGTCCGGTCGAGGTCGGCGTCGATCCAGATGGTCGTCCCCGCGCCGATCGCCGTGCCGTCCGAGGTGATCGCAAAGACATAGGTGCCCGCGACCAGGTCGCCGTAGAAGGCATAGCCCGCGGCGCCCTTGCCGGGCGCATCCAGGCGGGTGCCCGCATCCATGTCGAGCATGGGTCCGCCGATGACGAGATCGACATTCGCATAGCTGTTGGGAAGGAAGGCCGTGTCGTTCACGTCGGCAAAGACCCGGACCCGCTCGGAAGCGCCGCCGAGAAGGCTGCGGTCTACACGCATCTCGAGTATCCGGCCGTCGCCGCTGCGCGCGGTCTCGATCCCGGCAACCAGCGTCTGGCTGGGACCGCCGGTGTAAAGTCCCGCGCTGCCGTCGGCGGCCACCTCGATGTGATACTCGGCGCCCCCGGCCCAGCCCCAGATCTGGTGCCCCGTCGAGCGGTCGAGATCGGCATCAAGCCACAGGGTAGTGCTTTCGCCGATCGGAACCGAGTCAGCGCCGATCCCGAAATAAAGGAAGGCTGAATCCGCAAAGCCCCAGAGGCCAAAGCCTGCGGCCCCGGTCGCAGGCGCATCAAGGCGGAATGCGCGCGACCATTCGTTGAGCGAACCGTCGACTGCAGGCATAGGATTTTCCCTTCAGAAGGAAAGGCAACGCGACCTGAAAATCGGCGCCATGTCCTGTTTTTCTGCGAGCAGAAGGGTCGAGGCAATCCGCGAAGAAGAGATTGCCGATCAGGAGAGGGAACTATCGAAAGGGCAATATCAAAAGTTGTAAAGGTTGGCGCGTGGTGCAATGCTTGGTAAAACTGCATTTCTGGCGACTGCGGAAGAATGATGGCCGGTCCGATACGTCAGATGGATAGTATCTGTGACCTGCCCCTTGGAACGTTTCTTGATTTGATGTGGATTTTGCTTCACGCTGACGGATCGGACGCGATGAGGAAAAGCTTCTTCACCGGGGCGCAGGTCATCGGCATGATCGGGGAGCAGGGTCAATGCACTGCGTTGACGGACTGGCGACAGCGGGGGGTTGTCGGCGCCTTGGGCTGAGCCCGGCCCGGTGTCTCACGAACTGAAGGCCAGGCATGGCGGCATGGACGTTTCTGATGCCCGGAGGCTGAAAGCGCTTGAGGAGGAGAACGGCCGACGGAAGCGACGGCTGGCGGACGCGCTGCTCGACAACATTGTGCTGAAAGATCTGCCGGGATCGAAGCCATGGGACGCCACTGGTCCGAGGACCATGGCTGAGGGCTGACGACACCGAACGCGCGGCGGGACGCGGTGCTGCGGGCCATGCGGGATCACGACATCTCGCAGCGCCGGGCCTGCGTTCTGGTCGGTGCCGCGCCACAGGACGGTGCGGCGCGAACGTCCGCCTGACAACCCCAAGATCCGCAAGGTCCTGCATGAGATCGCCGCACTGCGCCGCAGGTTCGGCTCTCGGCGGATCGGTCTGCTGCTGGCGCGCAGGGGCATGCTGATGAACCCCAAGAAGCCGTATCGGCTTTATCGTGAGGAAGGCCTGGCGACGCGGCGGCGTGGCCGCAAGCGCGCCCGGGGCACCCGCACGCCGATGCCGGTGGCGCCCGCGCCCGACCAGCGTTGGTCGCTCGACTTCGTGGCCGACAGGTTCGGCGCCGCCCGCAGGTTCCGCATCCTGGCGGTGATCGATGACTGCTGCCGGGAGAACCTGTGCCTGATCGCCGACACCAGCATCCCGGGCGGCAAGGGTGGCGCGCGAACTGGACGCGCTGGTGCGGATCTGCGCAAAGCCTGCCGGCCTTGTCAGCGACAACGTCCTGTGTCGGGAAGGACTTGCCGCTTGAGGCGTCAGATCACGGGGCATCCGAGCGACCGGATACCCCGAGGGCAGACATCAGCGCGCGGTGATAATTGCCGTCAAGGCGGTGCCTTGACCCTCGGACCCGATCGTGACGGGCAGGCCGAAGCTTCGCAGAGCCTCGATCAGGCGCTGGTGATCGGCCGCGGCGTTCATCACCGTCATCCGTCGCCGACGCGTCTTGCCGGGCGCGGCGATCGGCACCTCATGGCGGTGCTCCGAGATGTCGATGCCGGCCAGAACGCGGGCAGCCGTCGTATCATGGGCCCTGGTCATGGCCGGGTCTCCTCCGGGGTGTGGTTCGCACAACCACCATGGAGACCTGAGCCCCGGCTCTGGCCGCCGGGCGCGCGCGAATGGCTGGCTTCGCGCGCGGCCACAGCCTTCTCCAGCGCGTCCTTCCCGACATGCTGCGGGACCGGGTTCACAAGCCGGGCCATCCTGGAAACGGGCCGGGCAGAACGACGTTGCCTGGCACTGCCTCGATCCCGGCAAGCCGCAGCCTCCGCGACGAACTGCTGAACAAGGAGATCTTCGACAGCCTGGACAACGCCCGGCGCAAGCCCGCCTTCCGGCGCCAAGACTGCAATGCCGTCCGGCCGCACTCGTCCCTGGGCAATCTCACGCCGCGCGAAGCGCGCCGGACGCCTGCACTGCCTGATGGCGCCGCGCCCGGCGCGCCTGCCCGGAAGCAACCCGCAAACCACCAATCTCAAGCCCGCAGACGCTCGTTATGACAAAGGGACCAACAGGGGGCAGGCCACAGGGCCGTCGTTGGATCTGGGATCGCGCTCGACCGGGCAGTCGGGAACGATCCGGCCACTCTCATCGATACCCGTGGCCCAGGGGATCACCTTGGCCGCCTCGATCCCGATACAAATTCGCATGCTCCTGCCTCTCTTCGGCCGCCGTCCCGCACGCTCCGTCACGCCGGCATCGCCTTGCAAAGCCCTCAAGGGCATCGCGTGATCCGCGGTCGATCAGGGGCGGCGACGGCGGCGGCACAGCCACCCAGGCCATCCAGGACAGCCCGCATGACAGCCATACCGCCGTCGCTCAAGCAGCTTCGCAGCACCTCAGGCGGCATGAAAAAGGGTAAGGCCGCATGACCACCCGGAACCGGGCCGCTGATCAGACCCACCAGCGTCCGGTGAGGGCAAGCCGGGCCAATGCGGCACGACGGGTGAAATCGGACGGACCAGGCGGCGTCCGGTTCAGGATCAGCGCGTCAAGGAAGCGCAGCGGCGATGGACCCGGAAACAGCGCCGGGGCCGCGGCGCGGGGCAGGGTGCGGCGGGTCTCGGCGGCCTTGCCGAACGCTTCCACGGCGATGCGCGCCAAGGCAGCCAGCCCTTGCGGATCCGCGCAGAAAAGGCCGAGGCCAAGCGGCTGCAGCGCGGGTTCGGCGCGCAGCCAGGCGGTCAGCGCCGTGCCCCGGCCCTGGGCCTGCAGGGCGGGCACATCCGGGGCGCCCAGCGTCCGGGCGGCATGCGACATCAGCGCGCCTCCGGTCGCGTCGGCATAGGCCACCACGGCGGCCGTGTCCTGAAAGGGCTCTCGTGCCGCGTCATGCCTGCGCGCTTCGGCAAGGCCGGCGAAACCGGCCGCCTTGCTGCCCCATGCGGACCAGAGCGGCGACAGAAGCTCGTGCGGGGGCGGGACCTCGTGCAGCGCCTCGAGCCGGTCCACCCACCATTGCACCCGCATCCCGGCGATCAGCGGGTCGCGGGCGGCGAGTGCCGTGCGGGCAAGCTCGGCGTTCAGGGCATAAAGCGTGACCAGCCGCGCCTGGGCCTCTGCAGGCGCCAGCATCGCCATGGCGAAGCGGTCGGGGTCCTCGCGCCGCAGCCGCTCGGCCAGCAAGGCCACCGGGGGGGAGGGCTTGGCGCTCATGCGGCGCCGTCGCGGATCAGCTTCCAGCGGATCGCATCGACCAGCGCCTCGAAGCTGGCGTCTACGATGTTGGGGGACACCCCCACGGTGGACCATGCCGCGCCCTGCCCATCGGTGAAGTCGATGATGACGCGCGTCACCGCGTCGGTGCCTGCGCCGATGATCCGCACCCGGAAGTCGGCCAGCGTCATCTCGTCGATGGAGCCCTGCCATGGCCCGAGGTCCTTGCCGATCGCGCGCCACAGCGCGTTGACCGGGCCCGCGTCCTCGCCATTCGCGCCGATGCTGTCGCTGGCCGACATCACCCGCTGGCCGCCGACCTGCGCCACCACCACCGCCTCGCTGACCGAGATGCGGCGGCCGATGGCGTTCAGACGACGCTCGACGGTGACACGGTAACGCTCGATCTCGAAGAACGAGGGCAGGGCGCCGAGTTCCTCTCGCGCCAGCAGCTCGAACGAGGCCTGGGCCGAGTCGTAGGCGTAGCCCTGGTCCTCGCGGTCCTTTACCGCAGCAAGGATGCGCGACAGCGCCGGGTCGCCGGGCTGCACCTCGATCCCCGCGCCGGCAAGGCGGGCGCGCAGGTTCGACTGGCCGGCCTGGTTCGACATCGGGATGACGCGCTCGTTCCCCACGGTCGCGGGGGCCACATGCTCATAGGTCTGCGGCGCCTTCAGGATCGCGCTGGCGTGCAGCCCGGCCTTGTGGGCAAAGGCCGAGGCGCCGACGTAAGGCGCGGCGCGCAGGGGCGAGCGGTTCAGGATCTCGTCCAGCCGGCGCGAGATGCGGGTGAGGCTGGCCAGCGCCTCGGGCGTGACGCCGGTGGTCAGGGTCGAGCGGAACGGTTCCTTCAGCAGCAGCGTCGGGATCAGGCTGGTGAGGCTGGCGTTGCCGCAGCGCTCGCCGAGGCCGTTCAGCGTTCCCTGCACCTGCCGCGCGCCTGCCGCGATCGCGGCCAGCGAGCAGGCGACGGCATTGCCGGTGTCGTCATGGGCGTGGATGCCGAGGCGGTCGCCGGGGATGCCCGAGGCGATCACGGCGCGGGTGATCTGGCCCACGCGGTCGGGCAGGGTGCCGCCGTTGGTGTCGCAGAGAACGATCCAGCGGGCGCCTGCGGCCAGCGCCGCGCGCAGGCAGTCGAGCGCATAGCCGGGGTTCGCCGCATGGCCGTCGAAGAAATGCTCGGCATCGAAGATCGCCTCGCGGCCTTGCGCCGTGACATGGGCAATCGAGTCCGCGATGCAGGCGAGGTTCTCCTCAAGCGGGATGCCCAGCGCCTCGGTCACATGATAATCATGCGTCTTGCCGACGAGGCACACCGCCTTCGTCCCGGCATCCAGCACAGCGGCCAGCACGTCGTCGTTTCCGGCGGACCGGCCCGCGCGCCTGGTCATGCCGAAGGCGGTCATGGTGGCGCGGGTGGCCGGCGCCGAGGTGAAGAACTCGCTGTCGGTCGGGTTCGCGCCCGGCCAGCCGCCCTCGATGTAGTCCACCCCGAGCGCGTCGAGCATCCGCGCGATCTCGGCCTTCTCGGCGGCCGAGAACTGCACGCCCTGGGTCTGCTGCCCGTCGCGCAGGGTGGTGTCGTAGAGGGTGAGGCGGGAGGTCATTGTGCACGTTTCTCGAGCAGGTCTAGCGCAAGATACAATGCCTGCTCACTTGGAGCGGTTGGAACGCCCGTTCCCACCTGAAGCACTGCACCAGACCCTTCCTCAAAAACCACGCCACGTGTAGCGCCTAAAGAAGTAACCGGCGCTTTTGGGGCAAGCCAATGCCCTTGGGACAACATGTGGCCCAATCGCATCCAGCCCTCGAACTCTGCATGTATGTCTCTCCGCAGGATAGAGGCAGAGTGCGGCTTTCGATCCTCTACATTGAACCCGGAAATATTCAGCCAAGCGCGAAGGGCATCGGAGAGCACGTAGTCTCCTTGTTCGCGAGCCGCCACGCGGGCGAGAAACAAGCGACGTGCCTCCTCAGGAATAGCCTCTGTAACAACATCGTTCTCGAGCAATCCAAGGAATACTGCGGATGCTTTGAGAGCAGCAGCCTCGCGCCGTGTGGCAAGATCATGCAGTGCTGCCAAAGCGGCGGGGGTGCCGAGGTCATCCGCCAATGCCGAGATAACCGTTTCCGATGGTTGTTGCGCTGGCTCGACACTGGCCACGATCTCCCGCCAGCGATGCAGCGTTGCCTCCGCCTCGCGCACCTTCTCAATCGTCCAGTCCATCGGCTTGCGGTAATGCGTCATCAGGAAGACATACCGGATCACCTCTCCCGGTATTCCCTGATCCAGCAGGTCCCGCACGGTGAAGAAATTGCCCAGCGACTTCGACATCTTCTTCCCCTCGACCTGCAGCATCTCGTTATGCAGCCAGACGCGGGCGAAGTCCTCCTGCGGATGGGCGCAGCAGCTTTGGGCGATCTCGTTCTCGTGGTGGGGAAACTGCAGGTCGATGCCGCCGCCGTGGATGTCGAAGCTTTCCCCCAACAGCGCCGCCGACATGGCCGAGCACTCGATATGCCAGCCCGGCCGGCCGCGGCCCCAAGGGCTGTCCCAGCCCGGCTCCTCATCCGACGAGGGCTTCCACAGCACGAAATCCATCGGATCGCGCTTGAAGGGTGCGACCTCGACACGCGCGCCGGCGATCATGTCATCGACCGACCGCCCGGAAAGCTTGCCATAGGCCGGGAAGGACCGGACGTCGAACAGCACATGTCCCTCGGCCGCGTAGGCGTGGCCCTTGACGATCAGCGCCTCGATCATCGCGATCATCTGGGGGATATAGTCGGTCGCCCGCGGCTCGTGGTCGGGGCGCAGGGCGCCCAGCGCGTCCATGTCGGCGTGATACCAACCGATCGTCTCTTCGGTGCGCTCGCGGATCAGCTCCTCAAGCGGACGCGGGTCGCCGGCCTGCTGGCGGGCCAGCGCCGCCGCGTTGATCTTGTCGTCCACGTCGGTGAAGTTGCGGACATAGGTGACGTGATCCTCGCCGTAGACATGGCGCAGCAGGCGGTAAAGTACGTCGAAGACCACCACCGGCCGTGCGTTGCCCAGATGTGCGCGGTCATAGACCGTGGGTCCGCAGAGATACATCCGCACATTGGCAGGATTGATGGGCTCGAATGGCTCCTTGCGACGAGTGCGCGTGTTGGTCAGCTTGATCTGGACCATGAATTCCCCCTTGGGCGGGGTTCAAGTCGCGCGTGAACGTCCCGCCTGGCCTTGTGTCAGACGGTAATGCAGCAGATGGTCGGGCGCCCGTTCATGACGAACGCCTTAGCAGCGGGAGGCTGGCCCGGCAAGAAGCACCGTCGCCGCAAGCGGACAGGCAGCGGCCGCGCCTCAGGCCGCCGCATTGACCCCCGAGATCATCAGCCGGTCCCGGCCGCTGCGCTTGGCCCGCAGCAGCGCGTCGTCGGCCTGCTCCATCAGCGCCCTCGCGCGGCCGCGTGGGTCATGCGGACCCGAGCCGACGCTTGCAATTCCTGCCGAGATGGTGATGCGCAGGGCGACACCCTCATCACGGCCGGGCAGGCGTATCCATTCATCGGACACGAGGGCGCGCATCCGGCGGGCCACGGCGGCGGCCTCGGTTTTCGAGGTGTCGGGCAGGATGGCCAGGAATTCCTCTCCGCCGACGCGGGCGACGAAGCCGGGTGCCGGCACCGCGCGATCAAGCCGCGCGGCCACATCGGCCAGAACGGCATCGCCGGCGGCATGGCCATGGCGGTCGTTGACCTCCTTGAAACGGTCAATGTCGATGGCGATGATCGTGCAGATGCCGGCGTCGCGGCTGCAAAGCCCGACCAAACGCTGCAGTGCGTATCGCCGGTTCGGCAGGGCGGTCAGCGGATCGATCCAGGCAAGCGCGCGTTCACGTTCCTCGGCGGCACGGCGTCCATCGGCGGACAGCTTGCGCCGAATCAGCGCATCCAGCCGCAGCGCCGCCTCGTCGGCCATCCCGGTCGTCACCAGCGTCGACAAGAGCGCATCCCCCGCTCCAAGGTCGAGCGCGACCGGCATCATGTCGCGCCGCTGCGGTTCCAGCACCATCGCGAAAGCCGCGTCACGGGACGACCGGCGAGAGCGCAGTTCGGACAGCAGCCGCAGCCCGTCGCCGGGTTGCGCCATGTCCGTGGCGATCAGGTAAAGGTCGGGCACCAGCCCCACCGCCGCCTCGGCCAGAGCCCGTTCGGGGTCGGCGATCCGCAACTGCGCCGCAAGCCGCGGCGCCAGCGCGTGCCGCCATCCCATCGCGACCCCTGTGTCACCCGCGATCAGCAGGACCGACCGCGCCGCGGTGGCAGGGGCGGGCAGAAACGCCTGCTGTTCCTCGGCCATTCCCGGAACGGCAACTGCCGCGACGGCATGATGCCGATCCCGCATCAGCGCCCGGATGCGCGCGAACAGGCCACCTTCATCCAGGGGCAGTTCCAGGACGGCCGCGGCGCCCGCCTTCAGGGCGGCGATGCGCTGGTTCTGCGGAACCATCATCACCACGGGAAGGCCCGGTTCTGCACGGGCGATACGCCCGCAAAGCTCGACCGGCTCCATGTCGTCGGGAGGACCGCCGATCAGCACGATGCCGGGCCGGCAGCGCGCCAGGACCGCCAAGGCCTCGGCGCCCGTGCGGGCCGTCAGGGGGTCGTAGCATGCCGCGGAAAGACGCACCTTGAGCGTGATCCGGTTCGTGGCCGTGCCATCGACCACCAGGATTTGCCCTTCCATGCCTGCTCCTTGCGGGTTGCGCTTGTGGGGACAATCTGCGTGGAACTGATTAACAAACCGTTTCCCTTCCCCGCCATCACCATAGCGTGCTTGCGGATGGCGCGGCGCAAGGGCATGAGACGCGTCATGATCTCGCGCAGTTCCCTTGACGCCCTTGCCGAATCGATCCTCGGCCATCTTGCCGGATGCCCCGACCTGGTCGAAGCGCTTTGCACGGAAACCGGCCTTGATTCGGCCGACCTGCGGGCCCTTGCGGCCACGCCGTCGACGGATTTCGCCTCGGCCCTGGTGGACTTCATCTGCGCCAGCGACGACCGGCTTGCCGCCTTTGCGGCGGCGTCCGGCTGGCCCGAGGCGACGGTCGCCCACACCCGCGAGGCGCTTGCCGCGGGCATCCTGCGCTGATCTTTACCGGATCTTAAACTCTGCCGTGCAAGCTGGCCGGAAGGCAGGAGAGTGGGATGCACGGGCTGGTCAACCGCGCGGTCGAGGAATTCGCCCGCGCCACCTATGGCGAGGCGGTCTGGACGGCGACGGCACGGGCGGTCGGGGTCGATCCGTGTGGATTCGAGATCATGGACAGCACCGAGGCCGAGATCACCGGCCGGCTGATCGCGGCTCTTGCGGGGCAGCTCGACCGTTCGCCGCCTGAACTGGCCGAGGATCTGGGCGCCTGGATGGCGCAACTCGCGCCGATGCGACGGCTTCTGCGTTTCGCCGGCAGCGACTTCGCCGCCTTCATGATGAGCCTTGAGGAGATACGGGAGCGCGGCCAGATGGTGGTCCATCGGCTCAGGCTGCCGGTGCTGTCGGTCATGCCCACTGCTTCTGGGTGGGAGATCCGGTCTTCGTGCGATCCCTTGTGGCTGCATGCCGTGGCCGGGATGCTGCATGCCATGGCCGACGATTACGGGGTGCTCGCGGTTATCGAGGTGGCAGGCGGGCGGGTCTTGGTCGATGTTCCGGTGGTCGATTTCAACGCCGGCCGGCCCTTCTCGATCAGCGATCCGACCGTGGGGGCCGCATGACGCTGGCAGAGGCTGCGCTGATGCTGATGCCGATGCACCTGCATCTGGATGCGCATGGGCAGATCCTGTCGGCAGGCCCGACCCTGCGGCGAATCGTCGGCGCGGCGGAAACCTTTGACGCGGCGTTCGAGCCTGTCGGCGCCGACGCCTCGACCCCGCTTTCCGGGCTGGCCGAGGCCGAGCGGGTGTTCCTGCGCGTCCGGTCCTCGCCGGGCCAGATCCTGCGCGGGCGTGCGGTAGGAATTGCGGGAGGTGGGCTGCTGCTGAACCTCGGGCTGGGCATCGGCCTTGTCGATGCCATCCGCCGCCATGACCTGACCGACCGCGATTTCGCCCCGTCGGATCTGGCGATGGAGTTCCTGTTCCTGCACGAGGCCAACGGCGCCATGACGCAGGAACTGTCGCGTGCCAACAGCCGCCTGGTCGCCGCCCGGACCCGCGCCGAAGCCGAGGCTTTCACCGATCCGTTGACCGGGCTTTACAATCGCCGCGGCCTGCAACTGGCCTTCGAGGCGCTGCGGCAAGGGGCCATGCACAGCGATCCGCACCACTTCGCGCTGATCGTCATGGACCTCGACCATTTCAAGCCCCTGAACGACAGCTTGGGTCATGCTGCGGGGGACGAGATGCTGCGGCAGGTCGCGGCCAGCCTGCGGGCCATCGTCCGCGAGGTCGACACGGTCGCGCGGACCGGAGGCGACGAGTTCGTTCTGCTGCTGCCGGGCTTGTGCGATCCCGCCGTGCTTGAGGCGATGGGCCGCCGCATCATCCAGCGGATCGAAACGCCGGTGGAGATCGCCGGAACGCTCAGCCGCGTATCGACCAGCCTGGGAGTCGCGATTTCATCCCGTTATCAGCGGATCACCTGGGCACGGATGGAGGCCGACGCCGACGCCGCGCTTTATGCCGCCAAGCACGCCGGCCGTGGCTGCACCCGCATCGCCGCCGGAGAGGAGAATGCGCCGGGGCGCAGGGCCGGAAAGAAGGATCGGCGATGACCGGATCGTCCGTTATTTCCAAAGCGCGCCGGTCGTCCTGCCGTTCCCGCAGCTTGGCGGGTTGAGGGCCATGGCCGCCGGGGCGCCTCAGGCACCGGCCCGCAGCACCTCGCCCAGCGTGCCGATCAGCTCGTCGATCTCCGCCTCGGTGATGATCAGCGGCGGGGACAGGGCGATGATGTCGCCGGTCACACGGATCAGGATGCCGGCCTCGAAGGCGCGCAGGAAGGCGTCGAAGGCGCGCTTGCCGGGCTGGCCCTCGACGGGCGCAAGCTCGACGGCGCCGATCAGGCCCATGTTGCGGATGTCCACGACATGGGGGTGGTCGGCCAGCCCGTGCAGCGCCTGCTCCCAATACGCCTCCAGTGACGCGGCCCGCGTCAGCAGCCCGTCTTCCGCATAGGTTTCCAGCGTCGCAATGGCTGCCGCCGAGGCGATGGGGTTGCCGGAATAGGTGTAGCCGTGAAACAGTTCGATCACATGCTCCGGCCCCTGCATGAAGGCGTCGTGGATCGACCCCGAGGTCAGCACCGCCCCCATCGGGATCACGCCGTTCGTCAGCCCCTTGGCGCAGGTGATCATGTCCGGCACCACCCCGAAATGCTGCGCCGCGAAGGGGGAACCCAGGCGGCCGAAGCCGGTGATGACCTCGTCGAAGATCAGCAGGATGCCGTGCTTTCGGGTGATTTCGCGCAGGCGTTCCAGGTAGCCCCTAGGCGGCAGCAGGACGCCGGTGGACCCCGCCATCGGTTCCACGATCACCGCCGCAATGGTGTCGGCGCCGTGCAGGGCGACGATGCGTTCCAGTTCGTCCGCCAGATGCGCGCCATGTTCGGGCTGCCCCCGCGTCATGCGGTTTTCCGGCAGATGCGTGTGCGGCAGGTGGTCCACCCCCGCCAGAAGCGAGCCGAAGACGCGGCGGTTGTTCACGATCCCGCCCACGGAAATCCCGCCGAAGCCCACGCCGTGATAGCCGCGCTCGCGCCCGATCAGGCGGGTCCGGCTGCCCTCGCCCCGCGCGCGGTGATAGGCCAGCGCGATCTTCAGCGCCGTGTCCACCGCCTCGGAACCCGAGTTGGTGTAGAAGACATGCTCCATCCCCTCGGGGGCGATGTCCACAAGGCGGTTGGCCAGTTCGAAGGCCGTCGGGTGGCCCATCTGGAAGGCCGGCGCATAGTCCAGCGTCCCGGCCATGTCGCTGATCGCCTGGGTGATCCGGGGCCGCGTATGGCCTGCGTTGCAGCACCACAGGCCCGCCGTGCCGTCCAGCACCTGCCGCCCGTCGGCGGCGGTGTAGTGCATGTCCTTGGCGGCCACCAGCATCCGGGGCGCCTGCTTGAACTGGCGGTTCGCCGTGAAGGGCATCCAGAAGGCGTTGAGGTCGTTCGGGGCGGGTTTGCGGTCCAAGGCCATGGGCATGCTCGTTCGGATGGGGGTCGCAGGACGCTAGCACGGGGCAGGGTGCAGTCAAGCGCGGGCTTGCCAATCCATTCGGCCCGCACCAAATATCGCGCCGCTGCTCATGAGGGCGATTCGATGTCCGAGCCTGCCGCCGCCGACCTGCGCGACCCCGAACCTTCCGACACTCACCCCCCGTCCGATGCGCTTGGCGCGGGGCTGGTGCTGGCCTGCCTTGGCGTCGTTTTCGGCGACATCGGCACCTCGCCGCTTTACGCCCTGCGCGAGTCGCTGGTCCACGCGCATGAACATGGCATGGCGGAAACGGCGGTGATCGGCATCGTGTCGATGCTGTTCTGGACGGTGATGCTGATCGTGACGCTGAAATACGTCACCCTTATCCTGCGCGCCGACAACAACGGCGAGGGCGGCACCCTGTCGCTGGTCGCCAAGGCGCAGGGCGCGCTGGGCGGGCGGCGGGCCTGGTGGCTGTATCTGACCGGCATCGTCGGCGTCTCGCTGTTCTTCGGCGATGCGATGATCACGCCTGCCATGTCGGTGATGGCCGCGATCGAGGGGATGGAGCTGGTCGTCCCCCATGCCTCGGATTGGGTGGTGCCGGTCACGCTGGTGATCGTGATCGCGCTGTTCTGGGTGCAGCGGTCCGGGACCGAGGCAGTGGCGCGGCTGTTCGGCCCGGTGATGTTGCTGTGGTTCGGGGTGATGGGCGTGCTGGGCGCCTCGCACATCCTGGACGACGCGCGAATCCTGCAGGCGCTGAACCCGCTGCGCGCGGCTGGCTTCATCGCCGACAACGGATACGGGGCGCTGCCGGTCATGGGTTCGGTCTTCCTGGCGGTGACGGGGGCCGAGGCGCTTTACGCGGACATGGGGCATTTCGGGCGCCGTCCGGTCAGGATCTCGTGGCTGTGGATCGTGCTGCCGGCGCTGACGCTGGCCTATGCCGGGCAGGGCGCGATGGTGCTGTCGCACCCGGAACGGGCGGCGAACCCCTTCTTCCTGATGGCGCCAAACTGGTTCCTGCTGCCCTTGGTGCTGCTGGCGACCGCGGCCACGGTGATCGCCAGCCAGGCGGTGATCTCGGGCGCCTTCTCGGTCGCGCAGCAGGCGGTGCAGCTTGGGCTGGTGCCGCGGCTGGAAATCCAGCACACCTCGGACCGGCAGGCGGGACAGATCTACCTGCCGCGCGTCAACACGATCCTGATGGTCGGGGTCTGCGCGCTGGTGCTGGCCTTCGGATCATCGTCGCGGCTGGCCAGCGCCTATGGCATCGCGGTGACGGGGGACATGGTCATCACCTCGGTCCTGGCGATCGTCGTCTTCCGCTATGCCTGGGGCTGGCGCTGGCCGGTGGTGCTGGCGATCATGCTGCCGATCCTGGGGATCGAGCTGGTCTTCCTTTACGCGAACCTGCTGAAGGTGCCCGACGGGGGCTATATCCCGCTGCTGTTCGCCGCCGTGGTCATCACCTTCATGGGCGTCTGGATGCGCGGGACGCAGATCATCCAGCACCGGCTGTCGGCCGAGGCCATCGCGCTGGATTTCCTCGCCGCCAAGCTGGAAGCCAGCCCGCCCACCATCGTGCCCGGCACGGCGGTGTTCCTGACCGCGGACCCCTCCTTCGCGCCGCCCGCCTTGATGCACAACCTCAAGCACAACCGCGTCCTGCATGAACGCAACTACATCGTGAAGGTCGAGACCGCGACCACCCCCACCGTGCCTGACGCGGATCGCTTCCGCATCGAGGCGGTGACGCCCCGATTCTGGCGGCTGCGGCTGCGCTTCGGCTACATGGAGCAGCCGAACGTTCCCCGCGCGCTGGCGCTGGGCCGGGCGCAGGGCCACCGGTTCGAAGTGATGAGCACGTCCTATTTCCTCAACCGCCGCTCGCTGAAGGTCGGCAAGGGGCGGATGATGCCGGTATGGGCCTCGCGGCTTTATGCGGGAATGTATCGCTCGGCCTCCGAGCCCACGAACTTCTACCGGCTGCCGACGAACCGGGTGGTGGAACTGGGCCAGCAGCTGAACATCTAGGCCCGTCCGCTCAGATCCGCGCGTAAACGTCGTCGTAGCGGATGATGTCGTCCTCGCCCAGATAGACGCCGGTCTGGACCTCGATCAGGACCATGGGCACCTTGCCGGGGTTCTCCATCCGGTGAACGGCGCCCAGAGGGACGTAGATCGACTGGTTTTCCGTCACCAGCGACACCTTGTCGTCCACCGTGACCTTGGCCGTGCCGCTGACGACGATCCAGTGTTCGGACCGATGGACATGGCTTTGCAGCGACAGCGCGGCGCCGGGGTGGACGACGATGCGCTTGACCTGGAAGCGCTCGCCCATCACCAGCGTCTCGAACCAGCCCCAGGGTCGGTGATCGCGCAGGAAGCTTTCCGCCTGCCGCGCGCCCTTGGACTTCAGCGCGGTGACGGCCTGGCGCACGTCCTGCGCGCGGTCCATGCCGGCCACCAGCACGGCGTCGCCGGTGGCGACCACCATCATGTCCTTCAGGCCGATGCCGACGACCTGCATGGCCTCGTCGTCGGAACGCAGCAGGACGTTGTCGCAGTCGATCGCGGTCGAGCGGGCGTCGGCGATGACGCCCCGCCACGCGGGGGCGTCCGCCTGCGCCTCGCGCCAGATCGCGTCCCAGCCGCCAAGGTCGGACCAGTGTTCCGCAAAGCGCACGACCGAAAGGTTGCCGGCCTTCTCCATCACCGCATAGTCGATGGAGAGATCCGGCAGCGTCTCCCACGGCTCGGGTGCAAGCCGCAGGAAGCCGAGGTCCTTCTTCGCCCCTGCCAGCGCCGCCTCGACGGGCTGCAGGAACTCGGGCGCATGGGCGCGGAAGGCCGCGATCATGCTGCGAGCGGTGAACAGGAAGATGCCCGCGTTCCAGAGGAACCGGCCCTCGGCCAGCATCGCGCGGGCGGTTTCGGCATCCGGCTTTTCGACGAAGCGGCGCAGGGGGGCGGGGCTGTCTCCGCTGTCGCCGTCGAGTTCGAGATAGCCGTAGCCGGTTTCGGGCCGGGTTGGCGCGATTCCAAAGGTCACGATTCGTCCATCCCGTGCCAGCGGCACCCCCTGATCGACGGCACGGCCGAAAGCTTCGGCGTCGGGAACGACATGGTCCGAGGGCGCGACCAGCATCAGCGCATCAGGATCGTTCGCCCCCAGATGCAGGGCCGCTGCAAGGATCGCCGGTGCGGTGTTGCGCCCCGCAGGCTCGATCAGGATGTCGGCAGGGGTGATTGCCACCTCGGCCAGTTGCTCGGTCACGATGAAGCGGAAGTCGGCGTTGGTCAGCACCAGCGGGTCGGCATAGCGGGGACCGGAGAGACGTTGCGCCGAGGCCTGGAACAGCGACCGTGCCCCGATCAGCGGGGCGAATTGCTTGGGGAAGGACTTGCGCGACACCGGCCACAGCCGCGTTCCCGAGCCACCGGACAGAAGGACGGGAATCACGCGGGTCATGGATGGTCCTTGGAATGAAATTGCGAATCGCAGGGGCAAGCCTAGGCGATGCGCAAGAAAGCGCCACCGTCCCTCGGAAAAGCAAAAGCCCGCAGGGATGCGGGCTTTCAGCGGGCCGTAGGGGAATGGCTCAGCCGCCCCAGGTGCGCAGCGGGCCGCAATCCATGTGCACGAAGTTCGAGCTGGAATACTTGCCGACGCCGCCTGCCCGGCACGCCGCCGCCGCCTTGTACATCTGGTTGACCGAGCGCGACTTGAGCCGCAGGTCGGCGGCCTTGCCGGTCATGTGCAGCGAGTTCCGGGCCACCCCGCCGCCGCGCGAGCGCAGCATCGCGTTGGTCTTGGGCGAGCGGTAGCCCGACAGCATCATGTAGGGTTCGTTGGTCTGCATCAGCCGGGCGCTGGCGGCTGCGATGTCCACCATGCGCGGGTCGATCCCGATCACCTGCCCCGTGCGCCAGTCGCGCATGAAGATGTTGATTTCATTCAGGGCGTCGCGGATATACCTGCCATCCGCCCAATACACGGCGTCGATGCTTTCGCCCGTCCGGCCCGAATACATCCGCACCCGTCGGTAATCGCCGGCGCCACGGACGACCCCAAAGGCATTGGCCATCACCGGGGCCGCAGCGACCGTCGTCGCTGCGAACACGCCGAGAAGGCCGCGACGCGAGAATTCGAAACTCATGTTCAGATCCGCCTGTCCTGCGTTGTGCGTGCCATCGTTTGGCATGTCCGGGTTTCTCCCGGATTGGTTGAGAATATGTCACCGTGCCGCCGGTTGCGGAACTGTGAGTTCCTTGTGACGGCGATTCCGCGCCAGTATAGGCGAAAAATCGCCTATGACCCAAACTGAACCAGGGAAACACAGGGCTGGGTGTCGCGTCGGTGCAACGGGATCGGCAGAAATGCCGCGCTATTGCGGTTCAATCCGGGCAGTCCCGCCCGGTAGGATAAGGTGCGTTTCATGCGAGGATTGAATCGGTTGCTGCCATCCATGTCCTGTCTCGCGCGGATTGTCCGGGCGATTCTTCTTCCCGCCCTGCTGCCCGTGGCAGCACACGCGCAGGTTGCTCCATCGCCACGGCTGGAGTTCACGCCGGCAGAATGGGACTTGGCTCGCGGGGTCGCGCGCCAGCCGGAACTGGCGGCATGGTACGGCTCGACCGGGCTCGCCCCGATGTTCACCTCTGCCGATGCCGCGCCGCGCCGCGCCGCGCTGGTCGCGGCCGTGGGGCAGGCCGCCGCCCATGGCCTGCCCGACACCTATGGTGCCGACCGGCTGCTTGCGCTTGAAAACCGCACCGACCCGGTGGCCGAGATCGCATTCGCGCAGGTCTTCGCGGACTGGACCCATGATGTGGGCGGCGGCGTCCTCGACCCTCGCCGTGTCGATCCCGAGAACCGGCGCGAGGTGATCCGCGTCCCCACCCAAGAACTTCTCGCCCGCTTCGTCGCCGCGCCGGACCCTGCCGCGATGCTGGCCGGGGTGCCGCCGCAAGGCGCGCAATACCGGGCTCTGCAGGCGGCGCTTGCCGCGCAGATGGGACCCGTGGTCGGCGCGGATGTGCCGCGCGTTCCGCCGGGCCTCTGGCGGGAAGGGATGCGCGACGCGGCGATCAGCCGGCTGCGGACCCGTCTCGCCGCCCTGGGCTTTGCGGCGGACAGTCCTGACCCCGAGCTTTTCGACAGCGGCCTTGTCGCGCAGGTCGCCGCCTATCAGACCCGCGTCGGCCTGCAGCCCGACGGCATCGCCGGTCCCCGCACGGTCGATCGCATGAACGGCGGCGGTGCCCCGCGCGACCTGCTGGTGGCGCTTGAACGGATGCGCTGGCTGAACGGCCATGACCTGGACGCCCGCATGATCTGGGTGAACCTGCCCGAATTCAACGTCCGCGTGATGGAGGGGGGCCATACCATCTATGAAAGCCGCGCGGTGATCGGCAAGGACAAGGACGACTGGCGCACGCCCGAGTTCTCGGACATCCTGCAGAACGTCGTCGTGAACCCGAGCTGGAACGTCCCGCGCTCCATGGCGATCCGCGACTACCTGCCGCGCCTGCAGCAGAACCGCCATGCGGTCGCGCATCTGGACGTGGTGGACAGCCGGGGCAGGGTGGTCGCCCGCGACGGCATCGACTTTTCCCGCTTCACGGCAAAGACCTTCCCCTATCGGCTGCGGCAGAAGCCCAGCGACGACAATGCGCTGGGCGAGGTCAAGTTCATCTTCCCGAACCCGATGAACATCTACCTGCACGACACGCCCTCGAAAGGGCTGTTCGGGGAACGCACCCGCGCCTTCTCCAACGGCTGCATCCGGGTGCAGAAGCCGGTGGAACTGGCGCATGTGCTGCTGGACGGCGCGGCCGATGATCCCGCCGCGACCTATGCCCGCGCCCGGCAATCGGGGAACGAGCGGTTCCTCAAGACCCTGCCGCTGCCGGTGCATATCGTCTATTTCACCACCATCGCGGACGAGGATGGCGCGGTCCGCCATTTCCCGGATGTCTACGGCCGTGACGCGGCGGTCTGGGCCGCGCTGAAGGCGCGGGCGCCTGCCGGGGTGGAAACGGCGGCGCTTGCCGAATAGGACTGTTGCGCAAGGAGGACGTCCGATGACCATAACCTTGGCGGAACTGGCCGAGGCCCTTGGCGCACGGTTTTGGGGCGACGGCGCGCTGCGGATCACCGGCGCGGCCGAGCCTGCTCAGGCCGGGCCGGCTGCGGACGGCAGCGCGGTGATCGCGACGGCGATGGCGCCGCAATATGCCTCTGCGCTGGCGCGGGGCGCGGCGGCGCTGATCTCGGAAGGCATGGACCCCGAGGCGATGGGCCTCGCCGGCGCGGTGATCGTGGCGCGCCCCCGGCTGGCGATGGCGGGGCTGACCCAGGCGCTGGACCGCGGCCCCCGGATCGCGCCCGGCATCCACCCGAGCGCCGTGATCGACCCCTCGGCCGAGATCGGCGAGGGCGCGGCCATCGGTCCCTTCGTCGTCATCGGCCCCGGCGTGCGGCTGGGCGCGCGGGCGCGGATCGACGCCCATGTGACCATCGGCGCGGATGCGGTGCTGGGCGATGACGCCCTGCTGCACGCGGGCGTCCGCATCGCCCATGGCGTGACCGCAGGCGCGCGGCTGATCGTTCAGCCCGGCGCCGTGATCGGCGGGGACGGCTTTTCCTTCGTCACCCCCGAAGTTTCGGGCGTCGAGGAAATCCGGCACACTCTCGGCCACCGCGGCGAGTTGCGCGAGCAGCATTGGGTGCGGATTCATTCGCTGGGCGGCGTAACCCTGGGCAATGACGTGGAAATCGGCGCGAACTCGACCATCGACCGGGGCACGATCCGGGCGACCTCGATCGGCTCGGGCACCAAGATCGACAGCCTCGTGCAGATCGGCCACAACGTCCGCATCGGCCGCGACTGCCTGCTTTGCGGAATGGCGGGGGTCGCCGGTTCTGCCCGGATCGGCGACCGGGTCGTGCTGGCGGGAAAGGCGGCGGTGAACGACAACATCTTCGTCGGCGACGACGTGATCGCGGGCGGCGCCAGCAACATCTTCACCAATGTCCCGGCCGGGCGGGTGATCCTCGGATCGCCGGCGGTGAAGATGGAAACCCAGATCGAGATCAACAAGGCCATGCGCCGGTTGCCGCGGATGGCCGCGCAATTCGCCGAACTGCAGAAGACCGTCACACGGCTGATGCAGAAGGATTGAAGAAAGCGCCCATGACCCAAAGCATTCACGACCGCATCGTCGCCATCATCGCCGAGCAGACGATGCTCGACCCCGAACAGATCACCCTTCAGGCGACGCCGGTGGACCTCGGCATCGACAGCCTCGGCCTGGTCGAGTCGATCTTCGCCATCGAGGAAGCCTTCGACATCGTCATCCCCTTCAATGCCAACGAACCCGACCAGTCGGACTTCGACGTCTCGTCGCTGGGCTCGATCATCGCCGCCGTCGAGAGGCTGGTGGCCGAAAAGGAATGAGTGCGCCAACCATGGCGGCGCCCCAGGGTCCGCGCCGGGTGGCAATCACCGGCATGGGCACGATCAATGCGCTGGGCCGCAACGTGCCCGAGACGCTGGAGGCCATGCGCGAAGGCCGCTGCGGCATCGGTGCACTGGACTTCCAGGATGTCGAGCGGCTTTCCGTCCGCATCGGCGCCCAGGTCCGTGGCTGGAACCCCGAGGCCTGTTTCAACCGCCAGCAGATCTCGCTTTACGACAGATTCACCCAGTTCACGCTGCTGGCCGCGAAAGAGGCGGTGGCCCAGTCCAGGCTGAACTTCCAGGGGGAACTCGGCCTCTGTTCCGGCGTGGTTCTGGGCACCGCGGGCGGCGGGCTGAACACTTGGGACAAAAATTACCGCGCCGTCTATGAGGAGGGAAAGAACCGCGTCCATCCCTTCGTGGTGCCGAAGCTGATGAACAACGCGGCCGCCAGCCATGTCAGCATGGAATTCAGCCTGCGCGGCCCGGCCTTCACGGTGGCGACGGCCTGCGCAAGCTCGAACCACGCGATGGGCCTTGCCTTCCAGATGGTCCGCTCGGGCGCGGCGCGGGTGATGCTGTCGGGCGGGTCCGAGGCGATGCTGTGCTTTGGCGGCATCAAGGCCTGGGAGGGGCTGCGCGTGATGTCCCGCGATGCCTGCCGCCCGTTTTCGGCCAACCGCAACGGCATGGTGCAGGGCGAGGGCGCGGGCGTCTTCGTCTTCGAGGACTGGGACCACGCGGCCGCCCGCGGCGCCGACATCCTGGCCGAGGTCGTGGGCTTCGCCATGTCGGCGGACGCGCAGGACATCGTGATGCCATCCGCGCAAGGGGCGGAACGCGCCATCCTGGGCGCGATGCGGGACGCGGGCCTGAACGCCGAAGATATCGGCTACATCAATGCCCATGGCACCGGCACGGCGGCCAATGACAAGACCGAATGCGCCGCGGTGGCCCATGCCTTCGGCCACCATGCCGACAAGCTGATGATCTCTTCCACCAAGGCCATGCACGGCCATGTCATCGGCGGCACCGGCGCGATCGAGCTTCTGGCCTGCGTCATGGCCTTGCGCGAGGGCATCATCGCCCCCACCATCGGCTATGAGGAACCGGACCCCGAATGCGCGCTGAATGTCGTCCCAAATGTCGCCCGCGAGGAGAAGGTGGGCGCGGTTCTGTCGAATGCCTTCGCTTTCGGCGGGCTGAACGCAGTGATCGCGCTCAAACGGGCATGACCTGCGCCCGGTCGAAACCTCGCATGGGTATTTGACCCAGAAAGAAGCCACGGGGTTGCGCCCCGGCCACCCCCGCCGGTCTGACGGGAACGGGATGTCTCACCACGATGGCCGGGGCGACTTCTCTCTGGGCGGTCATCGGCTCCCCAGCCTGTACCGCGATTCGGAAGATGCGGCAGAAATCCTGAGATCAGGTTAAGAGGCTTCTTTCTGGGTCAAATACCCATGCGGCCGTGACGAGGGCGCAAGCTCGCGTCTTTTCATCCGCGCGGTCATCGCTTATCCCCATGGCTGCAGACAAAGGACCCCGCTGATGGCCAGGATCACCTATATCGAATGGAACGGCACCCGGCACGAGGTCGAGGTGCGTCCCGGCATGACCGTGATGGAAGGCGCCCGCGACAACGGCATTCCGGGCATCGAGGCCGATTGCGGCGGTGCCTGCGCCTGTTCCACCTGCCACGTCTATGTCGCCCCCGAATGGGTGGACCGCCTGCCGCCCCGCGATCCGATGGAGGCCGACATGCTCGATTTCGCCTGGCAGCCCGACCCAGACCGCTCGCGCCTGACCTGCCAGATCAAGGTCACGCCGGAACTGGACGGGCTTGTCGTGCAGATGCCCGAGAAGCAGATCTGAGCCGGGCGAGGGCTGCGGCTTCGTTCTGACCGCCGCCTGAACCTGCCGCCGCCATCGCCGGGCTTCTTGCCGAGAACGGCTGCAACCTCACCGGCCGGGAGCAGTCTGAAGATGAAACGAGCCGCCACGTCTTCCTGAACGGCAGCCAAGCGTTCGTGTTCTCGGCAAGCCCCGGCCGCTATGCCTTGGAAGCTGCGGGCTGATCCCTCCGCCAGTTGGTCAGCAGCAGGTCGGCGAAGCCTTCCAGGGCGGCCGTGGCCTTGGTGTATTCATCCTCGTCGGGGTCGCCCACTTCCCACAGCGCAAGCTGCCGGTCCACGTAAAGCCGGGCGAGCCCATAGCTGAATGCGCGCGACACAAGCGACAGCAGCATCGGGTCCATGTCCGGGCGCAACTGGCCCTGATCGCGGGCGCGCGTCAGCATCGAGAGGGTCAGGTGCTGCAGCGCGTTGTGGTAACGGTTGACCTCTTCCTTGTCCAATGTGCCGCGGATCATCCGTGAGTTCAGCACCTGGAAATCGTTGCGGTTCTCGATCGCCCATTCGATGTAGGCGCGGCCCAGTTCCACCAATTGATGCGCGGGCGTCTGGTCCGACAGGCCGCTCAGCCGCCGGGTCAGGTGGTCAAGCTGCCGGCGCAGCGCGCTTTCCGCGATATTCTGCAGGACGGCTTCGGTCGAGGGAAGCAGGCTGCGGGCCACCGCGGGGTCGATGCCGGCTTCCGACGCCAGGCTGTCAGGCTCGCAGCAGGGCGGATCGGCCGTCACCAGCCGCTCGCAGGCAGCCCGCAGAAGGACGTCCATGGCCGATTCGCCGGGTTTCACCGGAGCTTTCCCCGCAAGTGACACAGATCAGTATGCGTCAACTTGGACGTGAACTGTTCCGATGACAATCAGCTTTCGGTACGCGCCTGACGTTTGCGTTCATGTGGGTCCAAGTGGCGCTTTCGCAGCCGCACGATCTTGGGTGTGACCTCGACCAGTTCGTCGTCGTCGACATAGGCGATCGCTTCTTCGAGGCTCATCCGCACGGGGGGTGTCAGCCGCACCGCCTCGTCCGTGCCCGAGGCGCGGACGTTGGTCAGCTTCTTGCCCTTCAGCGGGTTCACCTCGAGATCGTTGTCGCGGGAATGTTCGCCGATGATCATGCCTTGATAGACTTGTTCCTGCGCCCCGATGAACAGGCGGCCGCGTTCCTCGAGGTTCCACAGCGCGTAAGCCACAGACACGCCGTCCTCCATCGAGATCAGCACGCCCTGCCGCCGCCCCTGGATCGGACCCTTGTAAGGCGCCCAGTCGTGGAAGATGCGGTTCAGCACGCCGTTGCCGCGCGTATCGGTCATGAACTCGCCTTGATAGCCGATCAGCCCGCGGGAGGGCACATGGGCCACGATCCGGGTCTTGCCGTGGCCCGCCGGGCGCATTTCCACCAGATCGCCCTTGCGGTCGCCGGTCAGCTTCTCGATCACGACGCCGGTGTAGTCGTCGTCCACGTCGATGATGACTTCCTCGACCGGCTCCAGCCGCTCGCCGTTTTCGTCGCGGAAGATCACGCGGGGGCGGCTGATCGACAGCTCGAAGCCTTCGCGGCGCATGTTCTCGATCAGGACGCCCATCTGCAACTCGCCCCGGCCCGAGACGACGAAGGCCTCGCCGCCCGGCGTGTCCTCGACGCGGATGGCGACGTTGGTCTCGCCCTCGCGCATCAGCCGCTCGCGAATGACGCGGGACTGGACCTTGTTGCCGTCCCGGCCGGCAAGGGGCGAGTCGTTGATGCCAAAGGTCACGCTGATCGTGGGCGGGTCGATGGGCTTGGCCTGCAGCGGCGTTTCCACCTCGGGCGCGGCCAGCGTGTCGGCGACGGTGGCCTTGGACATCCCGGCGAGGGTCACGATGTCGCCGGCCACGGCTTCGCTAATGGCGGTCTGGGTCAAGCCGCGGAAGGCGAGGATCTTGGACACGCGGAACTGCTCGATCCGTTCGCCGTCGCGCGACAGCGCCTTCAGCGTGTCGCCCGCGCGGGCGGTGCCCGCTTCGACCCGGCCGGTCAGCAGGCGCCCGAGGAAGGGGTCCGCGCCCAGCGTCACCGCCAGCATCTGGAACGGCTCGTCCTTGCGGGCAAGCTGCGAAGGGGCAGGGACATGGCGCAGGATCAGGTCGAAAAGGGCACCCATGTCCTTCTTCGGCCCGTCCATGCTGTCGTCGGCCCAACCGTTCACGCCCGAGGCATAGACATGCGGGAAGTCCAGTTGCTCGTCGGACGCCCCAAGGTTGGCGAACAGGTCGAAGACTTCGTTCAGGGTCTGGTCGGGCTCGGCCGCGGGCTTGTCCACCTTGTTCAGCACGACAATGGGACGCAGCCCCAGCGCCAGCGCCTTCGAGGTCACGAACTTGGTCTGGGGCATCGGCCCCTCGGCCGCGTCCACCAGCAGGCAGACGCCGTCCACCATCGACAGGATGCGTTCCACCTCGCCGCCGAAATCGGCGTGGCCGGGGGTGTCCACGATGTTGATGCGGGTGCCCTTCCATTCGACCGAGGTCGCCTTGGCAAGGATGGTGATGCCGCGTTCGCGTTCGATGTCGTTGGAATCCATCGCCCGTTCGGCGACGGCCTGGTTCTCGCGGAAGCTGCCCGACTGTTTCAGAAGCTGGTCCACCAGCGTCGTCTTGCCGTGGTCGACGTGGGCGATGATGGCGATGTTGCGGATGTCCATGTCGGGGGCCTTGATGCGATTTCGGGCGCGGACTAACCCACGCAGCCCTCAAGCGCCACCCGCAAAAATATGGACGGGCCGCGCAATGGCGGCCCGTTCCGGTGCTGTTGCCGGTCTCAGCGGGGCCGCAGGGGCCGGTGGGTCAGCCCGCCCCAGATGCGGCCTTCGTCCCGCGCCTTGCCGCCCTTCTGCGCGCCGATGAAGGCCGCGGCCGCCGCGATCAGGGCCGAGGCCGCCAGCGCGAAGGCCGACAGCACGCCCGCGCGACGTGCGGTCTCGGCCGCCTCGACGGCCTGCTGGCGCAACTGCTCGGCCTGTGCCGCCGCCTCGTCGCGCAGCCGCTGCGCTTCGGCCTGCGCCTGATCGACCGCCTGCTGGGCATCGGCCCGTAACTGCTGGACAGACCCCACCGCCTGATCGATTCGGGCGCTGACCTCGGGCTGGCTCAGCGTCGTGCGCGCGGCGATGGCGCTTTCCAGATAGGCGCGATCCTGATCCGTGATTTCGCCCGTGCGGACAACATTGGCCATGATGTTGCCGACCTCGCTGCGGATCGCCTCGTTCGAGAACTGGTCGGGCGCCGCCGCCTCGCTGCGCAGCAGGTTGTCGGTGACATAGTCGATGGGGTTCGGCAGTCCCGGCAGGATCTCGCCGTCACCGCTGGCAGCCGCCGTTGCCCCTGTGCCGGCCGCAGCGCCGCCCAGCGCCTGCGCCGCGCCGCCGACCAGTTGGCCCGCGCCTTGCACCGCCCCACCCGCGACGGCGCCGACGCCCTGCGCAATGCCGCCGACAGCCGAGCCGGTCGCCTCGACCGCAGTGGCCGCAGCGGAACCGGCCGCGTTCAGCGCGCTGCCGATGGCGCTGGCCAGCATGATCGCCCCGAAGATGGTGCCGATGCCCCAGACGGCCAGCCCGTGGATGCCGTCGCGCGCCGCCGATTCCTCGGGCGACGCACCATCCACGCGGCGGCGCATCCGCCCGGCGATATAGCCGCCGGCCATGTAGGACAGCACCATTGTCACGACAACGAACAGTCCGGTCAGGATGACCGAGCCGAAGCCCAGCCCCTCACCGGCCCGGGCCGAGATCGAGCCCAGACCTACTCCTGCGCCGAATGCGGCGAAGACAACCGAAAGGGCGGCCGCGACAACGGCGCCTGCCAGGATCGCGCCCCAATCGACATAAGACCTGTCGGACGCGACCGCGGGCGCACCGGCGGCGCGGATGCGCTGCTCTTCCCGGTCCATCAGCGCAGCCCGAGCAACGAGAGGATGAACAGGACGACGACGACCAGGCCGACCAGATAGATGATGGAGTTCATGTCCGATATTCCCTTGCTTACGAGAGACCTGCTTTCGGAAACGCCAACGGCGCCGGACAGGCGCGGGTTCCGCAGGGCAGGGCAAACAGGGAATGGTGGCGCACCCGACAGGATTCGAACCTGTGACCTCTGCCTTCGGAGGGCAGCACTCTATCCAGCTGAGCTACGGGTGCAGTCGGGTCCGTTTAGTGCAAGGCCCGCCGCCTCGCAAGCCCCGATGAAGGGCAGGGCCATCAAGGCTTGCAATCGGGCCGCTTTGCGCCTATCTGGCGCGCACTTCACAGGCGAGGGCGGGCCTTGGGCGGGAGACATCCGCCAAGGTCCACCGGTTGGGGGAAACCCCTGATCCCTCGTCCCAGGCGCAAACCGGAAAGGAAACGATATGGCGCTTCCCGAATACTCCATGCGTCAGCTCTTGGAAGCTGGCGTTCACTACGGTCACCAGACCCAGCGCTGGAACCCGCGGATGGCCGAATACATCTACGGCGACCGCAACGGCATCCACATCCTCGACCTGACGCAGACCGTCCCGATGCTGGACCGCGCTCTGCAGGTGATCCGCGACACCGTGGCCAAGGGCGGCCGGGTGCTGTTCGTCGGCACCAAGCGGCAGGCGCAGCGCTCGGTGGCGGATGCGGCCGAGAAATCGGCGCAGTTCTACATGAACCACCGCTGGCTGGGCGGCACGCTGACCAACTGGAAGACGGTTTCCCAGTCGATCCAGCGCCTCAAGCAGCTGGACGAGGCGATGGCCGCCGGTGCCGAAGGGCTGACCAAGAAGGAACGCTTGGGGATGGAGCGTGAGCAGGCCAAGCTGCAGGCAAGCCTGGGCGGCATCCGCGACATGGGCGGCCTGCCGGACCTGCTGTTCGTGATCGACGTGAACAAGGAAGACCTGGCCGTTCAGGAAGCCAACAAGCTGGGCATCCCGGTTGTGGCCATCGTGGACACCAACTGCTCGCCCAAGGGCATCGAACACGTGATCCCCGGCAACGACGACGCGGCCCGAGCCATCGCGCTGTATTGCGACCTGGTTGCCCGCGCGGCGCTGGACGGGATGACCGCGCAGATGGGCGCTGCCGGCGTCGATCTCGGCGCGCTGACCGACGCCCCGGTCGAGGAGTTCGACGGCATCGAGGCGGAAGAGCCCGCGGCCGAGCAGACCGCCGACGCCTGATCGGCCCGTCATCACCAGACTTTCATCAGGCGGGGATATGCCCCGCCTGACCTGTTCCAAGATCAAGGGAGACACCCACATGGCTATCTCGGCCGCGATGGTGAAAGAGCTGCGCGAGACGACCGGCGCGGGTATGATGGACGCCAAGAAGGCGCTTCAGGAAACCTCGGGCGACATGGAAGCCGCGGTTGACTGGTTGCGCACCAAGGGCTTGGCAAAGGCCGCCAAGAAATCCGGCCGCATCGCTGCCGAAGGGCTGGTCGCCGTCGCCGTCGAAGGCGGCAAGGGCGTGGCGGTCGAGGTGAACTCGGAAACCGACTTCGTCGCCAAGAACGAAGCGTTCCAGTCGATGGTCCGCGACATCGCGCAGACCGGCCTGACCGTGGATTCGACCGAAGCACTGGCGGCGGCACAACTGAACGGCACGCCCGTCGGCGAGGTCGTGACCGAGGCCATCTCGCGTATCGGTGAGAACCTGACCCTGCGCCGCATGGTCACGGTTTCGGGCGAGAACGTCGTCTCTTACGTCCACAATGCCGCTGCCCCGAACATGGGCAAGATCGGCGTTCTGGTCGCGTTGAAGGGCGATGCCGCCAAGGCGCAGGAGATCGGCAAGCAGATCGCCATGCACATCGCCGCGACCAATCCGCTGTCGCTGTCCGAATCGACCATGGACCAGACGCTGCTGGCGCGCGAGCTTGAAGTCCAGACCGCCAAGGCGATGGAAGAAAATGCCGCTTCGGCCAAGCCGAAGCCCGAAGCAGTGATCCAGAACAACATCATCCCAGGCCGGATGAAGAAGTTCGTGGCGGAAAACACCCTGCTGGGCCAGTCCTTCGTCATCAACCCCGAGGTCACGGTCGAACAGGCCGCCAAGGACGCGGGCGTCGAAGTGTCGGCTTACGCCCGCGTCGCCGTGGGCGAGGGCATCGAGAAGAAAGAGGAAGACTTCGCCGCCGAGGTCGCCAAGACCCTCAAGGGCGCCTGAGCTTTCCTCATGGCTGACAGGGCCGGTTCCTCGGAGCCGGCCCTTTCCATGGCAGAGGCCGGCTATCCGCGTGCGGTCGGGATGGATGCCTTTCGGACCTGTGCCGCAAGTTCCGGTTTTTCCATTCCCGATGGCTCCTGCCCATGCATAACCCTTATGCGGCAGCGGCTTCCAGGGTCTTTCCCCGCCGCTCACGCAGCCTGACGTTCCTGCGACCTAAGGCTGATCATTCTTCGCCCCGGTTGACACAGGCCCTTCGCGCGCCCACGTTTTGACTCATATGCCACCTACCGAGGAGATGACGTATGATCTGGTCAAAGCCCAAGGCGCGCGAAGTGAAGTGCGGGATGGAAATCAACATGTACGGTCCGGCCGAGGACGACCGCGACGCCCGCGACGTTCTCTGACGCCCGCCAAGGGATGAAGCTGAGAATACTTGGGGCAGCCGCCGGAGGGGGGCTGCCCCAATGGAATTGTGGCTGCACGAACTGCAACGACGCGCGAACCGGACGCATCGCGGCGATGACGCAATCCTCGGTCGCACTGTCCTCGGGTGGGCAGAGCGTGGTCCTGAACGCCTCGCCGGACATCCGGGCGCAGCTTGACGCCTGCGGCCTGCATCCCCCGGATTTGCGCGGCAGTCCGGTGAAGGCAGTGGTGCTGACCAATGGCGACGTGGATCACGTCGCGGGCCTGCTGAATCTGCGGGAAAGCACGCCCTTCACCGTCCATGCGACCTCCGAGACGCTGCAGATTCTCGACCAGCCGATCTTCCGGGTGCTGAACCCGGACCATGTGGACCGCTCGACCATCGAGCTTGAAAAGCCCTTTGCCCCCCTCTGCGGCCTGACCGTCACCGCCTTCGCCGTGCCCGGCAAGGTGGCGCTGTATCTTGAGGAAGGCGAGCCTGACACCGCGCTGATGGGCGAGCAGACCGTCGGCCTCATGCTTGAGGCCGTAGGCCGACGCCTCTTCTACATCCCCGGCTGCGCGCAGGTGACGGACGAGCTTCTGGCGCGCCTGCAGGGCGCGGACCTGCTGCTGTTCGACGGCACCGTCTGGGCGAATGACGAGATGTCGCGCACCGGCACCGGCGCCAAGACCGGCGCCCGCATGGGCCATCTGCCGATGTCGGGCGAGGGCGGCAGCATCGCCCGGCTGGCGGGCCTGACCGGCACCCGCCGCATCTTCGTCCATATCAACAACACCAACCCCGTGCTGCAGCCCGGATCGGCTGAACGGGCCGAGATCGGGAAGGCCGGCTGGGAACTCGCCCATGACGGGATGGAGATCACGCTATGAACGATGTCACGCCCAACCGTTCCGCCTTTGAATCCCGCCTGCGCCGCATCGGGGCCGAGCGGTATCACGACAAGCACCCCTTCCACACGCTGCTGCATTCAGGCGGCTGCACCATCGATCAGGTCCGGGCCTGGGTCATCAACCGCTATTACTATCAGTCGCGCATCCCGATGAAGGACGCAGCCTTCATGAGCCGCGTCGAGGACCATGACCTGCGCCGCGCCTGGCGCTCGCGGATCGAGGATCACGACGGCACCGCCGAACAGCCGGGCGGCATCTGGCGCTGGCTGCGGCTGGCCGAAGGCGTGGGGCTTGACCCCGATTACGTGGCTTCGACCCGCGGCGTGCTGCCCGCGACGCGCTTTGCCGTGGATGCCTATGTCCGCTATGTCCGCGAACAGCCGCTGCTGGCGGCGGTGGCCTCGTCTCTGACGGAATTGTTCGCGCCCGCGATCCACGAACAGCGCATCAGTGGGCTGCTCGCGCATTACGATTTCGCCAATCCGCAGACGATCAGCTACTTCCAGCACCGGCTGACCGAGGCGCCCAAGGACGTGGCCTTCGGGCTTGCTTGGGTGCTGGACCATGCCCGCACTGAAGAGCAGCAGGAGATGGCCGCCGCCGCCCTGACCTTCAAGACGGATGTGCTGTGGGCGCAACTCGACGCGCTGCATTCGGCCTATGTCGCGCCCGGCCGCATCCCGCCGGGCGGCTGGCAGCCCGGTGAGGGGCTGCTGGAGGACGCCGGATGACACCCGCCGACCGTCCTTTCCTGCCCCGGGGAGTGCGGTTGCACCATGACCGCGTGCGCGACATGCCCGTCCTGCTGGGCCCTGAAACCGCGCTGATGCTCGATCAGGTGGGGCAGGCGGTGCTGGCCGAGGTTGACGGGACGCGCGACATCGCCACAATCAGCGCAGCCCTTGCGGAACGCTATGCCGCGCCGGTCGAGATGATCGAGGCCGACGTGATCGAGTTCCTCGACGACATGGCCGCGCGCCGGCTGGTGGAGGCGACATGACCGTAGTGCATCCCACACCCGTTCCCGTCCGGCAGGTCCGGCCGCGCCCCGATCCGCCGCTGGCCATGCTGGCGGAACTGACCCATCGCTGCCCGCTGTCCTGCCCCTATTGCTCGAACCCGCTGGAACTGACCGCGCGGGAACGGGAACTGACGACGGAACAATGGGCCGGGGTCTTCCGGCAGGCGGCCGACATGGGCGTCCTGCAACTTCATATCTCGGGCGGGGAACCGGCCTCGCGTCCCGACCTCGTCCAGATCGTCGCGGCGGCGCGCGAGGCGGGGCTTTACACGAACCTCATCACCTCGGGGATCGGGCTGACGGGCAGGCGACTGGACGAACTCGACGCCGCCGGGCTGGACCATGTGCAGTTGTCCGTTCAGGGGGTGAACGCCGGAATCGCCGACACGGTCGGCGGCTACAAGGGCGGCTTTGACCGCAAGATGATGGTCGCGGCGGAAATCGCCCGGATCGGCTTTCCGCTGACGATCAACGCAGTGATGCATCGTCATAACCTTGGCGACCTGCCGCAGACCATCGCGCTGGCGCATGATCTTGGCGCCCGGCGGATCGAGATCGCCTGCGTCCAGTTCCAGGGCTGGGCGCTGAAGAACCGCTCGGCCCTGCAGCCCACGCGGGAACAGGTGGACGAGGCCAAGCGCGTGGTCGCGCAGGCGAGGGTGGATTATGCGGGCAGGCTCGCCATCGACTTCGTGCCACCGGATTACTTCGCGGATTTCCCAAAGGCCTGCATGAACGGCTGGGGCTCGACCGGGCTGAACGTCACGCCCGAGGGCAAGGTGCTGCCCTGCCACGCGGCCGAGATCATTCTGGGGCTGACCTTCCAGAACGTCCTGACGACTCCGCTGGCCGAGATCTGGAACGACGGCCCCGCCTTCAACGCCTTCCGCGGCACCGACTGGATGCCGGACCTCTGCCAGACCTGCGAGCGCCGCGACATCGACTTCGGCGGCTGCCGCTGTCAGGCGATGGCGATTGCCGGCGACGCGCGGGCGACGGACCCTGTGTGCCGCCGCTCGCCCCATCGCGCGGCACTCGACGCGCTGATCGAGGCCGAGACGAGCGCCCCGGCGCCTGCCTTCGAATACCGGCGGATGCCGCGTTAGCGGCTGCGGCGGGTGGCCGCCAGCAGGCGGGCATGGCCGAGGGTGAACAGCCCGAAAGCCGCGATCCATGACAGGCCCGACAGTATGACAAGGGCATCGTAGGCTGCAAAATCCGCCGCCGCCCGCGCCACGGCCGCCAGCATGATGGCGATGAAGCTGAGGGTGGCAGTCAGGTCGGCGTCGGTCTCCGCGCCGGTGTGGCTGCGGCTGGCGCGGGTCATCACAGCCAGCATCTCGCCCCCGATGGCGCCGATGGCGAAGACATGCAGGGCTGCGGCATGGCTCATCCAGCCCGCTGCGGCTGCGCTGATGGCGGCAAAGCCTAGGGCGACCATCAGGTAGCCGCCGTGCAGCGCCAGAACCATCGGCTCGGTGACGTGCCAGCCCCTCCAGCGGAGAAGCCGCATAAGGTTCAGCGCGGCGCCAGCAAGGGCTGCCAGCATGAGGACCTGGTTTTCAGGCCAGCCAACCCACAGGACCAATGCCGCCAGCGAAACCGCAACCGTCACCGTATCGAAGCGGTCGGCGGGCGCGGGCCGTGCCGCCCGCTTCATCCGGGCAAGCCAGTTGCGGGTGAAGCTCGGCGTGATCCGCCCGCCGACGATCAGGATCAGGGCGATGAAGCCCGCCACCGCTGCCCTTGCGGCAAGTCTCGGATCGCCGCCGCCAAGCACCGCCGCGTGAAAGCCGATGTTGGCAAGGGCGATCAGCGCCACCAGCCCGACGATCTTGAGGTCACGCCATTTGCGACCTGCGATGATCTCTCTCAGGAAGACGGCCGCCATGACCGGCAGGAACAGCGCCTCGACCGCAACCGCGAGCCACGGCGCATCCAGCGGAAAGGTCAGCATCAGCCTTCCCGCCAGCCACAGCGCCGCGAGCGCCATCAGCGGCGGACCCGAAACCGGCATCCGCCCTGTCCAGTTCGGCACTGCCGTCATCAGGTATCCCGCCAGCACCGCCGAGGCGAAGCCGAAGAGCATCTCGTGCATGTGCCAGTTCGCGGCCCCGTAGGTTCCGCCCGGTTCCGCAACCCCGGCCAAGGCCGCGATCCACAGCGCCATCGCCGCAACGGCCCACAGCCCGGCTCCCAGGAAGAACGGCCGGAACCCGTAGGAGAACAGCACCGGCCCGGTATCGGCCAGCCCTCGCGGGATGCCGCCCGGCCGACGCGGGGGTGATGTCGTCGCCATGATCCGCTTGTCCGTGATTGTCGGCAGGCACCATCGACCTGTGGCGACAGCGGCACAAGCCGCTCAGCCAGCGTTCTGCGCCCGCCGCATCTGCCATTGCCGGCGCAGGAAGGCCGCGATGAAACCCGCCGTCAGGACCAGGATGATCGTCGGGGCGGGGGCGCTGTCGAGGAAGAAGCTGGCGTAGACCCCCGCCAGCATCCCGCTCATGCAGACCGCCACCGCCACGACCAGCATCCGCCCGAAGCTGCGGGCCAGCAGGAAGGCGATGGCCCCCGGCGCGATCAGCAGACCGACGGCGAGGATCAGGCCAGTCGCCGTCAGCGTCGCCACGATGGTCAGCGACAGGATCGTGAGCAGCCCGTAGTGCAGCAGCCCGACCCTCAGCCCCGAGGCCCTCGCCTGCGCCGGGTCGAAGGCGTGCAGCATCAGGTCCTTCCACTTCAGCGCCAGCGCCGCCGTGACGAAGACCGATATCAGCCCCGCCGTCCACAGGTCGCCCGGCTGCACCCCCAGCATGTTGCCGAACAGGATATGATCCAGATGCACGTCCGAGGTGATCGCCGTGTAAAGCACGATCCCCAGTCCGAACATGCCGGAAAAGACGACGCCCATCACCGTGTCCTGCTTCACCCGGCTGTTCTCGGCCAAGTAGCCGGTCGCCACCGAGGTGAGCATTCCCGCCGCGAAGGCGCCCAAGATCAGCGGCAGGCCAAGGACATAGGCCAGCACGATCCCCGGCAGCACCGCATGGCTGACGGCATCCCCCATCAGCGCCCAGCCCTTCAGCACCAGAAAGCAGGACAGCAGCGCCGTCGGGACCGAGACGATCAGCGCGATCAGGAAGGCGTTCTGCATGAAGCCGAACTGAAAGGGGGCAAGCAGCGTCTCGATCACGATGCGCCCCTTGCGCGGGCGCGGGCGGCCAGCAGCCCGTGCTTGGGCGCCCAGACGAAGGCGGCAAGGAACACCAGCGTCTGCAGGCAGACGATGATTCCCCCGGTCGCGCCGTCAAGGAAATAGCTGAGATAGGCGCCCAGGAAGCTCGTGGCCGTGCCGATGGCGACCGACAGCGCGATCAGGCGCGGAAAGCGGTCGGTCAGCAGATAGGCGGTCGCGCCGGGCGTCACCACCATGGCGATGACGAGGAAGGCGCCGACCGTCTGCATCGCCGCCACCACGCAGGCCGACAGCAGCACGAAGAACACGCCCTTCAGCAGACCGGGACGCAGGCCGATGGACCGGGCATGGGCCTCGTCGAAGAAGACCACCATCAGGTCCTTCCACTTCGCCAGCAGCACCGCCAGCGAGACGAAGCCGATGATGGCAAGCTGCACCGTATCGCCGGGCGTGATCGCGAGGATATTGCCCATGGTGATCGTCTGGACCGAGATCGCGACAGGGTTCAGCGAGACCATGAACAGCCCCAGCCCGAAGAAGCCGGTGAAGATCAGCCCGATCACCACGTCGGGCTTCAGCCCCGAGCGGTCCGACAGGAACAGCATCGCCGCAGCCGCCAGCCCGCCCGAGATGAACGCCCCAAGTGCAAAGGGCAGCCCCAGCATGTAGGCCCCGGCGACTCCCGGCACGACGGAATGGGACAGCGCATCCCCGATCAGCGACCAGCCTTTCAGCATCAGGTAGGCCGACAGGAAGGCGCAGACTCCGCCGACCAGCGCCGAAACCCACATGGCGTTGGTCATGTAGCCGTAGGCAAAGGGCTCCAGCAGGATCATGCGTCCTCGGCCCTTTCGCGTATCTGGGTGCGGTTGTCATAGCGCACCAGCGGGCGTTCGTCGTCCGTCAGGATGGTGACGTGGCGCGGATCGTCGTCGTCATGCAGCGCCTCGCCGCCCAGCGTGAAATGCCGCAGCACGCCGCCGAAGGCGCGTTCGAGGTTTTCCCGCGTGAAGGTCGTCTCGGTCGGGCCATGCGCCAGCACGGTGCCCTTGACCAGCACCACGCGGTCGCAGAACTCGGGCACCGAGCCGAGATTGTGGGTCGAGACCAGCATCACGCGCCCCTCGTCCCGCAACTCGCCCAGAAGCTGGATAATCCGGTCCTCGGTGCCCACGTCCACGCCGGTGAAGGGTTCGTCCAGCAGGATCACCCGCCCGTCCTGCGCCAGTGCGCGGGCAAGGAAGACGCGCTTCCGCTGCCCGCCCGACAATTCTCCGATCTGGCGATGGCGCAGGTCCGCCATGCCGACGCGGGCCAGCGCCTCATCCACCGCCGCGCGGTCCTTGGCAGAGGGGCGTCGCAGGAAGCCCATGTGACCATAGCGGCCCATCATCACCACGTCCTCGACCAGCACCGGGAAGGTCCAGTCCACCTCCTCGGCCTGCGGGACATAGGCCACGAGGTTGCGCCGCAGCGCCTCGCGCACGGTCAGCCCCAGCAGCCGGATCTCGCCCGACGCGACGGGGACAAAACCCATGATCGCCTTGAACAGCGTGGATTTGCCGGCGCCGTTCACGCCGACCAGCGCCGTGACCGTCCCCTGCGGGATCTCGAAGGACGCATGGCGCAGCGCCGTGTGGCCGTTGCGATAGGTCACCGTCACGTCACGCGCGACGATGCCGGGGTCTTTCGCAGGCGACATGGGGGGCATCTGTCAGTCCTGTTCCGCGATCCCGGCGGTCAGCCCGTCCGCGATGGTCTGCGCGGTGACGCGCATCAGGTCCAGATAGCTCGGCACCGGCCCATCCGGTTCCGACAGGCTGTCCACGTAAAGCACGCCGCCGTACCGGGCGCCGGTCTCGCGGGCGACCTGCTCGGCCGGCGCCTGGCTGACGGTGCTTTCGCAGAAGACGGCCGGGATGTCGTTCTCGCGCACGCCGTCGATCACCTGCCGGACCTGACGGGGCGTGCCCATCTGGTCGGCGTTGATCGGCCAGAGATACAATTCCTTCATCCCGAAGTCCCGCGCGAGGTAACTGAACGCCCCCTCGCAAGTCACCAGCCACCGCCGCGGTTCCGGGATCTCCGCGATCTGCGCCTTCAGGGGTTCCAGCGCGGCGGTCAGTTCGGCCTTGTAGCCTTCGGCATTGGCCGCATAGGTCGTTGCATTCGCCGGATCGACCCCGGCCATGGCGGCGGCGATGTTGTCCACGTAGATCAGCGCGTTGGCGGGGCTCATCCAGGCATGGGGGTTGGGCCTGCCCTCGTAGTCGCCGCTCGAGATGGGCATCGGCGCGATCCCATCGCTGACCGTGGCCGAGGGCACGTCCCTGAGGTTTCCCAGGAACTGCTCGAACCAGCGTTCGAGGTTCAGCCCGTTCCACAGGATCAGGTCGGCGTCCTGTGCCCCCACGATGTCCTGCGGCGTCGGCTCGTATCCATGGACCTCGGCGCCGGGCTTGGTGATGGACACCACTTCGGCTGCATCGCCCGCGACGTTGCGGGCCATGTCGGCGATGACGGTGAAGGTGGTCGCGACCTTCATCCGCTCCTGCGCCTGCGCCGCCCCTGCGGTCAGCGCCAGCGCCATCGTTGCAGCCAGAAGACGTGCCTTGCGCGAAGCCATGCCACTTCCTTTCCGCTTTCTCCCTCCATGTAAATGCAACGCATTCGCATCTGTCAAGCAGATGAGAGCGATTCTCATTTGTTGCCGGCATCGCCGGATGGGGCTAACCTCGGCCCATCTGCAGGAAAGGCGGGATGAGCGCGCATACGACAGACTTCGCCCAGGCGCTGCGCGATGCGGGGCTTCGCGTGACGCAGCAGCGGATGGTGCTGTTGGCGATCCTGATGGATTCCGCCGACCACCCCAATGCCGACGAGTTGCTGGCGCGGGCGCGGGCAGTGGACGATTCGGTCTCGCTCGCCACCGTCTATCGCACCCTGTCGGCGCTCGAGGAGGCTGGGCTGATCCGCAAGCTGACGCTGGAAAGCGAGCCATCGCGCTACGAGATCACGCCCGCCGCCGAACACGACCATGTGGTGGACATCGACACCGGCGAGGTCATCGAGATCGCCAGCGACGAGATCGCCCGCCTGCGCCGCGAGATGCTGGAGCGCCTGGGCTTCGAAATCGTCAGCCAGCACACCCTGATCCGCGCCCGACGGATCAGGAAAAGCTGAACGCCTGTCCTCTTAGCCCCATCTTCTTCGTGCAGATATCCTCGGGGATCGTCCTGTGCGACGATGGGGGCAGACAGCCCCCGGTCCGGCCGAGCCGCAAAAACAGCCTTACCGCAGTGGAGTTCCCTCGAACCTCGCGACCCTGATGCCTGCTTCCTCCAGCGCCCCGCGAACCCTGCGCGCGATGTGGATCGCGCCGGGCGTGTCGCCATGCAGGCAGATCGTGTCGATGCGGGTCGGGATCGACACGCCCGCTTCCGGCAGGATCGCGCCCGCCTTGACCATCCGCACCACCCGCGCGGCCGCCTCGGCGGCATCATGGATCACCGCCCCCGGCAGCCGCCTGTCCAGCAGGGTCGCATCGGCGCTATAGGCCCGGTCGGCGAAGATCTCGCACGCGACCCGAGCGCCCAGCCGCTGCGCCGCCGCCTGCTGCGCGGTGCCCGCCAGCACCATCAAAATGATGCCGGGGTCCACCGACAGCGCGCCCTCGAAACAGGCCGTGGCAAGCGCCTCGTCGCGCGAAGCCATGTTCGCCAGCGCCCCATGCAGCTTGAGGTGACGGACTTCTCCGCCCGCCGCCCGCGCCATTGCCTGCGCCGCGCCAAGCTGCCAGCGGATCAGGTTTGCGGCACTGGGCAAAGGCATCTGCATCTCGCGCCGGCCGAAGCCCTGCAGGTCGGGAAAGCCCGGATGCGCGCCGATGCCGACGCCGTTCCTGACGGCCAGTTCCATCGTCCGCGCCATCACGTCCCAGTCGCCCGCATGGACCCCGCAGGCGACATTGGCGGACGAGATCACCTCCAGCAGCGCCGCGTCATCGCCCATCGTCCAAGGGCCGAAGCTTTCGCCCATGTCGGCATTCAGATCGACGTGAAGGGTCATGGTCCGTCTCCTTCATGGGCGCTGACGACGCCGCCGATCAGGTTGTAGCCCAGCAGGTCGGGCACCGCCCATGGGTCTCGCAACCTCGGCCGCACCCGCCCGCGCAACGACGCCAGCGCCTGCGCGTGATCCGCCATTGCCTTGCGGGCTTCGTTCCGCGTGACGAAGCGGATGGTCAGCGCCGCGCCGGGCGGGGCCTGCGCCACGCGCGGCAGGTCGCAGGGCAGGACGGTGGCGATGCGGGGATAGCCGCCGGTCGTCTGGCACTCGCTCAGCAGGACGAAGGGCGTGCCGTCGCCGGTGATCTGGATGTCGCCCGGCTGGACGATCTCGGAGACGACCGAAAGCCCGCCCGCAAGCTCGAAGCCGCCGCCCTCGGGGGTCAGCCGCACGCCCATGCGGTTGCCGCGTGCGTCGCGGCGGAAGGTGCTGCGCTGGAACCGCGCGATCTCGGCGGGCGGGTAAAGCGCGGTCTGCAGGCTTTCCACCACCCGGATCTCGCCGCCGCCGAAGCGGGGCAGGGGGTCCAGCGCCAGATCGGCCGCTTCGCCCGAATCGGGGCCGAGCGGCAGTTCCCCGCCGACCGAAAGAGGCCCTCCGATCTCCGCCGCCAGATGCGCCGAACGCGCGCCGAGGATCAGCGGCGTCTCGATCCCCCCGCCAAGCGCAAGATAGGCAAAGCCGCCTTCGATGGGATACAGCGCCAGTTCCGATCCGGCGGGCAGCAGATGGATCGCGTTCCAGTCAAGCGGGCGTTCCTCGCCATCCCTCAGAATGGCGCGGAAGGGAGCGCCCGTCAGTGCCAACCTTGCCGGCGCAGTCACGCGGAAGCGGGCGGGTGCCCCGGCAAGCTCGACCACTGCAAGATTATCCGGCTGCCCCAGCAGCGCCGCGCCCTCGGCCAGCGCCACCGGGTCGGCCGCGCCCCCGCGCGACAGCCCCTGCGCCAGCCAGCCGGGACGGCCCCGGTCCTGGATGGTGACGCCGGGGTTCGAGGACAGGACGAGCAGGCTCATGGCGCGGTCTCGATGGTGATGCCGCCGGTCGGATCGCGCATCAGGGCCTCCAGCCGGTCGGCATCCACCGGAGGGAAGGCCAGCGCATCGCCCGGGCGCAGCAGGAAGGGCTGCGGGGCGGCAGGATCGAAAGGCCGCGCGGCGGTCTGCCCGACATGGCGCCAGCCGGTCTGCGCCTCGACCGCGAACAGCACCAGTTGCCGGATCGCGACTGTCAGCGCCCCTACCGGAACCCGTGGGGTCAGTTCGCGCAGGCGGGGGATGTCCCATTCGGGCGGCAGTTCGCCGATATAGGGCTGGCCCGGGGCGAAGCCGATGGTCAGCACCCGCAGGGACGAGGTCGCCAGCGCCTCGATCGCCTGCGGGCGGGTCAGCCCGGCAAGCTCGGCCGCTTCGTCAAGCTGCGGGGCATGGAGGCTGTCATAGCAGGTGGGGATGCGGATAAGCTTGCGGTCCTCGGGCAGCGGCGCGGCGGTCCAGTCGCGTGAGGCGACCAGCGCCCGCAGCCGTGCCACCAGCGGAGTCATGTCGCAAAGCGGATCGACCCGCAGGTAGGCCGAGACGAGCGAGGCCGCCGTTTCCTGCACCTCGGGCCAGCCTGCCGCCTCGACGGCGGCGCGCAGGGCCAGCGCTGCACGGTTCGCGGGCTCGGTCAGCCGCGCGGCGAAGGTGACGGCAATTCCGTCGATGCCGGTCAGCGCGATTCTCGGCCAGTCGGGAGTGGTCATGCCAACACCGGCAAAGCGGTCGGAGGGAAGCTCGAGGGTTGGTCGGTCGGTATCATGTCCGCGAGGATCAACCAGCTTGGCGCCAGACCACAAGAGGGGCACCGCGGGGTGCTTTCCTGTAAAGGCGCGTGCAACGTGTCGGCAGGCCAGCCGCGAACATCCCGCGCTGTTGCTCTCTCGCGTATCGGAGGCCGAACATACGGGAAGGGCGAAAACCTCGCCACCCGTGCCGGCCCGTGTCACACTGGCCTGTGGCACGGGTGGCTTCCCTGGCCACACGGCACCCCGTGACCGGAGGCGATATGGACCGTCGCAGCTTCCTTGCCCTGACCCTGCCCGCGGCGATGGGAGCCATGCCTGCCATGGCGCAGGCGCGGCAGCCCTTCACCGTGCAGGCGGTTGCCCGTTTCGACCGTCCTTGGGCCATAGGCTTCCTGCCCGGCGGCTGGATGCTGGTGACGGAAAAGCCCGGCCGCGTCTTCCTTGTCAGCCAGCGCGGCGAGAAGGTTCCGGTGGCGAATGTCCCGCGCGTGCTCGCATCCGGCCAGAACGGGTTGCTGGACATCGCGGCAAGCCCCGATTTCAGCCGCTCGGCCCGCGTCTTCTTCACCTATGTCGAGCCCGCGCAGGGCGGCCGGCTGGTGCTGGCACGTGCGCGGCTGACGGTCTCGGGAAACCGCGCGGCGCTGGCCGATCTCGGCGCGGTGTGGCGGCAGGCGCCGGGAGGAGGCGGCGGCCAGCCCGGCGGCATCATCGCCTTCGACCCGCGGGGGCGGCACCTGTTCCTGACCGTGGGCGACCGGATGCAGCCCGCCAGCGCGCAGGACCCGGATCAGGGCCGTGGCAAGATCCTGCGGCTGAACCTCGACGGCTCGACGCCCCGTGACAATCCTTGGGCGCGACAGGGCGGCATCCGGGGGCAGACATGGACCACGGGGCACCGCAATCCCTATGGGCTGGCCTTCGCGCCGGACGGGAGGCTGTGGTCGCACGAGATGGGACCTCGGGGCGGCGACGAGTTGAACCTGATCCGTCCCGGTGCGAACTACGGCTGGCCGGTTGTGTCGAACGGCAACCATTATGACGGGCGGCCGATCCCGGACCATGCGACGCGGCCCGACTTCGCGGGGCCGTCCCTGTCGTGGGCGCCCGTGATCTCGCCGGCCGGGTTGGTCTTCCATCAGGGCGCGATGTTCCCGGGCTGGAACGGCTCGGCGCTGATCGGCGCGCTGTCCGGGCAGGCGCTTGTGCGGGCGGTCGTGGGCCGTGACGGACGCGCGGCCGAGGCGGAACGCTGGAACATGGGCGCCCGCATCCGCGACGTGGCGGTGTCCCCGGAGGGCGCGGTCTGGCTGATCGAGGACGGACGCGGCGGGCGGCTGCTGCGGCTGACGCCCTAGGCCGGCGGCGCGGTCGAGGCGCGCAGGACCAGTTCCGGCCTCAGCACCTCGCGGGCGGCGATGGGCTCCCCGTTGATCCGGCGGATCAGGGTGCGGGCGGCGGTGCGGCCGAGGTCGCGCTTGGGCTGGCGGATGGTGGTCAGGGGGGTCGGCAGGTGAGCCACCCACTCGATCCCATCGAAGCCGATCACCGACACGTCGCGCGGCACCACGACCCCGTGGCGCTGCACCTCGCCCATGAAGCCCGCCGCCAATTCGTCGCTGAAGGCGACGATGGCGGTGGGGCGCAGGGCAGAGGCCCCTGCAAGCCAGATCTGCGCCGCCCGAGTCCCCGATTGCAGAGAGAAGTCGCCGGGATAGCCCGGCGGCACCTTCCCCAGCACGCGGGCCAGCCCCTCCAGCCGCGCCTTGTGCAGCACATTGCCGGGCGGGCCGCCGATCCAGCCGATCCGCTGGTGCCCAAGCTCACGCAGGTGCCGGGCGGCGAGTTCCGTCCCCAGCGCGTTGTCCAGCACGACGCAGGGCACCGCGCTGCCCTCGATCCATTCGCAGGCCATGACCAGCGGCGGCGCCTGCGGCAGCGCGGCAAGGTCGGCCTGCGTCACCTGCCCGTCCAGCAGGATGATCCCGTCGGCCCGCGAGGGGTCGAGGAAGCGGTCCAGCGCCCGGTGCCGCCCGCCCTCGTCCATCGTGTCGCCCACCAGCAGGTCGAATCCCGCCGCGTTCAACTCCTGCCCCATGCCGGCAAGGATCTTGGCGAAGAACGGATTGCCGAGGTTCGGGACCAGCGCCACCACTGCCCCCGTCCGCTGCTTGCGAAGGTTCCGCGCCGCCTGGTTCATCCGGTAGCCGGTGGCGGTGACGGCCTGCATCACCGCCTCGCGCATGGCGGGGGACACGAGTTCCGGGCGCGACAATACCCGGCTGACCGTCGCGGGCGAAACTCCGGCGCGGCGGGCCACGTCAGTCAGGCGGACCTGAGAGTGCGTATCTTGTGTCATGAGCGCAGGCTAGGGCCTGTTCACCATGTCTCGCAAGTCCATCAGATAGTTCTTGAAAACGATTTCATCCCGTGCTTGCCTTTCCCTCGGGTGGAGGAGGAAGAATGCGGACGATCAAGGGCCCCGGCCTGTTTCTGGCGCAATTCGTGTCGGACAAGGCTCCCTTCAACGACTGGAGGTCCATCACCGCCTGGGCGGGTTCGCTGGGCTACAAGGGCGTGCAGGTGCCCTCGGGCGACATGCGGCTGTTCGATCTGGATCGCGCGGTCGAATCGCAGGACTGGCGCGACGAGTTCCTTGGCATCGCCCGCGAGAACGGCGTCGAAGTGACCGAGCTTTCCTGCCACACGCAGGGCCAGCTTGTCGCCGTCCATCCGGCCTATGACGCCGCTTTCGACGCCTTCGCGCCCGAGGCGCTGCGCGGCAACCTCAAGGCGCGGCAGGAATGGGCTGTGGATCAGGTCGGAAAGACCATCCGCGCCAGCCGCCTGCTGGGGCTGGATGCAATGGCGACCTTCTCGGGCGCTCTGGCGTGGCCCTATCTCTATCCGTGGCCGCAGCGGGCACCGGGGCTGGTGGAAACCGCCTTCGACACGCTGGCCGAGCGCTGGCGACCCCTGCTGGACCTCGCCGAGGAAAACGGCGTCGATGTCTGCTACGAGATCCATCCCGGCGAGGACCTGCACGACGGCGTGACGTTCGAGATGTTCCTTGACCGGGTCGGTCAGCATCCTCGGGCGAACATGCTTTATGACCCGTCGCATTACGTGCTGCAGCAGCTCGACTACCTGCAGAACATCGACATCTACCACGACCGCATCCGCATGTTCCACGTCAAGGACGCCGAGTTCCGCCCGACCGGCCGACAGGGCGTCTATGGCGGCTACCAGCCTTGGGTGGACCGGGCAGGCCGCTTCCGCAGCCCCGGCGACGGGCAGGTGGATTTCGCACAGGTGTTTTCCAAGCTGGCGCAATACGACTTCCCCGGCTGGGCGGTGGTCGAGTGGGAATGCGCGCTGAAGCATCCCGAGGATGGCGCGCGGGAAGGGGCGGAGTTCGTCCGCCGCCACATCATCCGAACCACGCCACAGGCTTTCGACGACTTCGCCGCGCAGGGGACGGACCGCGCGGCCATTGCCGCCGCACTGGGACTGTCATGAGCCAGCCGATCCGCCTCGGCATGGTCGGCGGCGGCGAGGGCGCCTTCATCGGCGCCATCCACCGCATCGCCGCGCGGATGGACGGGCAGTTCCGGCTGGTGGCCGGGACGTTGTCATCCGATCCCGCGCGGGCCGAAGCTTCGGCGCGGGCGCTTGGGGTGGAACGCAGCTATGCCGATTTCCGGCGGATGGCGGCCGAGGAAGCGGCGCGCCCTGACGGGATCGATGCCGTCGCCATCGTCACGCCCAACCACCTGCACGCGGCGGTGGCCGTGGCCTTCCTCGACGCAGGCATCCACGTCATCTGCGACAAGCCCGTGGCCGCCACGCAGGATCAGGCGTGGCAGATCGCCGAGGCAGTGGCCCGCAGCCGGGCGCGGTTCTTCCTGACCCACAACTACTGCGCCCATCCGATGGTGCGCGAGGCCCGCGCCATTGTGGCCGAAGGCGGCATCGGCACCCTGCGGCTGGTGCAGGCCGAGTTCCTGCAGGGCTGGCTGTCCGAGGATGTGCGCTCAAAACAGGCCGACTGGCGCACCGATCCGGCGCAGGCGGGGGCGGGGGCGCTGGGCGACATCGGCACCCATGCCTGGCAGCTTGCGGCTTTCGTGACGGGGCAGGTGCCGGACAGCATCTCGGCCGACCTTTCCAGCATAGTGCCGGGCCGCCGCGTCGATGACGATGCGCGGGTGGCGCTGCGCTATGCCTCGGGCGCCAAAGGCGGGCTGTGGTGCAGCCAGGTCGCCGTGGGAGAGGAGGGCGGGCTGTCGCTGCGTGTCTTCGGAACCGACGCTTCGCTGGAATGGCGGCTGGACGACTCCGAGCGGCTGGTGATGACCACGGCAGACGGCGTGGCCCATGTGCTGACGCGGGCACGGGACCGCTCGGGGTCCTTCCGCACGCCGCCGGGACATCCCGAGGGCTATCTGGAAGCCTTTGCCAATCTTTATACCGACATCGCCGCCGTGATCCGGGGCGACGATACGCATCTGGACCGTATCCCCGGCCTTTCGGACGGGCTGTCCGGCATGGCTTTCATTGCCGCCGCGCAGGAATCTGCCGCTCAGGACGGCGCATGGATCAGGGTGCAGCCGTGACGCCCGTCCTTGCGCTTGAAGCCGTCACCAAGAGCTTCGGCCCCGTCGAGGTTCTGCACGGCGTCGATCTGGCGCTGAGCACGGGCGAGGTCCACGCCCTGATCGGGGAAAACGGCGCCGGCAAGTCCACGATCATGAAGATCCTCGGCGGCTTCCTTGCGCCGACCTCGGGGCAGGTGCTTCTGGACGGCCAACCCGCCCGCTACCGCAGCGGACCCGAGGCCGAGGCCGCGGGCATCGTCGTGATCCATCAGGAATTCAATCTCGTTCCCGACCTGTCGGTTGCTGCCAACATCTTCCTCGGCCGCGAACTGACGCGTGGAGCGCGGCTGGATCATGCCGCGATGCGCGAGCGGGCGGCGGAACTGCTCAAGCGGCTCGACACCACGATCAGCCCCGGCGCCCCGATCCGCATGCTGTCGGTTCCCGACCGGCAGATGGTCGAGATCGCCAAGGCGCTGTCGCGGCGGGCGCGCGTCCTCATCATGGACGAGCCCTCGGCCGCGCTGACCCACCGCGAGGTGGATGCGCTTTATGCTCAGGTCGATCGGCTGCGGGAGGAAGGCGTGGCGCTGATGTTCTGCTCGCACCGTCTGGACGAGGTCGCGCGGCTGGCCGACCGCATCACCGTGTTGCGCGACGGCAGCGTGGTGCGCCGGGCGCTGCGGGGCGAGTTGACCGAGGAAGGCATGGCCAATGCCATGGTCGGGCGCGAGCTGTCCGGCATCTTCCCGCCGAAGGACACCGCGCATGGCGAGGAACTGCTACGGGTGGAACGCCTGTCTGTTCCGGGCACCGTCTCTGTCCATGACGCCAGCCTGACCCTGCGCCGGGGCGAGGTGCTAGGGATCGCGGGTCTCGTCGGCTCGGGCCGCACCGAACTGGCCGAGGGAATCGCGGGGCTGCGCGCCTCGACGGGCACGATCCATGTCGCGGGCCAGCCGGTCGCCATCCGCCACCCGCAGGACGCCACGGGGGCAGGCATCGCCTATCTGACCGAGGACCGGAAGGAAGCCGGACTGCTGCTCGACAAGCCGCTGACCGAGAATCTGACGCTTTCGGCCCTCAACCGCTTCGGCTTCCGCATCGATCGCAGGCGCGAGGCGGTTGCGATGGAGGAAGCCACGCGCCGCTTTGATATCCGCGCGGCCTCGGCCGCCATGCCCGCAGGGGCGCTGTCAGGAGGCAACCAGCAAAAGCTGCTGCTCGCCAAGACCATGCTGACAGAGCCCGAGATCGTCATCATCGACGAACCCACCCGCGGCATCGACGTCGGCACCAAGCAGCAGATCTACCGCTTCGTCCGCGAACTCGCGCGGGCGGGAAAGGGCGTCATCGTGATCTCGTCGGAACTGCCCGAGGTCATGGGCCTTGCCGACCGCGTGCTGGTCATGCGGCAGGGCCGCCTAGCCGGGGAAGTCGCGGGCGAGGCCATCACCGAGGAAAACATCGTCCGCCTCGCCATGGGCGTCGGCGCCGAAGGAAAGGCCGCATGAGACGCATCGACCTGCATGTCCTCGGGCCGCTTCTGGCGCTGGTGGCGCTGTTCATCCTCGGCGCGCTGCTGAACCCGGCCTTCCTTGCGCCCGCGAACCTGTCGAACGTGGCAGCGCGCTCGGCCTTCACTGGGCTGATCGCCATCGGCATGACCTTCGTGATTACGCAGGGCGGGCTGGACCTGTCGGTGGGGTCCATGGCGGCTTTCCTTGCCGGCATCGCGATCATGGCGATGAATGCGCTGGTGCCGATCACCGAGGCGAACTGGGGCACGGTCCTGATGGGCATGGGCATGGGCGTGGCGCTGGGCGGGGGCGTGTTGGCGGGGATGCTGAACGGCACGCTTGTCACCCGCTGGGGGATCGAGGCCTTCATCGTCACGCTGGGCACCATGGGCATCTTCCGCAGCCTTGTCACATGGCTTGCGGACGGAGGCACGCTCAGCCTCGGCTCGGACCTGCGGGCGCTGTACCGGCCGGTCTATTTCGGCGGCATCGGTTGGGTGACATGGCCGATCATCGTATTCGCCATCGCCGCGGTGCTGGGCGAATGGACGATGCGCCACACCCGCTTCGGCCGCCATGTCGAGGCCATCGGCTCGAACGACCGGGTGGCCCGCTATTCCAACGTCAACGTGGAACGGGTCCGGCTTGCCACCTACGTCCTGCTGGGCGCGCTGGTCGGGCTGGCCACGATCCTCTACATCCCGCGCCTCGGCTCGGCCTCGGGGTCCACCGGAACGCTGTGGGAGCTTGAGGCCATCGCTGCCGTCATCATCGGCGGCACCGCGCTGAAGGGCGGGCGCGGCCGGGTCTGGGGCACGGTGGTCGGCGTCCTGATCCTGTCGCTCATCGACAACATCCTGAATCTGGCGGACCTGGTCAGCCCCTATCTGAACGGGGCGATCCAAGGCGTCATCATCGTGCTCGCCGTCGTCTTGCAGCGAGAGAAACGGTCCGCCGAATAGCGGCCATCCTGGGGAGGAAAGAATGATCCGTCGCAATCTGCTGAAACTGCCGCTGGCGGCCGCGGCGCTGTCGTTGGCGGCAGGCGCCGCCTTCGCGCAAGAGGCCGAGAAACGGGTGATCGGCGTGTCGATCCCCTCGGCCACCCACGGCTTCATGGGCGGGCTGAACTGGCACGCTCAGGACACGATCAAGCGGCTGGGCGAGGTCTATCCGAACCTCGAATTCGTGCTGGCGACGGCCGGCGACGCCGCCAAGCAGGTGTCCGACATCGAGGACATGCTGGCCACCCGCAACATCGACGGGCTGGTGGTGCTGCCCTTCGAATCCGAGCCGCTGACCGACCCGGTCCGGCAGGTGAAGGCGGCGGGCAAGTTCGTGACCGTCGTGGACCGGGGGCTGTCCGAGGAAGGCATCGAGGACCTGTATGTCGCCGGCGACAACACCGCCTTCGGCCGCGTCGCGGGCGAATATTTCCGCGACAACCTGCCCGCCGGCGCCAAGATCGTCGTGCTGCGGGGCATCCCGACCACGCTCGACAACGAGCGGGTCGAGGCCTTCCAGGCGGCGCTCGAGGGGTCCGACAAGGAAATCCTCGACATGCAGCACGGCAACTGGAACCGCGACGACGCCTTCAACGTGATGCAGGACTACCTGGCCAAATATTCTGAAATCAACGCGGTCTGGGCGGCGGACGACGACATGGCCGTGGGCGTGCTGGAGGCCATCGCCCAGGCGGGGCGTGGGGACCAGATGGTCGTCGTCGGCGGCGCGGGCATGAAGGACATCGTCAAGCGGATCATGGACAAGGACCCGCAACTGCCGGTGAACGTGACCTATCCTCCGGCGCTGATCTCCTCGGCGATCGAGATGACGGCGCTGCATTTCGTATCGAACGCGCCGATGGCGGGCCGCTACATCATCGGCAGCCAGCTCATCACGCCCGAGAACGCGGAAGCCTTCTACTTCCCCGACAGCCCGTTCTGACGGCCTAGCCGTCCGTGCAGCCCTGTTCGCAGGCGCCAAGGGCGGCCACGAACTGCAGCACCTGCGGGCCGATGCCTTCGACGATCACCCGGACGCCCTCGGCGTTCGGGTGGATGCCGTCCGGCTGCATCAGCGACAGCGGGTCGCGCGCCGCCACGATGGCGTCCAGCATCGACGGGATCAGCGGCACCTCGTAGCTTTGCGCGAGATCGGTATAAACGCCGTTGAACGCCGTCTGGAACTCGGCCCCGTAATTCGCGGGCGCGCCGATGCCGATCAGCATCGCGGGCACCTCGGCCTTCCGCGCGGCGTCGAGGATGCCGGAAAGGTTCTTCCGGCTCACCGCCGGATCGATCCCGCGCAGCAGGTCGTTGCCGCCCAGCGCCACGATCATGCCCCCCACCTCGGGCGTCAGCGTCCAGTCCACGCGAGACAGCCCGCCCGCCGTGGTGTCGCCCGACACGCCCGCGTTGACCAGTGTGACCTCGGCCCCCCGTTCCCGTAGCCACGCCTGCAGTTGCGGGACCAGCCCTTCCTGTTGCGGCAGGCCGTAGCCCTGCGTCAGGCTGTCCCCCAAGGCGGCTACCGTCACCGGCTCTGCCGCGGCGGGCAGGGCAGACAGAAGCGTGATCCCGATCATGCGTGCAAGCATTGCAGTCCTCCGTTTCGCCCGGACATAATGTCGCCGTGAGGCGATGGCACCGGCACGCCGGTCACAACGTTGCACATTCGCCGCCCCAGCGCGGACCCTTGAATGGAGACGCGCGATGCCGGACCCGGTCCTGTCCCTTGATGATGTGCGCCTGACCCTGCGTTCCAGCGCCGGTCCGGTCGAGATCCTGCACGGCATCACCCTTGCCGTGGAAAAGGGTGAGACGGTCGGGCTGGTCGGGCCGTCCGGGTCGGGCAAGTCGTCGCTGCTGATGCTGATGGGCGGGCTGGAACAGGCGACGGGCGGGCGGGTCCGCGCGCTGGGCCACGACCTGACCGCGATGGGCGAGGACGCGCTGGCCCGCTTCCGCCGCGACCACATGGGCATCGTCTTCCAGAGCTTTCACCTGATCCCGACCATGACCGCGCTGGAAAACGTGGCTGTCCCGCTTGAGCTTGCCCATGCGCCCGATGCCGCAGCGCGGGCGCGCGAAGGGCTTGCAGCCGTGGGTCTTGCCGGGCGCGCGCATCATTATCCCTCGCAGCTTTCCGGGGGCGAGCAGCAGCGGGTCGCGCTGGCCCGCGCCCTGGCCCCGCGTCCCGCGATCCTGCTGGCGGACGAGCCGACGGGCAACCTCGACGAGACGACCGGCGCGCAGATCGCGGACCTCCTGTTCGGGATGGTGCGGGACAGCGGCACGACGCTGGTGATGGTGACGCACGCGCCGGAAATCGCCGCGCGCTGCGCCCGCATCATCCGCCTGCGCGACGGCCGGCTGGAGCAGGCGGCATGACCCTGCGCCTCGCCTGGACCCTTGCACGCCGCGAGATGCGGGGCGGGCTTGCCGGCTTCCGCATCTTCCTGACCTGCCTTGCGCTGGCGGTGGCGGCGCTGGCGGCGGTCGGAACCGTGCGCGCCTCGATCGAGGCGGGGCTGGCGCGCAACGGCGCCGCGCTGCTGGGAGGCGATGCCGAGGTCGAGCTGACCTACCGCTTCGCCACCGGTGCCGAGCGCGCGGCGCTGGACCGGATCGCCTCGGCGGTGTCCGAGACAGCCGAGTTCCGGTCCATGGCGACCGTCCTGCGCCACGGGCAGAGCGAGCGCGCCCTGACGCAGGTGAAGGCGGTGGACGACGCCTATCCGCTGGTCGGCGCTGTCCGGCTGTCCCCGCCGATCTCTTGGGATCAGGCGCTTTCTTCAGGCGGCGATCCCGGCGCGGTGATGGAACGGGTGCTGGCCGAGCGCCTCGGCCTTTCCCCCGGCGACGGCTTCCGGCTGGGCGAACAGGCGTTCACGCTGACGGCGATCCTCGACAGCTTCCCCGACAATGCGGGGGAAAGCCTCGCGCTTGGTCCCATCACCATCGTCCGCACGTCGGATTTGGCGCAAAGCGGACTGCTGGGGCCGGGGACGCTGTTCGAGGCGCAATACCGGCTGCTGCTGCCTCCCGGCACCGACCTCGGCACCGCCCGGGGGCAGGCGATGGCTGCGCTGGAGGGCGCGGGCGCCCGCTGGCGCGATGCGCGGGACGGGGCGCCGGGGCTTTCGGGCTTCGTGGACCGGCTGGGGGCCTTCCTGATCCTGATCGGTCTGTCGGGCCTTGCGGTTGGCGGGGTCGGCGTCTCGGCCGCCGTCCGCGCATGGCTGGACGCGAAGCTGCCGGTGATCGCCACGCTCAAGTCCCTGGGCGCCAGCCGCCGCGTGATATTCCTGACCTACCTGATCCAGATTGGGTTGATGACCGCACTCGGGATCATGCTGGGGCTGGCGCTGGGCGCCGCGCTGCCGCTGCTGCTGGCCCCGGTGATCGAAGCGCGCCTGCCGATGCCGGCGACCTTCGGCGTCTTTCCCGGACCGCTGGCCGAGGCTGCGCTTTACGGCGCATTGGCCGCCCTTGCCTTTGCGCTGTGGCCGCTGGCCCTGGCGGCCGACACCCGCGCGGCGGTCTTGTTCCGCTCGGCTGTGGACGCGGGTCGCAGGGTGCCGCGGCCCAGGTATCTGGCAATGATCACCGCCCTTGCGGGGCTGTTCCTGCTGGCGGCGGCGGCTTTCTCGGGCAACTGGCGGCTGACGCTCTGGACGCTGGGCGGGGTTGCCGGCACGCTGGCGCTGCTGGCGGTTGTCGCGCTGCTGGCGGCGCCGCTGGCAGGCGGACTGATGCCGCTTGCCCGCCGGCGCCCGGCCCTGCGGCTGGCGCTGGGGGCGCTCAGGACGCATCGGGGGGATGCCACGGGCGTCGTGCTGTCGCTTGGACTTGGCCTCGCGGTGCTGGCGGTGGTGGGCCAGATCGACGGCACCCTGCGCCGCGCGATCGAATCGGAAATGCCGGGCGTCGCGCCGTCCTTCTTCTTCGTCGATGTGCAGCCCGACCAGATCGGGGACTTCCTCACCCTTGCCCGCGGCAATCCCGGCGTCAGCCGCGTCGAGGCCGCGCCGATGCTGCGGGGCGTCGTCACCCGGATCAACGGCCGCCCGGCGACCGAGGTGGCGGGCGATCACTGGGTCGTCCGGGGGGACCGCGGCCTGACCTATTCCGACAACCCGCCCTCGCGCACGACGATCACGGCAGGCGAGTGGTGGCCCGCCGGTTACGACGGCCCGCCCCTTATCAGCTTTTCCGCCGAAGAAGCCGCCGAGATCGGCCTGTCGCTGGGCGACACCCTGACCGTCAATGTCCTGGGGCGCGACATCACCGGCACCATCGCCTCGTTCCGGCAGGTGGATTTCAGGAACGCGGGTATCGGCTTCGTCATGTCGATGAACCCCGCCGCGCTGCAGGGCGCGCCGCACACCTGGATCGCCACCGTCTATGCCGGGCCGGAGGCCGAGACCGCCATCCTGCGCGAGATCGGCGACCGCTGGCCCAATGTCACCGCCATCCCCGTGGGCGAGGCCATCGAGCGGGTCGCGGGGCTGCTGGCCGGCATCGGCGCGGCCGTGCGCTGGGGTGCGGCGGCTACGCTGGTCACCGGCTTCGCCGTGCTGATCGGCACGGCGCTGGCCGCCGCGCGGGCGCGCCGCTACGAGGCCGCGATCCTCAAGACGCTGGGGGCCAGCCGGGGGCTGATCCTGCGCAGCTTTGCGCTGCGAGCGGCGTTGCTGGGGCTGATCGCCGGCATCGCCGCGATCGCGGCCGGGGCCGTGGGGGGATGGGCGGTGGCGCATTTTGTGCTGGACACCGACCACCGGGTGATCTGGTCCAGCGCCGTCATTCTGGTCGCCGGTGGCGTGATTGCGACGCTTGCGGCGGAACTGGCCTTCGCGCTGCGGGCGTTGACGGTCAAACCCGCCGCGATCCTGCGGTCCGAGTAACAGGCAGGCGCAGCCCCCGCAGCCAGCAAGGAGAGCGTTCCCCTTTGCACTTCGATGACATGAACCGCCCCGCGGACATGATCCCGCCCCGGCCCGTGGGGGGCTCGCTTGCGTTTCGTGGCGGGCAGCCGCTGCTGACGCTGGCACTGGGCATCCTGCTGATCAATGCCGCAGTGGTGCTGTGGCTGCTGTTCCTGGGCCGCGAATTTCTGCCGGAAAACGTGCCGCTCTACTGGTGGAATCCCAGCACCGCCCTGTCCCACAACTCGCAGCATCTGACCGACTTCTATTCGGCGCTTCACGCGATCTCGGGGGCGGCGCTGTTCTTTCTTGCACGGCGGCTGCGGCCCGGCTGGCCGGTCGGAACCCGCCTGCTGCTGGTGATCGCCTGCAGCGGCCTGTGGGAGATCGTCGAGAACACCCCTTGGGTCATTTCACTGTTCAACGACCCCGATGGTATCGATGTCTATCAGGGCGACAGCATCGTGAACGCCCTGAGCGACACGGGCTTTGTTGCCTTGGGCTTTCTTGCGGCGCATAACTTCCCGCGCTGGCTGGTCATCGCGGGCGGCGGACTGGCCGAGATCGCCGTCGCCCTGATGATCCACGACGGATTTGTGCTTGGCACGGCCAGGATGATATTGCGCTGAGGGCCGATGGAAGACCGCCGCGATCCGCGGCAGGAAGCGAGGGGACGTGAGGTCCAAGGGCGTCCGCAACGCACGCTTCGACGAACGGCGCGGCGAGCTGCTGGCGCGGTTGCGGGGACGCCTGCTGCTGCGCGGCGCGGGCCGGCCAACGCTGCGCGAACTCGCGACGGCTGCAGGCTGCAGCGTGTCCACCCTGAACCATTACTTCGGCAAGCGCGACGACATCGTGGTGGCGGTCTTTGCCGATTCGGGCCGGCGCGGGCAGGGGCAGTTCACGGCTACCCGGCAGGCGGGGCCCCAGCTTGACGCCTCGGTCCGCGACGCGGCGGCCATGGCCTGGCGGGCGCTGACGCAACACGGGGTGGCGGATGCGCTGGCGATGGGCATGGTCGAGGGGATGCGGAACGATCTGCTCGGCCCCGCCTTCATCCACAGCATGTTCGAGCCTTTCGTCCTTGCCCTCACCGAGCGGCTGGATGCCCATGTCGCCCGCGGCCAGATGCGTGCGGTCGACACCCGCATGGCGGCGCTTGCGCTTGCCTCACCCCTGCTGCTGGGGGCGCTGCACCAGGGGCAGCTTGGCGGCGCGCGGGACTATCCGCTGGACGGCGAGGCGTTCCTGAACCATGTGGTGGAGGGTTTCCTGCGCGCCTATCGCGCAGGCTAGCCGGTGCTGGGGGACCATGAACGAGATCAAGGGCCGCAAGTCCGAGCATCTGGCGATCGTCGGCGCGGGAAAGGGTATCCAGCTTTCGCGCGCAACCGGCTTCGACAACGTGCATTTCCTGCACAATGCGTTGCCGGAACTGGACTATGACGCCATCGACACCGCCACGCGCTTTCTCGGCCGCCGCCTGTCCGCGCCGCTGATGGTGTCGGCCATGACCGGCGGCACGCCCGGGGCCGCCCGCATCAACCTGTCCATCGCCGAGGCCTGCGGCGCCTTGGGCTTGGCGCTTGCGGTCGGATCGCAGCGCATCGCCATCGAGGGACGCGGGGCGGGCGGGCTTGGCCCCGAGTTGCGGGCTCGGGCGCCGGATGTGCCGATCCTCGGCAATCTGGGGGCGGTGCAACTGCGGCGCGGGATGGGCGCGGACGAGGCGCGCCGCGCGGTCGAGATGCTGGAAGCGGATGCCCTGATGCTGCATCTCAACCCGCTGCAGGAGGCGATCCAGCCCGGCGGCGATCGGGACTTTTCGGACCTGCTGCCGAGGATCGAGGCGCTGGCCCGCGCCCTGCCCGTGCCCCTTGGCGTCAAGGAGGTGGGCGCCGGCCTGTCGGCCGATGTCGGACGGCGGCTCATGGATGCAGGCGTCACGATCCTCGACGTGGCGGGGGTCGGCGGCACAAGCTGGGCGCGGGTCGAGGCCGAGCGCGGCGGCGACCGCCTGCGCCGCATCGCCGCGCCCTTCTTCGACTGGGGCATCCCGACGGCCGAGGCGGTTTCAGCGATGGCCCCGATCATGTGGCCGGGCACGGTGCTGATCGCCTCGGGCGGCATCCGCCACGGGCTGGACGTGGCCCGCGCGATCCGCTTGGGCGCGGATCTGGCGGGGCAGGCGGCGGGCGCGCTGCCCGCCGCGCGTGAGGGGGCCGAGGCGCTGGCCGCGTATCTGTCCGAGGTCATCGAGCAGCTTCGCATTGCCATGTTCTGCACCGGCTCGCGCGATCTTGAGGCACTGCGCCACGCGCCCCTTGCGTGAGACCTGCGGCAGGTGACTACTGGAAGCGGCCCTCGTGCTGCTATATCCTGGCACAGGCGTTACAGGATGAAGAAGGAAGAACCCGCTTGCCACAGGCGCTGCGACGACCCCTTGCCACCAGCCTGATCGGCATGACCCTTGCGGCAGGGGTGATCGGCGCATGGCTGGCCTTGCACATCTTCGCCGTCTGGCATCTGGACGCCACGGCCCATCCGCTGCTGGCGGGTTTGTGCCTGATCGGACTGACCTGGCTTTCCGTGGGCCTGTTCATCGTCGCCCATGACGCCATGCACGGCGCGGTGGCACCCGGCCGCCCGAGCCTCAACGCCGCTGTCGGCGGGCTGGCGCTGATGCTTTACGCCGGGTTTTCCTGGCGCAAGCTGATCGTCAAGCACATGGCCCACCACCGTCATGCGGGCACCGACGACGACCCCGACTTCGGCCATGGCGGGCCGGTCCGCTGGTATGCCGATTTTGTCCGCACCTATTTCGGCTGGCGGGAGTTCTGGGTTCTGGGAGGGACGGTAATGCTTTACGCCCTGATCCTTGGAAGCCGCTGGCCCTATGTGGCCTTCTGGTCGGTGCCCTCGATCCTTGCGTCGATGCAGCTTTTCGTTTTCGGAACCTGGCTGCCGCACCGGCCGGGCCATGGCGACTTTCCCGACCGCCACAACGCGCGGTCCACCATTGTCAGCGACCCTGTGTCGCTGCTGACCTGTTTCCACTTTGGCGGCTATCACCATGAACACCACCTGCACCCCGCAGTGCCATGGTGGCGGCTGCCCTCGACTCGAAGGGACGGGGCATGAGCGTCCTTGGCCCGATCCTGATCGTCGTCCTGACCGTCGCGGTGATGGAGGGCGTGGCCTATTCCGTCCACCGCTGGATCATGCACGGTCCTTTGGGCTGGGGCTGGCACAAGTCGCACCACGAGGAAACCCACGGCCCCTTCGAGAAGAACGACCTTTACGCCGTTATCTTCGCCGCGCTCTCGATCCTGCTGTTCGTCATCGGCAGCCGCTGGTGGCCGTGGATGTGGTGGGTCGCCGTGGGGATGAGCGTCTATGGCGTGATCTATTTCGTCGTCCACGATGGCCTCGTGCATCAGCGCTGGCCATTCCGCTATATTCCCCGGCGCGGCTATTTCCGCAGGCTTTACCAGGCGCATCGGCTGCATCACGCGGTCGAGGGGCGCGACGACTGCGTGTCCTTCGGCTTTGTCTATGCGCCGCCGGTGGACGATCTCAAGGCGCGGCTGAAGACCTCGGGCGTGCTGGCACGGCGGCAGTCCCGGCACCGGGACGCCTGGCGCCCGGACCGCGGCGAAGACTGAGCCTGCATGGCCCGCATCGCCTTCTGCCTTCCCGCCCTGTCAAGCCACGCCGCCGTCCATGGCGCGCTGGCCCGCAGGCTGGCGGCGCGGGGACATGATTGCCGGATGGTGGGGGGCGAGGGGCTTGGCCCGCTGGCGGCGCGCGAGGGTCTTGGGTTTGACAGCCTCGGGCTCTGCGACCCTGACCTGCGCGGCGCGGGGCTGGTCCGCACGCTGCTGGCCACCGCCGCGGCGACCCGCAGCTTCGTCCGGCGCGGGCCGCGGGCGCTGGGGCGGCTTTCCCCCGATCTGGTCGTCGCCGATCAGGCCGAACCGGGCGCCAGCCTTGCCGCCGAAGCGGCGGGCATCCCGCGCGTGACCCTCGCCTCGGCCCTGCCGCTGGACCGCGACGAGGCGATCCCGCCGCCCTTCGTGGACTGGCCCTTTCTTGCGGGAAAGGCGGGCCGCAAGCGCAACCGGGGTGGCTGGCGCGTGGCCGACGCGTTGATGATGCTGCAGTCCCGCGCCCTGGCCGCGGGCTGCCGCGCGCATGGCCTGCCGCTGCGGCGGCGCATCGACGAATGGATCTCGCCCGATCTGGACCTGCGGCAATTGGTGCCCTCGCTGGACTTCCCCCATGCGCCGGGGCGGGGCGCACGGGCGGTCGGTCCGCTGCGGGACGATGCGGCAGGCGAGTTCGAGATCGACACCGGCGGCCGGCCCCTTGTTTTCGCCTCGCTCGGCACGCTGCAAGGGAACCGGCGGGGACTTCTGGCTGCCATCGCCGGGGCGGCCGAGGATCTGGGCGTGTTCCTTGTTCTTGCCCATTGCGGCGGGCTGACCGAGGCCGAGGCGCGGGCGTTGCCCGGTGCGCCGCTGGTGCGCGACTTCTTTCCGCAGCGGGCAGTGCTGGCCCGCGCTGATGCCTGCGTGACCCATGCCGGGCTGAACACGGTGCTGGACTGCGCGGGGGCCGAGGTGCCGATGGTCGCGATCCCCCTGGCATTCGAGCAGCCCGCGACCGCCGCGCGGCTGGCCTTTCATGGCGCGGCCCGAGTGGTGCCCCTGCGCCGCGCCACCCGTGCCGCAATCCGCGAGGCGCTGGGGGCGGTGTTGTCCGACCCGTCCCACCGCTTGGCCCTTGCCCGGCCCGCCGCTGAAATCCGCGCGGCAGGCGGTGCCACTGGGGCCGCCGATCTGGTCGAGGCGCAGCTTCAGTGCAGGCTTGCCGCATGACGCCGGACCTCATCCTTGCCGGTGCGGGCCTTGCCAATGCGCTGATCGCGCTTGCCGTGGCCGAGGCGCGGCCCGGCGCGCGCATCCTGATGCTCGACCGCGCGCCGAGTCCGTCGGATGCGCATACCTGGTCCTTCCACGACCCGGATCTGCGGCTGCCCTGGCACCGCCGCCTTTCCCCCGCGATCCGCTGCCGCTGGCCGGGGCAGGAGGTCCGCTTTCCCGACCATTCCCGCGTGTTGCGGGCTGGTTATGCCTCGCTTGACGGCGCAGGGCTGGCGCGGCTGCTGGCGGACACGCCCGGCGTCACCCTTCGCTGGAATGCCGGGATCACGGCGCTGGACGCTACCGGCGCGACCCTCGGATCCGAACGGATCGAGGCGCCCTGCGTCATTGACGGGCGCGGCGCGCGGTCCTCGCGCCATCTCGTCACCGGCTACCAGAAGTTCGTGGGGCTGGAGTTCGAGATGAACACCCCCCATGGCGTCACCCGCCCGCTGATCATGGACGCGACGGTGCCCCAGCAGGACGGCTACCGCTTCGTCTACCTGCTGCCCTTTTCCCCCACGCGCCTGCTGATTGAGGACACTCGCTACAGCGATGGCGCCACGCTGGACGAGGAGGCCATCGTCTGCGCCATCGCCGATTATGCCAGCGACAAGGGCTGGACCGGCCGCGAGGTCCGCCGCGAGCGCGGCGTCCTGCCCATCGCGCTGGCCCATGACGCCGCCGCGCTGTGGGCGGAGGCGCAGGGCGGCCCAGCTCCCGTGGGTCTGCGCGCGGGCCTGTTCCATCCCGTCACCGGCTATTCCCTGCCCGTCGCCGCGCAGGTGGCGGATGTGGTCGCGGCGGCGGGGCCGACCACGGCCGAGGTCTTCTCCGCTGTCTGCGCCCATGCGCTGGACCGCGCGGGCGATGACCGCTTCCTGCGCCTGCTCAATCGGATGCTGTTCCGCGGCTGCCCGCCGGACCGCCGCCACCGCGTCCTGTCCCGCTTCTATCGCCTGCCCGAGCCGCTGATCGAACGCTTCTACGCCGGAAAGCTGACCCGGCTGGACCGGCTGCGGATCGTCAGCGGCAAGCCCCCCATTCCCATCCGCGACGCGCTGCCCTGCCTGCGCGAAGCGCCGCTGCTGAAGGAAACCGCGTGACCTCTCCTCGCACCGCCATCGTCATCGGCGCTGGCTTCGGCGGGCTGGCGCTTGCCATCCGCCTGCAATCGGCGGGCATCGCCACAACGCTGCTGGAAGCCCGCGACAAGCCCGGCGGCCGCGCCTATGTCTGGCGCGAGGAAGGCCATGTCTTCGACGCCGGTCCCACCGTCATCACTGATCCCGATTCCCTGCGCGAGCTTTGGGCGCTGTCTGGGCAGGAGATGGCCCGCGACGTGACCCTGCTGCCGGTCAACCCCTTCTACCGGCTGCTCTGGCCGGACGGGAAACGCTTCGACTACGTCAACGACGGCAACGCGCTGGAGCGCGAGATCGCTGCCTTCAACCCCGCCGACCTCGACGGCTACCGCCGGTTCCACGATTATGCGGAACAGGTCTATCAGGAAGGCTACCTGCGGCTCGGCACCGTGCCCTTCCTCAAGCTGGGCCAGATGCTTCAGGCCGCCCCCGCGCTGGTGCGGCTGGAGGCCTATCGCTCGGTTCACAGCGTCGTCGCGCGCTTCATCAAGGACCCCCATCTGCGGCAGGCGTTTTCCTTTCACACGCTGCTGGTGGGCGGCAATCCATTCTCGACCAGTTCGATTTACGCGCTGATCCACGCGCTGGAACGGCGCGGCGGCGTGTGGTTCGCGCAAGGCGGCACCAATGCGCTGGTGTCCGGCATGGCCACGCTGTTCCAGCGCCTTGGCGGCACGCTGCGCCTGAACGCCAAGGTGGCGCGGATCGAGACCGAAGGCGCTCGCGCCACCGGCGTGACGCTGGCGGATGGCACCCGCCTGACCGCCGACATGGTCGCCAGCAATGCCGACGTGATGCACAGCTATCGCGATCTTCTGGGCGGCACCCGGCGCGGGCGGACCAAGGCCGCGCTGCTGAAACGCCAGCGCTGGTCCATGTCGCTGTTCGTGATCCACTTCGGCCTGTCGCAGCGCCCCGAGGGGCTGGCGCATCACACCATCCTCTTCGGCCCCCGCTACCGCGAGCTGGTGAACGAGATCTTCCGCGGACCGAAGCTCGCCGAGGATTTCTCGCTCTACCTCCATTCGCCCAGTGTGACCGACGACAGCCTTGCGCCGCCGGGGATGTCCACGCATTACGTCCTCGCCCCCGTCCCGCATCTCGGCCGCGCGGCGATCGACTGGGCCGCCGAGGGCGAGGCTTATGCCGACCGCATCCTCGCCAGCGTCGAGGAGCGGCTGATCCCCAACCTGCGCGCCAACCTGCGGGTGAAACGCATCTTCTCGCCCGCCGACTTCGCGTCGGAGCTGAACGCCCATCACGGCAGCGCCTTCTCGGTCGAGCCGATCCTGCGCCAATCCGCCTGGTTCCGGCCCCACAACCGCGACCGCAGTATCCGCAACTTCTACATCGTCGGCGCGGGCACCCATCCCGGCGCGGGCATCCCCGGGGTCGTGGGCTCCGCCAAGGCCACCGCAGGCGTGATGCTGGCCGACGCGGGCGCGGCATGACGGCGCCGGTCGCCGAATCGCAGGCCGCCATCGCGGCTGGCTCGCAAAGCTTCGCGGCGGCCGCGAAGCTGATGCCTAGGGGCATCCGCGAGGATACGATCATGCTTTACGCCTGGTGCCGCCATGCCGACGACGTGGTGGACGGGCAGGAGCTTGGCAGCGCGCCTCAGGCGGGCGGCGATCCTGAGGAGCGGCTCGCGCGGCTCAAGGCCGAGACGCTGGAGGCGCTGCACGGCACGGGGCCGATGACCCCGCCGTTCGCTGCGCTGCAGGCGGTGGCGCGGCGGCACGACTTTCCCGACCGCTGGCCCATGGACCTGATCGACGGCTTCGCCATGGACGTCGAAGGGCGCGCGTATCGGACACTGAACGACACGCTGGACTACAGCTACCATGTCGCGGGGGTCGTCGGTGTGATGATGGCCCGCGTCATGGGGGTGCGGGATCAGGCGGTGCTGGACCGCGCCTGCGACCTGGGGCTGGCGTTCCAACTGACCAACATCGCCCGCGACGTCATCGATGACGCCCGGATCGGGCGAGTCTATCTGCCCGGCGACTGGCTGGACGAGGCAGGTGCCACCATCGAGGGCGACATTCCCTCACCCCAGCTTTACGCCGTCATCCTGCGCCTGCTGGACGCGGCCGAACCTTACTATGCCTCGGCCTTCGCGGGCCTTCCGGCGCTGCCCGCCCGCTGCGCCTGGTCGATCGCGGCGGCGGCGCGGATCTATCGGGCGATCGGCGCCCGCATCCGCAAGGGCGGGCCGGAAGCCTACCGCCAGCGCATCGGCACCTCGGGTGCGGCCAAGGCGGGGCTGGCCTTGCGCGCGCTGGGGGATGCGGGCCGATCGCGCGTCCTTCCGCCGAAGCCTTTGCGCGAGGGGTTGTGGACCCGCCCGCGCGCGTGATCCTCAGGCGGCGCGGATGGCGCGGCGCGGCAGGACGCGCCCGACATGCCGGGCCAGCGGCAGGCTGTTGAAGCCGCAATTTCCCAGCAGCAGGTCCAGTTCCGCGCGCAGCGCGTCGTAATGCGCCTGCGCCTGCGCCGGGCTGCGGACCGCCAGCACCCCGCGCGCGGGTCCATGGCCATGCGCATCGCGGCCGGTGTCCTTGCCAAGCGCCCCGGCCTCGGCCTGGACGTCAAGAAGATCGTCGTAGGACTGGAAGGCGCGGCCAAGGGTCCGGCCCAGCGCCGACAGCGTCTCCATGTCCCTTGCACCCAGGCGCTGCAGCAGGCCGAACATCTCGAACCCGGCAACGAACAGTGCCCCGGTCTTGAGGTCCTGTTCCTTCTGGATGCCCGCCACGTCCTTGGACGCATGGATGTCGAGGTCCTGCCCGGCGCAAAGCCCCTGCGGGCCGACCGCGCCGGCAAGCACCGCCACAAGGCGGGCGCGCGTGTCGGCGTCGGCATCGCGGGCGGTGGCAAGCAGCCGCATCGCCTCGGTCACCAGCGCGATGCCGGCAAGGATCGCACGGCATTCGCCATGCACCAGATGCGTGGTCGGACGGCCCCGCCGCGCCTGCGCGTCATCCATGCAGGGCAGGTCGTCGAAGACGAGAGAGGCGGTATGCACCAGCTCGATCGCACAGGCCGCGTCGATCAGCGCTGGCCTGACGCCGCCGGTCGCCTCGCCCGCGATCAGCAGGACCATCGCGCGGAAGCGCTTGCCGGGTGCAAGCACCGCATCCGACATCGCCCGCCCCAGATCGGGCGAGGCGCGCCCGAACCCTCGGGCAATCTCTGCCAGCCGCAGATCGACGGCGCTGCGCCAGTCGATGGGCTTCGCCGCGTCCCGCATGAACTCTTCATCCATCCAACCGTCGCCGTTTTTGCTGTCGCACATCTGATCCAGAATATGCGGCAAGGATGCACGGACGGAAAGCGGCAAGGTGGCCGAAGGTTCCGCAGGCTTCATCCGCGCGTGGCGGCGTCGCGCCGGGGAACGCGGGGACTGCCGCCCGAAAGCGATACTGCAATCCCCGCGAAGCCATGCCACGGCGGCGGCAAGGCAGGGGCGCTGCCTTGCCGTTGCAGGATGCGCCGGTCACGGGCGGTAAAGGTCCGCGAAGCGGTCGCGCAGCAGGTTCTTCTGGACCTTGCCCATGGTGTTGCGGGGCAGTTCCTCGACAAAGACCACGCGCTTGGGCAGCTTGAACTTCGCCAGCCGCGATTCCAGCGGGTGCAGGACATCGGCCTCGGTCAGCGCCGGGAGGCCGGCCGGAACGACGACCGCGGTGACGCCTTCGCCGAAGTCGCGGTGCGGCAGGCCGATGACGGCCGATTCGGTCACGCCGGGCAGGGCGTCGATCTCGGTCTCGATCTCCTTGGGATAGACGTTGTAGCCGCCGGTGATGATCAGGTCCTTGCCGCGCCCGACGATGTGCAGGTAGCCGCGCTCGTCGAAGCGGCCGAGGTCGCCGGTGATGAAGAAGCCGTTCAGGCGCAACTCGGCCGCCGTCTTTTCAGGCATCCGCCAGTAGCCTTGGAAGACATTGGGGCCGCGCACCTCGATCATGCCGATCTCGCCCCCCGGCAGTTCCGCGCCGGTTTCCGGGTCGGTGACGATGATCTCGACCCCCGGTAGCGGCTGGCCCACGGTGCCGGCGATCCGCTCGCCGTTGTAAGGGTTCGAGCTGTTCATGTTCGTTTCGGTCATGCCGTAGCGTTCGAGGATGGCGTGGCCGATCCGCGCCTGCCATGCGCGGTGGGTGTCGGCCAGCAGGGGAGCCGAGCCGGAAATGAACAGCCGCATCCCCTGCGTCGTTTCCCTGTCCAGCCGCCGGTCTTCCAGAAGGCGGGTGTAGAAGGTCGGCACCCCCATCAGCACGGTCGCCCGCGGCATCGCCGCGAAGATCCGGTCGGGGTCGAACTTCGGCAGGAAGATCATCGAGGCGCCGGACAGCAGCACCACGTTGGTGGCCACGAACAGACCGTGGGTGTGGAAGATCGGCAGCGCGTGGATCAGCACGTCGCTGGCCGAAAAGCGCCAGGCCTCGACCAGCGCCAGCGAGTTCGAGGCGAGGTTGCCGTGGCTGAGCATCGCCCCCTTGGACCGCCCCGTGGTGCCCGAAGTGTAAAGCAGCGCCGCAAGGTCGTCGTCCGCGCGGGGCACGGTGGCGAAATCCCCGGCCATGCCGGCAGCCGCGTCGGCCAGGCTGCCCCGGCCCGCGGCGTCCAGCGTCAGGACGCGGGCGCCGGCGGTCTCGGCCAGCGGCCGCAGCGCCTCTTCCCGGACAGGATCGCAGACGAAGATCCGCGGCTCGGCGTCGGTCAGGAAGTAGTCCACCTCGGCCGGGGTGTAGCCGGTGTTCAGCGGCAGGAAGACCGCGCCCGCCCGCACGGTGGCGAGATAAAGGATGATCGCCTCGACCGACTTTTCCACCTGCACGGCCACACGGTCGCCGGGGGCGACGCCCAGATCGACCAGCGCATCCGCCATGCGTCCGATGCGGTCGATCAGGTCGGCATAGGCGATGTGCTCGCCCGAAGGGGTCTCGATGGCGGTGGCGGCGGGGTCAGCCACGCGCTGGGTGATCGTCTCGAACAGGTTCATGGCAGGCTCCGGCAGGTGATGTCAGGATGATGGGGCGGGCAGGGCGCGTTGCACCGCGCCCGAGGCGGCGACGGTGCTGCGTTCGGCAAAGGCCTCGTGGTTCGCCTCGATCCGGTCGAGGTCGTAAAGGTAGTTGACCATCAGCCCGTGCGATTGCCGCAGACCATTGGGGGAAAGGTCCCCCAGGAAGTTCAGCCGTTCCAGCCGCGCCCCATTCCCGAGGTGGAAGCGCGCCACCGGGTCGATCATCCGGCCCTTCGCATCGCGCGCGCTCAGGAAATAGGTGGCGGCGGCGGCCAGAAGCGGCGCACGCAGGCTTTCCACCGCCTGCGCGTCCCCATGCCAGCCGGGCCTGTTCAGAAGGGCGAAGGCCTCGCGCTGGGCCGGGGTCAGCAGGTCGGAGGCCGCGTCGTCGCGCTGCTGCGCGAGCCAAGCCGCAAAGCCCGGAACAGGCGACAGGGTGACGAAGCTGCGGATGTCGGGCAGCTCGGCCTTGAGGTCCTCGACCACCTGCTTGATCAGGAGGTTGCCGAAGGACACGCCCGCCAAGCCCCGCTGGGTGTTCGAGATCGAATAGAACACCGCCGTGGTGGCCCGTTCCGCCTCGATCGGTTGGCGGTCGAGCGCCAGCAGCGATGCCACGTTGTCGGGGATCGCCTCGGTCAGCGCCACCTCGACGAAGATCAGCGGCTCGTCCGCCAGTTGCGGGTGAAAGAACGCGTAGCAGCGCCGGTCGGTGGGTTCCAGGCGGTTGCGCAAGTCGTCCCAGTTGCGGATCTCGTGGACGGCCTCGTAGCGGATGATCTTCGCCAGGATATTGGCAGGCGTGGTCCAGTCGATATGGCGCAGCACCAGGAAGCCGCGGTTGAACCACGAGGCGAAAAGATGCGCGAAGTCGCTGTCCACCCGGCGCAGTTCGGGATGGTCGCGGAGATGGCGCAGCAGTTCCTCGCGCATGCGGACCAGCGCGGCGGTGCCGCCGGGCGCGAGGTTCAGCCGCCGCAGCAGTTCCTGCCGGCGCGGTTCGGCCACGATATGCAACGCCTCAACGGCCTCGGCGGACGCGGGTTCGGCCTGCACCGCGGCCAGCGCCGCCTGAACCGCGTCCAGGTCCGGCCCGAAGCGGTGGGCGAGGGTCTGCAGGAAGGCAAGCCGCGCGTTTTCGTCCGCCTGCTCGAAGGCCGACAGCAGCGCCCGCGCCAGCGCCACCCCCGAGGCCTCGCCGCGCCGCGACAGCAGCAGTTCGGCCAGTTCGGAAAGGTCGAGGGCCTCGACCACGCGATCCCCATCGCGCCGGCCGAGCAGGCGCCGGCCGCGTTCGGTCAACTGCTCGAACAGCTCGCCCAGAAAGGCAGAGCGCGACGGGCGTGCAGGCTCGGTCTTGATCACCACATCCTCCTTTGGGGGCCGGGACGCGGGATCGACCCGGCGGCATGACGAAGAAAGGCCACAGAACCATGGGTGCCAACCCCATGACCAGCCTGCCAGAGCCGACAGGCTGGTGGAAGAACGCTGGCCGCGCGGGGGTGCAGGGAACGGCGGGTGTGTGCGGTCACGCCACCGTCCAGCGACAGGACTCGCGATCCGGTGGCGGCCCTGTGCCGGATGCGATTTCCTGCTGCGGCCAGCGGGCGGTGCGAAGCAGGCGGCCATCCTTGTTCCGGGGGTTGCCGAGTGCGCCGCAGGATGGCCCGTGACGGCGAACAGGCCGTCGAAGATCAATCTTCCCTTGCCTTATCAGGCGCCGGGTCAGGATGCCTGGCATCCCGTCAGCGTGGAGATTCCGACTGCCGGCGGGAACGGCATCGTGAGGACGATTCGCCGAACGGTCTTGCTGGATTTCTCTGCAGCGACTTGCATCAAACGGATAAGGAACAGAGCCGGATGGAAGACGCCGTCCTGTTTCTGATGGCAGAGCAGTCCATCCCCAGCCTCCTACGGATCGCCTGATCGCCGTGGCGCCGCTTGCGGCAGGCAGGATCCCGGTCCATCTGCCATCATCAGGGCGCGAACCGGCGACGCCGGAATCTGCTCAGCTCAGGAAAGGTCATTCCCCATGCCGATCTACGTGGATGCCGACGCCTGCCCGGTGAAGGCCGAGATCGAGCGTGTCGCCACCCGGCACAGGCTGCGCGTCCTGATCGTCTCGAACGGCGGCATCAGGCCCTCGGCCAACCCTCTTGTGGAAACCGTGATCGTGCCGGAAGGCCCGGACGAGGCCGACAAGTGGATCGCCGAACGTGCCGGTCCGGGAGATGTGGTCATCACCGGCGACATCCCGCTGGCGTCAAGATGCGTGGCCGCGGGGGCAGAGGTCCTCAGGCATGATGGAGAGGCGCTGAATTCCGGAAACATCGGCAATGCCCTTGCCACGCGCGACCTGATGGCCGATCTGCGCGCCGCCGATCCCTTCAGGCAGGGGCATGGGCGAGGGTTCACCAAGGCCGACAGGTCGCGCTTCCTTGATGCGCTGGAACGGGCGGCCCGGCGCGCTGCCCGCTGAGCGGCAGGCCGCAGCCCTTGCGCACGGGCCTGCCCGTCAACTGTCGCCGGGACAACGGCGGACTGGCCCGTGCCTTCGCGCGGTCAGGGTCAGGAACCTGCGCCCGTGGGGTGCCGGTTCCTGAGCCGGGCCTTGAACGGCTGTTGCGCCGCTTCCGGTGTCCTTCGACCCGGCCGCAACCTCGCAGCTACTGGCGGACGTAGCTGTCGGTATCGGTGATCGTCGCATAGGCGAAGCCGAGCGCGGACATCATCGCGGCATGGACCGAGGCCGCCGGGACCGACACATCGCCGAATTCGAGATCCCGCGTCGCGCAGGCGTCCTGCACCACCGTTGTCCTGTAGCCATAGTCGCTGGCCGCCCGCGTGGTGGCGTCGATGCACATATGGCTCATCGCGCCGACGACCACGACCTCCTCGATCCCGCCGTCGTCAAGGATCTTCTTGAGATCGGTCTTGAGAAAGGGGTTGGGATGGTTCTTCACGACCACGGTCTCGCCCTCCTGCGGCGAGACTGCGGGGTTGATCTCGCTGCCCTCGGAATCGGGGGTGAAGAAGGGCGCATCGTCGCTGGGGAAGATGTGCCGGACATGGATGACGCGGTCGCCCTTTTTGCGGGCCGCGTCGATCACCCGGGCGGCGTTCGACGCGGCCTTCTCGATACCGACGAGTTCGTATTTCCCGTCCGGAAAATAGTCGTTCTGGATATCGATCACCACAACGGCGCGCTTGCTCATGGCCTGACCTTTCCTGTGCTGTTCATCCTGCCGATGAGGGAACGATAGCCGCGGCGGCGGGCCGTGCCTACCCGCCAATCCGGGGCAGGGGGTGTCCTCACGGGCATCCCCCGGCGGCGCGAGCAGGCCCCAGCCGAAGATGTCGCCGCGTTCCTCGGCGCCCAGGTTGCGGGCCTGCCCGACCAGACGCGCCCGGACCTCGGCCCGCGTCAGAGAACGCTCGGCCTGCAGCAGCAGCGCGGCGGCGGCGCTGACAAAGGGCGCGGCCTAGGACGTGCCGATCTTCGTGCGCCCCCCGGACCGAGGCGGCGGTCCAGACATCCACGCCGGGCGCGGCAAAGTCGATATACGGGCTGCGGTCGGCGCGGCGACAAACCCCGCGGTCGCGGTCCACGGCCGTCACCGCGATGACCTGGGGGTAGGCCGCGGGATAGATCGGCGGCGCGGAGGGACCCATGTTGCCTGCCGCCGCGATCAGGACCATGCCAGCCTGCGCCATGCCTGCGACCTGCGCCTCAAGCGCCGCGTTTGCAGGGCCGGCCAGCGACAGGTTGACGATCCGGGCCTCCTGCTGCTCAAGGTAGTCCTGCGCCCGGATCAGCGCGAAGGCGTCGGTGCGCTGGTCCTGTCCGGCGCGATGAAAGCTGTCCACGGCGGCCAGCTCGACCTGCGGGACAAGGCCCGGCGTCCGGCTGTCCGGGTCGCCCATCAGCAGCGAGGCGACTGCCGTGCCCGTGCAGCAGGTCCGAGGGCGGGTTCTCGTCCTCGACCCGGTGCAGGTGGATGCGGGCCTCCGACAGCGCCTCGTGCCCGGGGTTCAGCCCGGTATCGACCATGCCGATGCGCGGCAGCGGCCCGCCGCGCGGGGCAGTCGATCCCCTTGCAGGCTTCCGCCTGTTCCGTGCGGTAGAAATGATTGAAGTCGCTGCGCCCCGCGGGCACAAGCTGGCGGACGGCGGCCAGCGCCTCGTCCATGGTCAGGCGCGTGGGCTTGCGAAGGCGGGCGATACTGTCGCCACCCCCAAGGACGCCTTGTTCCAGAAGGGCGAAATCCCCATGCTGCAGCGCCGCGAGGCCCTGATCGGAGAGGCCGCGGGCGAGGATTTCGTTCTCGGCGCGCTGCGGCAGCGGGATTGGACGCGCGGGTGCCGCCGAACGCCGGCGCGGCCCGTCGTCGTCGTCCGCGAAGGCCGGGGCCACCAGCCATAGCCCTTCTGCATCCACACGCGGCTGAACCGTCAGCGCCATGGTCGCGGCCAGCAGCATCAACAGGAGCATGCGCATGAACTTGCCTCTTTGCTCGCATTCACGGGCAACTACGGCTGGGGACGGCAAATCTTCCCGATGTTCAAGCGGCCGGTTCGGAGAGTGTGATGGATGCGGCGTTCGGCGAAGCGCTGATCCGGCTGCGGCCCCCGCTGCGACCCTCTATGCACTGTCGCTGGCCCGGCGCGCGGATGTAGCCGACGATCTGGTGCAGACCACCGTCGAGCGCGCGATCCTGGCAGCCGACCGCTACGACCCCGCCGCGCGGCTGGGGCCATGACTGTTCCGCATCATGCGCAACGCCTTCACAGACCTGACGCGCCGGCGGCGGACGCGCGGCGCCGAGGTCGATGTTTTCGAGATCCCCGAGGCCCTGCCCGTCCAGGGCGACAGCGGCATCGAGGGGCGGCTGATGCTGCAGGCGACGGACAGCCGCGATGCAGGAACTGCCGGTCGAGCAGTGCGAGGTGCTGGAACTCGTGGGTATCCATGAACTCAGCTCTGCCGAGGCGGCCGAGGTTCCGGGCATCCCGCGCGGCACGGTGATGAGCCGCCTGTCCCGTGCCCGACTGCCCCTGGCCGAAAAGCTGTGAATAAGATGAGCGCCCATGCGTATGCCCATTTGACCCCAGTGTTTGCCGAGGAGCCGCGGATGCAGATCACTGTCGAGATCCTTATGGCCTTCGCCGATGATGAACTGGAAGCCGATTATTCGCGCGAGGTCGAGGCCGCGCTGGCAAGGGACCCCCGGTTGCAGGCGCAGCTGCGGGTCTTCATCGAAAGCCGGCGCGTTCTGCGGGAGGCGGCGGCCGCGCCACATCCCCCGGCCAACGACACGGCCCCGATCGCGCGCATTCGGGCCGCCGGGACCGTACCCGCCGCCACGCCTTTTCCCCAAGCCCGGTCCGCCCCCGTGCCGACCAATCTCGACCGCCGCCCGCTGGGCGAGACCGCCGCGGCACTTGCATCGGCGGTTATCGGGCTTGGCTTGTGGCAGTGGGGCGGCCCGGCGCCCGGGCTGTCCGAAGCGCAGCTTGCCGCGCTCGACGACCTTGCCTTGGGGGAGAGCCGCGAGTTGCCGGGGGGAAAGCGTCGTGATGATCGCCTCGTTCATGATGGCGCGCGACGCGTTCTGCCGTGAATATGAGACCCATTCCGGCGGAACCGCGACCCCGATGGCCGCCAGCCGCGAAGACGACGGCTGGTCGCAGCGTTTCGCCATGAGCATGACCGGAGCGGATAGCTATGTCCCGGCCTCGGGCGGGATCAAGGCGCTTGACGCCTTCCTGGCCGAAAGCGGCGCGGGCACGCCGCTTGGCCCCGAAGAAGAGGCGGCGCTGCTGACGCAGCGGCGCTGAAATCCCTGCCGTCCTGCCGTCCTGCCTTGGCGCCCTATCGGCGTGCTTTCCGCAGGCAGGGGCCGGGGGCCGGGAATAACCGCCGTCCTGCCGCGTGATACTTCTGCAGCGCCGAAGCCACCGCCTTGGAACAGGAGCAGATCATGCAGATCATGCAGATCATGAAAGTCGCAATTGTTGCCGCGCTGCTGGCAAGCGCTGTCGTCCCTGCCACCGCCCTTGCCGATCCGGCCGAACGGAGCCTGAACCGCCTCATCCTGTCCCAGACCGGCTAGGTCCATGACGACGACGATGATGACAGTCGCCTGCGCCATCGTCTTTACCACGGCCGCGGTGACGATGACAACGATGGCCGCCGCCGCGGGGGCCGTGTCTGGCGGGATGATGACGATGACGACGGGCGCCGTCGCATCCGCGGCCTGCGCGGGGATGACGACGATTGATCCGGTGCTTCGCAGACGTGCCGGGCGGGCGACGGCACGCCTGCCCCTCGTCAGCGCAGGCCGCGCCGGTTCAGAAGCCTCAGCGCCAGCCCGCGGCCCGCCCTCAGGACCGGATACAGGATTGCCGCCCGGCGGGGCGACCATGGTGGCGGTGATGACGGGCAAGACGTGCCGGCGCAGGCCAGCCCCAAGATCGAGCCATTTCGGCGCGCTGAAAAGATCGAGACGGATCATGGTCAGTAGTCCTCGATGTCGTTGACGAGAACGGCGGTGCACATCCTCCCCAGCGTGGCGTCGCGGGCGGCCTGCCAGTCGAAGCTGGCCTGAATGCGCTGCGGTCCGGAAATCTCGATCCGCGGGCGCGGCAGATAGACGGCGTGGACAGTGAAGGTGAAACTCTCGCCCGAGAGCAGGCTGTAGGCGAATTCCAACTCGCAGGCCTCGCCATTCATCGCCTGCGTCACCAGCGTCTGGTCGGCGAAGCGCACCTCGATCCGGCCGGTCAGCGCCGCCATGGACGGGTCCGCGCCATCGATGCGGCCGTCCGAGCGGATGGCCTCTATCCGGTCGAGGTTGTTGGCGTAGGTGATCTCGGCCGAGACCACGTTGCCAAGCGCCGAGCCGTTGCGCGTGATCGCCCCGTTGAAATGCCCGAAGCGCTTCAGTTTCAGCTCGGCCGGCGTTCCCGCGCCGCTGGTCCTGGCAACCGTCTCGCCCTGCGCCACCAGTCGCGCGGTAGCTGTGAGCAGGCCCGAGCGTTGCATCTGCCAGCTGAACTGGTCGAGGACACAGCCCGAGTACACGGCGTGGCGTGGTGCCTCCGGCATGCCGGTCTCGATCGACATGCCGGGCAGGCTCCATGCGCCCGACTGGAACTCATGGCTGTACGGCGCTTCCATGCCGGTGGCCGTCGGCGTTCCGAAGGCCGCCTTCAGCCAGAAGAAGGCCTCGGCGTCGAGCGGCACGACGACATCGCCATGTGCCGTGACCGCATCCTTGATGGGCGCCAGCGGATCGCGGCCGTAGCCCAGGAGCTCGGAGTTCAGCAGCGGCTGTTCGGCTCCGAGGGTGGTGCTGGCAAAGGGAATCCCGGTGAAGCCGCTCACCGGCGGCGTGCCATAGACGGTATCGAAGGCAAGCGCCATCAGCTCCCGCGCCCCCTTGGCTCGTGCCATGGAGGTCTCCTCGGATTGTCGGGTCAGGCCAGCGGGCCAGCTGTGGTGTAATGCAGGACGATCGGGATCACGGCCGCCTTCAGGCTCGCCGCGCCGTCGACCGGCAGATCGACCGGCCGCGGCGCTTCCGCCTCGGCCCAGTCGCAGAGACTGCCCAGCGTCCGGTCGGTGGCGAGCGCCGCGCCGATGCTGGCGCAGAGCGTGTCGACGGCTTTGTCCCGCGCCGGGTCCTGCACGACCGCTTCGATCTCGGCCCGGTGCTGGTAGTGGTAGCGTAGCGGCGATAACGTGACCTCGGGCTCACCGTCGCGCAGGATCAGCAGGCCATCGGCCGGAACGCGCTCGGGCAGCACTTCCCCGCGCAGCGCGGCGGCCGGCAGCGCCGAGAGCCGCGTATGAATCGCGGCGAGGATGGTTTCGCGGGCAGTGGACATGTTTTTCAGGTCACGATGCTGTTGCGGCGAACTCCTGCTTCACCGGCTTCGAGCCCAGGACTTCACCCGGCGTCGAGGCAGGAAGTGCAGGCGCAACGAGGAAACGGCTGGATTTCGACGCTGCAGTGCAACGGATCTTCTCGCTGACGTGTCGGCACGCACATCAGCTTGACACAGAGCGACACGGCGACGGGGGCGTAAGCGTCAGGCGCGCAGGTCGGATAGCTTCAGCCGCCGCGTAATCGCGGCGGCGGGCAGCAGCGCCAGCACCAGCGTGGCGCTGACAAAGCCCGCGACCAGCTTCGCCTCGGTCCAGCCGAGGCCGGCGGTCACGAGGATGTCGGTCCGGGCCGTTACCACCGCGGAGAGTCCGCGGGCGGCGAGCCAACCGACGCCGAGGCCAAGCACCGCCCCCGTCACGATCAGCGCCGCCGAATAGCCCCACATCACCGCGAAGACAAAGCGCCGCGGGGCGCCGATCGCCTGCAGCAGCGCGAAGCCACGGGCGAAGACGCGGGCGAGGATCATCAGCCCTGCCAGCACCGCTACGGTGACGAGGATCTGCGTCAGCCCGGCCATCAGCGACATCGCCTCGCGCACATCGCGCATCAGGCCGTGCATCTGCGCCAGCACCGTGCCGGGGAAGAAGGCCATCATGTCCGGGCGGTTGAACTGCGATTGCAGCGCGTAGGCCGCGGCGACGCTGTCGGCCTTGAGGAGCAGGGCGGGAGTGCCCGGGAAAAGCGCCGGATCGAAGGGCGGGCCGATCGGCTGGCCTTCATGGGCGTGGTCATGGTCGTGGTGATCGTGGGCAGCGGCCGCGGGCTCGGCATGACCGTCCGGGAGGCCGTGGACCTGCCAGACGCCCTCGACCGGCACGAGGACAGCGCGATCCCAGGGGCTGCCGGAGGGGCGCATCCGGCCGGTGACGACATAGGCGCTGCCCTCGTGGCTCTCGGCCTCGGGGCCGTGGCCGTGGACCGGGGTGAAGCTGGCGCCGACCTCGACCGGGGCGAAGGCGCCGGCGACCGCCTCGTCCACCGCCTCGAACAGGCGGCCCTCGGCGAGGTCGCCCGCGAGATGGGTCACGAAATCCGCCGTGGTCCCGACCAGCGGCGCGCCCTCGTAGCTGTCGCCGAAGGCAAGCGGCGCGGCAAGCTCCACTCCCGGCGCCTGCGAGACCTCGGCATATTGCGCGCCGGTCAGCAGCGGCACGTCCGACGGTTGCAGATAGACCGCGGCCATCAGCATGGTGATCTCGCTGCCGGGAGCGGCCACGATCACGTCGAAGGGCGCGGCGGCGCGGGCGCTGCCCTCGCGCAACCCGCGCTCCTGCGCCGTCAACGCGGCGCCGAGGCCGACCGACAGCGCGATCAGCGCCACGAAGGCGGCGTTGGTCCCGGCGAAGCGGCGCAGCATGGCGCGCACGAGGCCGCCGGGCGCGAAGCCGCGCAGGACGATGATGCCGGCGACAAGCCCGGGCAACAGCAGCGCCAGGACGATCAGCGCGTCCTGAACGCCCGCCGGCAGCCCGGCCCAGAGGTCATGGAGCGCGGTCATCGGTGATCTCCCCGTCCGCCAGCGTCAGGACGCGGTCCACTTGTGCCGACAGCGCCGGGTCATGGGTGACGACGACCAGCGTGCGCCCGTCCTCGCACGCGAGGCGCATGAGGTCCTCGGCCAGCCGGTCGGCATTGGCGCGGTCGAGCGCGGCGGTCGGCTCGTCGGCGAGGATCACCTCCGGGTCGGCCGCAAGCGCGCGGGCGACCGCGATCCGCTGCCGCTCGCCGCCGGAGAAGCTGTCCACGCGCCGCCCGCCCGCGCCGCCGAGGCCGAGCCGGTCGAGCCACCGGGCGGCGCCTGCGCGAAGCGCATCGCGCTGAGCGGGCGGCGCGAAGCCCGCCGAGACGGCGGCGTTGTCGAGGGCGGTCAGTTCCTCGAACAGGTGGAAGTCCTGGAAGATCAGGCCGAAATGGCGGCGGCGGAAGCGGCCACGGGCGGCGTCGGCCAGGCGCCCGAGGTCGGTCGCGCCCCAGCTCGCGCTGCCGGCGCGTGGCCGGATCAGCCCGGCCATGACCATCAGCAGCGTGGACTTTCCGGCGCCCGAAGGGCCGCGGATCGCCACCGCCTGTCCGGCCGGCAGCGTCAGCTTCGGCACGCGCAGCAGCACGCGCCCGCTTTCGGCCGCGACCGCGACGCCCTCGAGGCGCAGGTCGAGCCGCTCAGGCGCGGGCGAAGGTTGCATCGGCGAGCCGCACCTTGCTGTAGAAGCCCAGCTCCGGGTCGACGTAGTCGCCCAGTTCCAGCACGCCCGTGGTGTGGATGGGCACGTTGAACGCGATCACGTCCACCACGCGCTTGGCATAGACGGCGAGGATGTCGTCGGGCCAGGGCATCCCCGGCTCGCAGAAGGGGCAGACCGACATTGGCATCTTGGTCAGCACGAAGAACTTTGAATCGGCCTTCAGAGGCGGTGCCATGTAGCCGGCGATGGTCACGCGGCTGCCTTCGCGGCCGAGGGCGAGGTCCGAGAAGCTCAGGTCCTTGTTGTAGAGGTCGCGCAGCCGGATCGCGTCGTCGGCCAGCACCGGGCGGGCCAGCAGAAGCGCGGGCGCGAGGGCGAGGAGCGTTCGGCGGTGCATGGGCGTCCTTTCGGTGAAATGGCGGACAGGCCCCGAGGTCCGGGGCCTGCTTTCGCGGTTCGTCAGCTCACTCGGCGGTGATGGCGTGGTGCATGACGTGGAAGATCGCGTTCTGCTCCAGCACGCCGCCGATCAGGTGCGCCCAGGGGCCGCGCGCGAAGGCTGCCACGTCCGCGCCCGAATGGGTCTCGGAGTTCAGCGGGATCAGCGCCTGCTGCAGATAGTCCGGGTCGCTCGCCTCTTCCTCGGAGACGGCCGGGCGGCCTTCCGGGGCGGCGTAGAGAGCCTGCGACTCGGCGGCCGCATCCGTTGCTGTGCCGGTGTCCACCGCCGCGGTGTCCGTCGGCTGCGCGACCAGCACCGCGCCGGGGCCGTTCAGGAAGCCCGCGACGGTGTAGGGCTTGCCGTCGTCGCCGAGGTTCGGCGTGGCGAGCGCCTCGACGCCGTCGTTGTTGATCTCCATGCAGAGACCCACGATCGACGAGCCGCGGCCACAGTAGCCGTTGAAGGCGATCGCGTGCTCGTGGTCGGCGGTGACGATGATCAGCGTGTCTTCGGCATCGGTCAGCTCGACGGCCTTGCGGATCGCGTCGTTGAAAGCAATGCCGTCGGTCAGCGTGCGGTAGAGGTTGCCGGCGTGGTTGGCGTGGTCCACGCGCCCCGCCTCGATGCTGAGGTAGAAGCCTTCCTCGTTCGAGCCGAGCGCGTTGATCGCCGCCTCGGTCATCTCGGCCAGCGTCGGCTCGCCGGTACGGTCATGCTCGTATTTCATGTGGCTGGCCTCGAAGAGGCCGAGGATCGGGGCGTTGTTCCCGGCGGTGGAAAGCGCCGCGAAATCGGTGTCGTTCTCGACCACGGTGGCGCCGAGGGCGCTGGCTTCGTCCATCAGGTTGCGGCCGTCGGCGCGCTTGCCCGGCTTGCCCTCGCTGTCGGTCACCTCCGCCGGCAGGAAGTGCTGGCGGCCACCGCCCATCGCGACGTCGATCACGCCCGCCTGCATCTGGTCGATCAGCTGCGCGGCGATGTCCTTCTGCGCGCAGCCCTCGGCCACGAGGCTGTCGTCCTCCCAGTCGCGCGCCACGGTGCGGGCATAGACCGCCGCCGGGGTCGCATGGGTCAGGCGCGCGGTCGAGATCACGCCGACCGACTTGCCCATCTCGGAGGCGATCTCCGAGAGCAGCTTGACCTCGGTCTGCAGCCCTGCCGCGCAGTCCGCGACGGCGACCGTGTCAGGGATGTTGATGACGTCGTTCTTGCTCTTGATGCCATTGTTCATGGCCGAGGCGGTCGGCGCCGAGTCGGGCGTCTGGCCGTTGGTGGTGTAGGTCTTGATCAGCGCGACGTTCGGGAATGCCTCATGCGGCTGCACATGGTCGTCGCCGAGGCCGCCCTGCGCCTGTCCCTCGAACAGGCGGATGGCGTAGTTGGTGCCGACGCCATTTCCGTCCGCGGTGAAGAGGATCACGTTCTTCGCCCGGGTCGTGATCGGCTGGTTGGCGAGGCGCGCGGCGACCGCCTCCTGCCCGGCGGTGAACCAGGCATCCTGCGCCTGCGGCAGGTCCTGGGCAGCGACGGGCAGCGCCAGCATCGGCAGCGAGACCCCGAGGAGAAGCGTTCTGAGCATGTGAGCAGTCCTTCCGAGACAGCAGCGATTTCGCGGCTGCAGATAGGCCGCGAAGGTGACGCGCGCGTGACTGCGTCGTGACAGGCTCGTGACGCCAGGGGCGGGCGGCGTGTTCCTGCCTGAGCGTTGGAGAAAGCTCGACGACCGGCCCACTGCACAGGACGTTTAGCATCTGCAGCGAACGTTCGCTCCCAGGCCCGTGCGGTGATCGGGCAAGAGCATCCATGATCCACGATGCATATGCACCGTGAAGCCGGAGCCTGCGCTTGATCATCGAACCTGCTCCCCCGGCCAGTTCGCCACGATCAGCCCCGGCACCGCATTGCGCGCCAGATCCAGCCGTTTGCGCAATCTGACCTGCGGGACCAGCAGGAAGATCGGCACGGTGGTGAGCCCCCGGCCGGTCTTCGAGCGCGAGACGACTGCCTGACCCTTGGTGTTCAGCCGCCCCTCGGCGACCAGCAGGCTCAGGCCCCTGCGCCGATAGACGAAGCGCATGCGCAGGCCGGTGCGGCGTTCCCACTCGCCGGGGGTGATCCGGCCACCGCGGAGGGACCTGCCGGCTGCCGCGGTGGGGATCGCGAGCCAGAACCCGTCCTTCGAGCGGATCAGCGGGCCGGTGTCGTGGGCGGCGACGATGACCGGAGCCTTCGACCAGACCAGCGCCGCGGCGTTCAGGCTAGCCCTGCCTTTCGGGAACTGCTCCGAGCGGATGGTGCGGGCGAGCCGCGCCCCGAGCCCCGCGCCGGTGATCTGCGCGCGCCAGACGGTCTTGAGGCCGGTCCCGGCTTCGCGCATCGCCGTGGTGACGGCTTTCTCGCCGGCGCGGGTCTCCGCCTCCATGATCCGGGCGATGTCGCCGATGATTTCGATCTTCAGCTTCATTGCGAGTCACGCGGGACGCAGGTCCACGGTCCAGACCAGCCGCTCACGGTCGCGGAGGGGCTCGCCCTGGATGAGGAAGCCCTCGCCGTCGATCTCGATCCGGTCGCCGGGGCGGGGCTGCTGCACCTCGGCGACGCGCATGTCGATACGCGTGGTGTCCGACCAGAGCCGTGCATCTCCGAACTCGGTGATCGCATCGGCCCGCCGGGCGACGATCCGCACCAGCACGGGCGCGCCGCCGTCGGCGATGTAGACCGCATCCCGGCCGATGTTCGGATCCGCGAAGAGCGTGTCCACGGCGGCGGCGAAGGCGGACATCACGTCCGCCGCGCGGAGCGCAGCACCTGCCGCCGCGTGCAGATCGGCAGCGGATTGCTCTCGATTTCGAGCCTGACCCATTCGTCGCGGTCCCTGTCCGGGATGGTGCGGGCGTAGAGCGGCAGACCCGGCGTGTTCACCGTCTCGAAGGTGTCGGCCGGGGCGTGGTAGATCTCGAACAGCCCCTCGACGCCTTCGGGATAGAAGAAGGCCTTGTCGGTCGGCACGCCGAAGCCCGCACCGCCCCTGTAGCGGCGGAAGGTGATGCCGCCGAAGCTGACCTCGTCGGCCACCCGGCCGCGCAGATCGGCTGCCGCGGCGGTGTTGAGATAGGTCTCGCGCACCTCCTTGTGCGCCACCAGATCGGCGAAGAAGGCCGAGCCGCATTCGGCGCGCACCTGGATCGCGCCGGCAGCCAGGCCGCCCATCGACGCCTCGATGTCTTCGATCAGCGCCTGGCAGCGCTTCCTGAGCGCGCCCGAGGCCGGAGTCGCGTTGTCGAGGTCGAAGTCGATCTCGGCGGCGGGCGTGATGCCGAACTCGGTGAAGTAGCTGATCACCGTCGCGCCGTCCTTCGGGTCCTTCACGATGCCCTGAATGCCGTTCAGCAGGTGGTACTCGAAGGTGGCCTCGGCATCCTGGCGCAGGTGGCCGAGCTTGCGCGCGACCTCGCTCTGCACCTGCTGGGCAGCGCTGTCCGAGCCGAAGTCGCGGATCCCCTGGATTTCCGAAGCCCAGAGCACGTCCTGCTTCTTGAACTGGCGGCACACGAAGGCGCGCATCTCGCGCCGCTCGGGCATCTGCTGCTCGTAGGCCGAGCCGCGTTCGGAGAACGGGATCAGCGACAGCGTGCCGTCGCGGCTCTCGATCACCACGGTGCGGGACCGCACCCCGCGCGGCGAGAACAGGCCGGCGCCCGACAGGATCGCGGGCCTGAAGGGGATGTTGTCCAGCGCGCGGGTGAGTTCGATGATGGTGAAGGCATCGCCTTCGAAGATGTCCATGGTCGCCATGGGAATGCCTCCGGTCGGTTCTGGGTCAGCGGACGAGGATGCCTGCGCCCAGAAGGGCAGCGTGGGCGGCGGCGATCTCGGGGGCGCCCGGCGTGCCGGCGAAGACGAGATCGTGGCGGTTGACGATGGCGGGACCGCGGACCACGGCGACGGCGGGCACGTCGCCGCCCGAGGCGTGGGCCTTGCCCCAGAGCACCGCGACGGCGGTCTCGGGGCCGTCGACGGCCGCGGGATCGTGGGCGGCGTATTTGCCGGAGGCGGTGATCCTGCCCAGTACGGTGCCGGGCTCGAGCGTGCCGGTTGCAACCGTGATGGTCTCGCGGGTGTAGTCGCGGAACGCCTCCCAGACGAGGAAGCCGCCCGCGTGCGGGGTTTCGGTGAGGGTGGTCATGGGTCATCCTTTCGGCCTGAAGGTGCGGGCGACGATCTCGCCCCAGGGACGGGTGCTCGATGGGCGGCCCGGTTGCGCGTGATGGCCGGCAATCTCGGGCTCGGCCTCGGCTTTGGCGGCGAGGAGTGCCGCGCGGACGTTGCCGAGGTCTGCATCGCTTTCCAGAAAGCGCCCGGCCATCTGCGGCTGTCCGGCAAGCCGGCAGAGATCGACGACGGTCCGGGCGTGCGCGATGGCTTCGGCGCGGATCGCCGCGGGATCGAGGGGTGCGCCCCCAGGTGGCGGCGTATCGGCCGGCGGCTGCCGGGCGTTGGTCCCGGCGATCCGTTCTTCCCCGGCGCCAGAGGCCTCATCGCTCTCGGCGGCCTCGCCGGCATCGGTGCCGGCGCCGTTGGTATCGTCGTTGTCGGTTCCAGCCGCGATCGCTTCTGCCAGCGCCGGCGGCGCGTTGCGGAAGCGCGCGACGTCGAAGCGCGCAGCGATCCGCACAGGTTCGACAAGCCGGTCAGCAAAGCCGAGCGACAGCGCCTCGCTCGCATCCAGCCAGGTCTCGGCAGCCATCAGCGCCGCAATCTCGTCAATCGAGCGGCCGGATTTGGCGGCATAGCCGGCAGCGAGGCTGCCACCCACCTTGTCCAGCGCCTCGGCCATGGCGCGCATGTCCTCGGCCGTGCCCATCACCAGACCGGCAGGATCGTGGATCATCAGGAACGCATTCTCGGGCATGACGATCTCGTCGCCCGCCATCGCGACATAGGACGCGGCCGAGGCGGCGATGCCGTCGATCCAGACCGTGACCGAGCCCGCGTGCCGCTTGAGCGCATTGTGGATCGCGACCGCGTCGAAGACCGAGCCGCCCGGGCTGTTGAGCCGCAGATCGACCGGCCTGCCCTCGGGAAGTGCGCCGAGCTCCGCAAGGAACCCCTTCGCCGAGACCCCGTAGGCGCCGATCTCGTCATAGATCGCCACTTCCGTGCCGGTTGCCCGGGCGCGGATCGAATACCAGCTTGCCATGTCGTCACTCCTGTTCGGTCGCGGGTTGGGTCGCCGCGGCGCCGCCGTGTTCATGGTCGCGGGCGCCATCGCCGGGATCCGGCCGCGTCGCCGGTGTCGCCCGTGCCCCCTGCGTCTCGCCGGAACTGGTGCGGTAGCCGAGACCGAGTACCGCGGCGCGCTGCGCATCGGCGGCGTTCTCGCGGTCCACTTCCTCGATGTCGTATCCGGTGGCCTCGACCACCTTGCGCCGCGAGGTGATGCCCGCTCCCATGGCCAGCACCTGCGCCTGGATGTCCTTGAGCGGATCGACCCAGTCCCAGCGCGGCGGGATCCACTGCACCGGCCGCGCAGCGATCGGATCGCCCAGATCGAGCGCACCGGAGAGCGCGGCTGTTTCCAGCAAGCGGCGCCAGACCGCCCGGCAGAGCTGGTGCACGATCAAGCCATGCTGCAGCTGTCCGATGCGGCGCCGGAACTCGACCAGCTCCGCCCGCAGGCTCGAGTAGTTCGCCTGCCGGACATCGCCGGTGACCAGATGATAAGGGCAGTGATAGGGCAGCCCCAGCGATGCCGAGACCGCCAGCAGCGTCCGGTACTGGAACGCCTCGTAGCCGCCGCCGACGTCGGCGGGGCTCGAGAACTTCACGTCCTCGCCGGGCAGCAGCACCTGCATGGTGCCGGGCTCGAGGCTGGCGATGGCCGTTCCATTGAGGTCCGCCTCCGCCTCGCCCATCATCGGCTCTTCCGGGGCGGTCTTGGTGATGAAACCCGCGAACATCGCCGCGGTCTTCTTCCGGTCGAGCTCGGCGTCGCCATACTGGTCGAGCAGGAACAGCCGCACCATCGCGGGTGCTACATGCGGCAGCCCCCGGATCTGGCCGGCGTCGATCGGCCGGTAGATGTGCAGCACGTCCGCGGCCGGCACGCGCACCGTTTCGGGAATGGACACCCCCTGATCGGTGCTGTTGCCCGGATGGCGGCGGCGGAAGTGATAGGCCACGCGCCGGCCGATCGCATCGAACTCGATCCCGCAGCGGATGCGGTTGCCGGAGGGCAGCACCTCGGTCTTCTCGAAGGGCAGCATCTCGGATTGGAGCAGCTGCAGCTGCAGCGGCACCAGCAACCCGTCCTCGGCCCGGCGCGGGCGCAGCCGCACGAAGCACTCGCCGGCCACGAACATCTCCCGCGCCACCATCGCCTGCAGCCCGTAGAAGTCGGTCAGCCCGTCCGCATCGGCCTCGTCGGTCCAGGCGAGCCAGAGCCGCTGGACGCGGTCGCGGAGCGCCGCGTCCCCGATCAGCGACGAGGGCTTGATGCCGTCGCCGACGAGGTTGGCGGCGAAGGCTTCGCAGGCATCATCCGCGAAATGGTTGCCCCGCGCAATCTGGAGGCTGCCGAATGACCAAGAACAGCGACACGATCCGCGTACTGATCCCCCTGACGGTCCGCAAGCGAAACGGGCGGCCGAAAATCATGCCACCCGCCGATTACCGGCCAAGCGAGGACCAGACACAGGAGCCCCACATCCTGCGTGCCATCGGCCGGGCATGGGGTTGGCGGCGGCGGATGGAGGCCGGCGAGTTTGCCACGATTCAGGACCTGGCCGAAGCCGTCGGGCTGGCGGAACGCCATGTCAGCCGACAGTTGCGGCTGGCCTATCTCTCGCCAGAGGTGCTGAAACGGCCGACCTGCGGGCGTGAGGCCTTGGCGGTCAGCCTCTACGATCTGTGCTTTCCGGCGGGGGATGCTTGGCAGGAACAGGTCGAGCGCGCGCTCGGCTGACCTTCAATGAAAGCTCGCCTGAAAGGACATGGCGGTGAGCGAGACATGCGCATCCAGCGGCGGGTGCAGTTCGAACGCCTTCGGCTCGCGTGAGAAATTCCACAGCCGGAACAGGCGCCATTCCGAGCGACGCTCCTCGGCAACCGCCAGTTCGTTGCGAGTGATGTGAAAGGGCGTCCGCTCCCAGCCATTCGTCGTCTTGACTTCAATCAGGCGCGAGCGCCCATCCGGGGCGAAGCTGGCGATGTCATAGCCCGCGCCGTCGCCGTCCTCATCCGAGACCCAGCGCACCTTACGGGCCAGGTCGTCCCGGCCCGCCGACCGTAGGGCCGTCCGCTCGTGCGCCAGCACGCGCTCCTCGCCGGCACGGCCGAGGGCACGGTTGCGCTCGTCCCGGCCTGCCACGTCGAACTTTCGGGCGATGTGCAGCATCTGCTCCAGCTCTTGCGGCGGCGGCTGGTTCGACAAGGTAGGCGGCGGCCCGATCCAGATCTGCGTTGCCTCTTGCAGGCCACCCGCAGGCCGCAGACCAGGTTGGCGACCAAGCCATGCCGAATTCAGCGCCAGCCAGCGCGCCACGGCATCCACCAGCGTCATCTGGAAGTTGAAGGCGGGCTTGTAGCCTGGGATCCAGTCCTCGCCGAGCCCCTTCAGCACTGCGCTGATGTTCTGGTGCTTGAACTCGATGGAACTGCGATTGCGGTCGATGCGGGCCTGAAGATCCCGATTGTGCTTGGCCTTGTTGTAGGGTCGCCCGGCGATGTCGTCAGCCAGCATCGCGAAGTAATCCGCAACGATCAGGTCGTTCTCTTCATCCGTCCAGGGCCTGTTCGACATTGCGCCAGGCTATGCGGGAGAAGTCTTTTTGTCATCAGGGACTTCGCGCCACCCCGCACAACCACGTCGCCTTCGGGTGTCTCCGTTCGCACCGACAGCGGTCGAACGCGCATCGACCCCGGCGCAATCCGCTTCTGCCAAGGGGCTAAAAAACGTTACCTTTTGAATCCGTCTCGATTTTGGTGAAGGGCGGGTGGAAAGAGACGCGGGGCGTTCAGAGACCGTTTTCGGGCCATCGCCCAGTCTCCGAAAGTCGGATGGCTCCGCTCAACCCCTTTGAAAAAAGAAAAAAGGCCCTGTCAGGGGCCTCGTCATGGGTTCGCGAATTGAAGGTGGCGGAGGGGATGGGCCTGAAAGACAACCGTCTCCACTTAAGATTTTGATTTATAAGGCGCATTTAACCTTGGCAGGCGGACCTGCTGTGCGCGCGCCGGCCCTGCAACGGCGAGAAGGCGCAGCCGGCCGGAGACTGAACCCGACCGGCCTTGTGCTCTGTGGTGGTCAGGCCAGCGGCTCCCAGCCCGGATGCTCGAAATGCTCACCATAGGCGTTCAGCGCCTCGACGATCTTTACGGCCCCGTCGCGCGGCGCGTCGCCGGATTCCAGCTCCGAAATGCCTTCGAGGACCTGCCCGAGCACCAAATGGAACTGCTCATCCACCTCGGGGGCGAGCACGCAGGTCTCGACCATGAAATCGACCTGCGCCTGAACCTCGGCCGCAATCTCCTTCGCGGCGTCAGCGGTCAGCGTGTCGTCATGGATCGCGTCCAGGTTCGCCGCCATCGTGGCGCGGATTGCATCCATGCCCTTGTGCATGTTCTCGTCGCCCTGCCACCTGGCCCCTTCGTTCAAGGTGAGTTCGATGGTTGCGGCACCATTCCCGTGGTCATGGGCCTGGGCCGCGGCGAGCCCGGGGACGGTCCCCACGGCGAGGGCAACGGACAGGGCGAGGGTGGCGAGCGGCTTGCGATATTGCATGGCTTGTCTCCTGTTTCATTATGAGCCGGCGGCTGCCGGTGCTTGCATGATTGAAGAATAGGGTGTCCGCGAATGCCGGGGAATTGGCGAACCCGGCAAGGTTGACTTGCACCGATGCACAGCGGCGCGGGGCTCGTCCGCCCCGGCCGGCGCCCCGAACAGGCGGCCTGACGCCAGCGCCCGGATGCCATCCACCTCGCGCAGCAGGAACAGCGCATCGAGGCCGAGGCGTTCGGCGACTGCGCCGCCTTCAGCCTCGCCCAGCACCATCAGTGCGCTCGCCCAAGCATCGGCCTCGGCACAGGTTCGTGCGACGACGGTGACGGAGGCGGGCGGGTCGAGCAAAGGTGAGCCGCGCCGAGGATCCATGGTATGGGACAGGTCCCGCTCTCCTGCCCGGACCCGGTGCCGGTAATCGCCCGTGGTCGCGACGGCGGCATCGCGCAGGACCAGCGCTGAATGCGCCGCGCGGCGGTGCGGATCGGGCGCCTCGACGGCCACGGCCCACGCTTGCCCGTCCGGCCGCGAGCCAAAAGCGCGCATCTCGCCATCGATGCCGACGAGCGCCGACGCGATGCCAAAGCGCTGGAGCGTCTCGGCCAGCCGGTCCACGCCGTAGCCTTTGGCAATGCCGTTCAGGTCGAGCGTGACGGGAGCGGCCTTCCGTGCGCGGCAGGCCGTGCGGTCGAGTTCCAGCAGCTCATGCGCCGGTCGTCGTGGGACCGCGAGCACCTGCCGGATGCGCTCCGGGTCGGCGGGCGCGGGGCCGAAGCCCCAGGCCGCCACCGCGTCGCCCATGCCGATGTCGAATGCCCTGCCGGAGGCGCGGCCGACCTGCAGTCCCAAGCGCAGCACCGCCATGAGATGCGCGGGCACCGACACCCACTCGCCGACCGGTGCCGCGTTCAAGCGCATCAGGTCGCTGTCGGGGCGCCAGGTGGACATCTGGGCATCCACCTCGGCCACCGCCGCCTGGAGCGCTTGCTGCACGGGGGGCGGATCAATGCCATCGGCGAAGAACACGGCCGACCAGCGGGTGCCCATCGTGGGGCCGTTCAGCGCTTGGCGCGTCAGGTCAGTAGATTTCTTCGACATAGCGTCCCTCGGCTTTCAGCAGCGCGGGCGTGAGCCCCGCGGGCAGGAGGATATCGGCCAGCGCGGCGCTGACGCCCGCGGCCATTCCGCGCCCGCCGCAGACCATCACCCGCGCGCCCATGCCGACCAGCCGCGCGACCTCGGGTGCCTCGTTCCGCAGGGCATCCTGCACGTAATGCGGGTGCTCGCCGCGCGAATTGGCGGTGACGAGGCGCGAGAGGCGTCCCGCGACCTGCCAGCCCGCCAGTTCCTCGCGGTAGAGGAAGTCGCTGTCCGCGTGCCGCATCCCGAAGAACAGATGCACCGGGCGGCGGCGGGGGTTTTCGCGGATGAAGCCGGCGAGGGGCCCGATTCCCGTGCCCGCGCCGATCAGGATCAGCGGCGGGCGCGCCCGGCCGGCATGGAAACCGGGATTGCTGCGCAGGAAAGCCCGGACGGTTCCGCCCTGCTCAAGTTCTACAAGCTGCCCCGAACAGAGGCCGCCGGCCTGTTTCCGCACCACGATCTCTACAAAGCCGTCGCGCGAGCCGGAGGCCAGCGAATAGAAGCGCGGCAAGGGAGAGCCTTCGGGCAGGATGCCCAGCAGGTCGCCCGGCTGAAAGCGCGCAAATCCCCGCCCGGTCAGCCGTTGCCACAGAGTCGGGGAAGGCCGCGCAAAGCGCAGGATCGCGGTCGGCGCCTGCACCTCGGCGCCGTAATCGCGGCGCGAGACCAGGGTGAGGGCTTCGCTTGCGGGCACCACCGGCTGGTGGACGAGGTCCAGTTTGATCCCCAGCGCTGCGCCGAGCGCCCGGCCCCAGCGGGCGAAGTCCTGCGGCGACTGGCGGTCGAGGCTGCCGATCGGGAGAAGCTGCGGCCAGCCCTTCGCCTCGGCGGCTGCGGCCACCGCTTCGGCAAAGGCGCAGAAGGCCGGAAAGCCGCGGTCACCGAAGCCCAGCACCGCCAACGGCGCACCCGGCGCGCGGTCCAGCCGCGCCAGCCTGTCAAGGAAACCCCTGGCCGATTCTGGGGCGCAGCCCTCGCCATAGGTCGCGGCGAGGATGATGAAGCGCGCCGAGTCGGGGTAACGCGTCGGGTCAAAGCCGGTCATCGGCGCGGCATGGACGCGCTGCCCCGTCTGCGACAGCGCCGCGTGCAGGGTAGCGGCAAAGCCCCAGGTCGAGCCACCCTCGCTGCCGACCAGCAGGACCGTCTCGGCCTGTCGCTGCGGGGCATTGCCCCGGATGCGGGGCCGCGCGTGGTGCGAGGTCAGCCACAACAGCACGCCGGTTCCGGCCATGACTGGGACGCCAAGCGCCATCAGCCCGAGCACCAGCCCCAGCACAGCAGCCCCTTGGCCGGTGTGCAGCATGAAGATGGTCTCGGAAACCTGCTGCCACGCAGACAGATCGGCCCAGGCGAGCAACTCGCCGGTGCCCTGATCCAGATAGCCGGTGCCTTGGTCGGTCTTGAGCGCGTGGACGTCCGTCGGGTCGGTCGGATCGGCCAGCGACAGGCTGCGGAAGGCGGCGACTGGCAGTTCCTGCAAGGCGCTTGCCCCGGCCAGGTCCATGCCGGTCTGGCCGCTGACCTCGGCCGGAAAGGCGGGGGTGCTGGCGCCGTCTGGCAGCAGATCGAAGGTCGAGGCCGACATCCACAGCCCCGTCGCCGCGGACAACACGAGGCCGACCACGGCGATCCGTGCGATTTCAACATGCAGCCGCCCGGTCAGAGACCCGCGCAGCGGGGCGAACCAGCGCCGCCAGCCGCCGACCCGGCGCGCGACCAGCGCCGCGCCCGAAAGCGCGAGCACCAGCATCGCGCCCGCGCCGGCCGCCGCAACGATGCGCCCGGCGTCGCCTAGAAACAGCGAGCGGTGCAGGTTGGTCAGCCAGCGCTTCACCGGGGCGGGATCGATGGGGGCGGCATCCTGCCCGGTTACAGGGTCGATCACCGAGGCCTGCGGCGTACCACCGTCGAACCAGTAGGCGGTGACCTGCCCCGACGGGGCGCGCCGGATCTGCTCCAGCCCCGGATGGCTGGCGGCAATGGAGCCGGCGAGATCGGCCACGGAGAGGCTGGCCTCGGCTTGCGGCGAAGACAGCCGCTCGGCCGCGGGATAGACCGACAGGACCGCCCCGGACAGCGCCAGCGCGGTCAGCAGCAGCGCCGCAAGGATGCCCGGCCAGCGATGGAATGCGCGGATCATCTTGGTGCCTTACTTGTACGAAACGCTGGCAATATAGCGCGAGCCGGTGGCACTCGCCCCGGCCGCCGTGAGCGGCAGTTCGACCTCGTTCGGGCTGTCGCGCATCTCCTCGACCGAAGCATCGACATGCAGCGTGTAGCCGGCGTCGAACAGCGCGTCGGCCAGGTCGAGCGTGATCTCCAGCGTCCGGCCCGCGCCGACACTGGCGCCGGTGATGCCGTCTACCTGCCGGGTGTCGCCGCCAGTCATGCGATACCAGCCCGACAGAGAATCGTAGTATTTCGACTTCTCGCCCACCATCCACAGGCTGCCCACATAGACGCCCTGCGCGTCGGTGACATAAAGCGCGAGATAGGCGCCGTCGCCGCCGTAGTTGTTCAGCGTGGTGGTCAGGGTGACGGGCCGGGCCAGCGCGAGGCCGGGAAGGGTCAGCGCGGTGGAAAGGGCCAGGACGGCGGCAAGGGATTTCATGATCGGGGTTCCTTCAGGAAAATGCGAGCGGACTTTCCCCGGCGCCGCTTGTGTTGGGCGCCGGGGAGGAGCAGCACTCAGTTCGCGGGTGCGGGTGCGGCTGGCGCCGGCGCCACGGGAGCGAACTCCTCCATCTCCGCCTTGATGACGTCGAGGGTTGCCGGGTCGATCTTGGCCTCGATCGTGTTGCCGCCAATGTCGGTCACGTGGACCTCGTAGCAGCCGTCATCCAGCTCCGTGGAGGTGATGGTCCAGCCGTAGTCGGTGGCCAGTTGCGCCACGGCTTCCCACGACTGCATCTGCTCGGGCGTGACCACGCAGTCGTCGTCGGCAAAGGCGGCGCCAGCGGGAAGGACGGCCAGCACGGCAAGGGTCGCAAGCATCCGTTTCATTTCTGATTACTCCTGTGTTGCGGTTATCGGATGATGCGAATCTGCGCCCCGAGGCTGACGGGCCGCTGAACCGGCGCGGAAATCTTCGTCAGCTTGCCGTCAGCAACGAAAAAGGCCCGGCCTTTGGGGGCCGGGCCTTCGGTTCGGAGTGTAGGGAACTCAGCGCAGGCTCATCCGCCGCAGCGTTCCGTCGCGCAGGACGAACTGGTGCCACAGCGCCGCCAGAGCGTGCAGCCCGGCGAGGAGCAGGATGATGCTGCCGGCGCTTTCGTGGAACTCGGCGATTGCGCCGGGCCGCCCTTGAATCGGGGCGGTCAGGGCGGGAAGGTGCAGACCGAGGAGCTGCACCTGAACCCCCATCTGCGAGGCGACATACCAGCCGGTGATCGGCAGCGCGATCAGCAGCCCATAGAGCAGCCCGTGCGCCGCCTCAGCAACGACCGTAAGGGCGCGCGAACGATGGTCAGGCTGCGCACCGCCGCCCATCAGGCGCAGCACGAGCCGCGGTAGAACGAGGGCCAGCACTGCGATTCCCAGCGTGAAATGCAGAAGCGGCGGGTTCTGGACGACTTCGCGGCCGCCCTCGGCCGTGGCCCAGGCGCCCAGCACGGCGGCGGCCGTCACCCAGTGGATGACGACCAGCGCCTTCGGATAGCGAGCGATGGTTTCGGTCATGACGTCGTCTCCGGCGGGGCGGGGGTTGTGAGGTGGTGCAGCGGCGATTGCGGGCTCATTTCACGACGACCGCCGGCGGCGCGCCGTTGCCGAGGAGCCCGCCGGGCGGCGGCAGGTTGGCGGGCGGTGCCGTCAGCGGGGCGTCCCGACCACGCTCGTGCGCCTGACGCGGCCCGTGGTCGTCGTCATCGTCATCGTCATCATCCCGGCCCTCGCCGCGCCGGTCTTTGCGCTTCATCTCGACGACCTCGAGGGTTGCGGGGTCGAGCTTGGCCTTGAACGCCGCGCCCTGCGCATCGTTACCCCTGACCTCATAGCAGCCATCGTCGATCTTGATCCGGCCGACCTGCCAGCCGCGCGCCTTGACTGCGTCCTGCACCGCCTCGCGCGGCTGCCACCGCTCCATCGGCACCTGGCAGCCATCATCATCGGCATGGGCCGCGCCTGCCATGCCAAAGGCAGCAAGCAGGGCACCCAGCAGCATGTGCTTTTTCATCGCATTTGCCCTTCGTCCTTGTTCAGGCATTATCTGACCCTGATTCATGGCATCTGTTCCTGACGGTCAGCTTAAGCGGGCGGCGCCCGGCCGTCAGACTGTCGACAGGTTCGGCGGGTAGGTCTGGCCGTGACGCAGGCTTCAGGAGCGGCTTCATGCGGATCCTTCTGGTCGAGGACGACACCATTTTGGGCGCGGCGGTGCGCGACCACATCACCGCCGAGGGGCATTCGGCCGACTGGGTCGGGCGGCTCGACCGCGCGGGCGAGCATCTGGATGCCGCCCCGTATGACCTGATCCTGCTCGACCTGATGCTGCCGGATGGGCGCGGCATCCCCTTCCTGCGCGCCCTGCGCCGGCGGGGGGATGTGACGCCGGTGATCATCCTGACCGCGCTCGACCAGATCTCGGACCGGATCGAGGGGCTGAACGCGGGCGCCGACGATTACCTGACCAAGCCCTTCGACCTGGCCGAGCTTTCGGCTCGGCTGGCCGCCGTCGCCCGGCGCTACAGCGGCAATCCCAATCCGCTGGTCGGCCTCGGCGAGTTGCAGGTCGATCTGGCCGCCCGAACCGTTATCCGCGACGGCCGCCGCGTCGATCTGACCGCGCGAGAATGGGCGTTGTTCGAGGCCTTCGTGCAGCGGCCGGGACAGGTGATCTCGAAAACCCAGCTGGAAGACCGCCTCTATGCCTTCGGCTCGGAGGTCGAAAGCAACGCCATCGAGGTCCATGTCAGCCGCCTGCGCAAGAAGCTGGGGGCCGGCGCGGTCGAGACGGTGCGCGGCGTCGGCTACCGCCTCGGGGACCGGCGGTGAGAGGACCGGCCAGCCTTCAGGGGCGGCTGTCGCTGTGGCTGACACTCGGGGCCGTTCTACTCTGGGCCGTGGCGGCGGCATGGACCGCCGTGCATCTGCGCCACGAGATGGACGAGGTCTTCGACAGCGCCCTCGAGGAAGCGGCCCAGCGCCTGCTGCCGCTGGCGGTGCGCGACATCATCGCGCGGGAGAAGGACGACAGCCCCGACCAGGGCGTGGCCACCCTGCGCGAGCATGACGAGTATTTCACCTACGTGGTGAGAGACGCGGAGGGCCAGGTGCTTCTGCGTTCGCACCGGGCCGATCTGGGGGTTTTCCCTCCCTTCTCGGGGATGGGCTTTGCCGACACCGCCACGCATCGCGTCTATTCCGACGCCGCCCTTCGGGGCACGATCACCATCTCCGTCGCTGAGCCGCTTGCCCATCGCTGGGACGTCGCGCGGGAGGCGCTGATCGGGCTGGCGCTGCCGTTGACATTGATCGTCCCGGCCAGCCTGTTCGGCGTCTGGGCCGCCGTCCGCGCCGCCATGGCGCCCATCCGGCGCTTTCGGGCGGGGATCGAAGCCCGCGGCGGGGGCGATCTGTCGCCGATTCCGGCCGAGGGCCTCCCCTCGGAGTTACAGCCCAACGCGCGCGCGGTGAACCTTCTACTGGACCGCCTGCGCCGCGCGCTGGAGGCCGAGCGCAGCTTTACCGCCAACTCGGCGCACGAGTTGCGCACCCCGGTCGCCGGCGCGCTGGCGCAGGTCCAGCGCCTGATCGTCGAGGCGCCCGACGAGGACACCCGCAGCCGCGCCCGTCAGGTCGAGGCCGCCCTGCAGCGGCTGGCGCGGCTGTCGGAAAAGCTGATGCAGCTTGCCCGCGCCGAAGGCGGCAGGCTGCAGGCGGAGGCTCCGGTCGATCTCGCTCCGATCCTGCGGATGCTCGTGGCCGACATGGGGCGCGGGGATGGACACCGGATCGAACTGACGCTGCCGGACGCAGGGGTGAGGGCGTCCATCGACCCGGACGCCTTCGCGATCCTCGCTCGCAACCTGATCGAGAACGCCCTGCACCATGACGCGCAGGACGCGCCCGTACAGGTGTCGCTCTCGCCAAAGGGCGTGCTGCGCGTGGTCAATACGGGGCCGGTAGTGCCGGCCGACGTGCTCGGACGTCTCGCGCGGCCCTTCGAGCGAGGGCCGACGGACGCCCATGGCAGCGGGCTGGGGCTGGCCATCGTCGCTGCGATCGCCGCCGGCACGGGTGGGCGGCTCGACCTGATCTCTCCCGCGACCGGCCGCGCGGACGGGTTCGAGGCAAGGTTTTCGATGAGCCGCGCGGAGATGCGGTAGGATGCGATCCGAAAGGTGGCTGGTGTGAAACGACTCTCATCCTTCGATCTCTCGTTGGCTCTGTCGCTCGCGGCGGTGCTGGGGCTGGTGCTGGCGTCGGCGGGGCTGTGGCTGGGCGGCGGGCGGCTGGGCTCTCTGGTGACGCCGGGGCTGGTCCTCGTCTATCTGACCGGTGGACTGCCAGCGGCGTGGCGGGCCCTCGGGGCGCTGTGGAACGAGCGGGTGCTGGACATCGACCTGCTGATGGTTGTTGCCGCCGTCGCCGCTGCCGCGGTCGGCGCGCCCTATGAGGGCGCGGTGCTGCTGACGCTGTTCAGCGTCGCAGGCACCCTCGAATCCCGCGCGCTCGGCCGTGCCCGCCGCGCCATCGAGGCGCTGATGGCGCTGCGCCCGGAAACGGCGCTGCGCAAGGGACCGGACGGCACCGTCGCGGAGGTCGCCGCCGCCGACCTGGCGGTGGGCGACACGGTGATCCTGCGCCCCGGCGCCCGCGTCCCGGCGGATGGCAAGATCGCCGAAGGCCGCGGCGGCATCGACGAGGCGCATATCACCGGCGAGTCCATGCCGGTGTCCAAGGCGCCGGGCGCCCCGGTGTTCGAGGGGACGGTCAACCTTGAAGGCATCCTCGAGGTCATCGTCACCCGCGGGGTGGGCGACAGCACCATTGCCCGCATGATCCAGCTGGTGACCGAGGCGCAGGCCGCCAAGGCCCCGTCGGAGCGGTTCAGCGCGTGGTTCGGCCAGCGCTACACGATCGCGGTGCTGGTCGGCGCATTGCTGGCCTTCGCGGCCTTCTGGTGGCTGGGTCATGGATGGGACGGCGCCCTCTACAAGGCAGCGACGCTGCTGGTGGCGGCGAGCCCCTGCGCCATCGTCATCTCGGTCCCGGCGGCGATCCTGTCGGCGCTGTCGGCGGCGGCGCGCGGCGGCGTGCTGTTCAAGGGCGGCGCCGCGCTCGAGACCCTCGCCGCGGTCGAGACCTTCGCCTTCGACAAGACCGGCACCCTCACCACTGGCCACGCCTCGGTCACGCAGGTCGCGGCGCTGGACGGCGACGAGGGCGGGCTCCTGTCGCTGCTGGCGGGGCTCGAGGCGCAATCGGAGCACCACATCGCCGCCGCCGTCCGGCGTGCGGCCTCGGATCGCGGCGTCAAGGCCGCCGCCATCGCCGACGTGACCACCCGCGCGGGCAAGGGAATCATCGGCACCGATGCTGCGGGCACGATCTGGGCCGGCAACCCCTATCTGGCCGAGGAGATGGGCGCGGACCTCCGCCACCCTGCGCTGGCGGCGCTGGATTCCGGCGCGCAGACGGTTGTCTATCTGGGGCGGGGTTCGCAGGTGCTCGGCGCGGCGACCGTGGCCGACAAGGCGCGCGCCAGCGCCGCCACCGCCATTTCGGCGCTGCGAGAGGGCGGGGTGAAGCGGATCGTCATGATGACCGGCGACCGCCGCCCCGTCGCGCTGCGGATCGGCGGTGAGCTGGGCCTTTCCCCGGACGAGATCGAGGCCGACATGCTGCCCGAGGACAAGGTGCGGGCCGTGGCGGCGCTTGCCGGTCAGGGACGGGTCGCGTTCGTCGGCGACGGGGTGAACGACGCCGCCGCGCTGGCCCGCGCCGATGTCGGCATCGCCATGGGCGCCGCCGGATCGGACGTCGCGCTGCAGGCTGCGGACGTGGCGCTGCTGTCCGAGGACCTCGAGCGGCTCGCCGCCGCCCGGCGCCTATCGCGGCGCACGGCCAGGATCATCCGCCAGAACTTGACCTTCGCCATCGGCGCCATGGTGCTGCTGGTGACCGGAGGGCTGTTCTTCGACCTGCCGCTGCCCCTCGCCGTCATCGGCCACGAGGGCGGCACCGTGCTGGTGGTGCTGAACGGGCTGCGCCTGCTGTCGGACCCGATCCGGCGGACCGCGCCTGCGCCAGCCGTCTCCGGCCGTGCTCCGCTCCGCGATCACCTGCGGCGACGTGGGCATGCCGAGGCGGCCTCTGGCCGGTCCCGATAATCGCGGGAACCCCCGGCTCGCGGTCGCTCATCCCCGGTTCAGGCGGTGCCTTCGAGCAGCGGCGCCTCCTGCGCCAGCGCCTCCGCCATGAAGTCGAGGAAGGCGCGGATGCGCGCGGTCCGGCGCAGGTCCTCGTGGGTCAGCAGCCACAGGTCGAGGGTAAAGCTCTCGGGCAGCGGCGCGATCCGACGCAACTCCGGCTCGAGATCCGCGACGCCGCACGGCAGGGTGGCGAGGCCGAGGCCCGCCCGTGCCGCGGCGATGGCGGCGGCGACCGAGTTAACGCGGAAGGCAGGACGGACATCGGGCAGAAACTCGGCGAAGGCGCGCACGAGTGGCGCGTGCTCGGCGTCAAAGCCGATCCACGGCTGCCCGGTCAGCGGCTCCGTGGCCCCGTCCGCATTGGCGCCATAGACGGCGAAGACCAGACGGCCTACGCGGCGGCCGACGAGCGTCTCGGGCGGCTGATTGCCGACCCGCAGCGCCACATCGGCCTCGCGCCTTGTCAGGTTCAGCGTGGCGTTGCCAACGGTCAGTTCGATCTCGATGCCCGGATAGGCGCGGCGGAAGGCCAGCAGGTGCCGCGGCAGCAGCCCCTGCGCCAGCATGTCCACGGTGGTGATCCGCACGATCCCGCTCAGCCGCAGATCCTGCCCCGTGACCCTGCGGTCGAGGGCCGCGATTTCCTCCTCGACCCGCAGCGCGCTCTCCTGCATCGCCTCGCCCGCCGCGGTCAGGGCATAGCCGCTGGGGAGCCGGTCGAAGAGGCGCACCCCAAGGGCCTCCTCGAAGGCGCCGATGCGGCGGAAGACGGTCGAATGGTTCACGCCGATCTCGCGCGCGGCCCCGGACAGCGTGCCTGCGCGCGCCACCGCGAGAAACAGCCGCAGGTCGTCCCAGTTGTCGATCCGTGCATCCATGCAAGGCCGCCTTTCGGATTTAGCGGATCGCTCCGCCGTGGCGTGCAACATAGCTGGCGGTTCAAGCAATGGCCAAGGCGACGGCTGTGCGTTGGTGCAAGCGCAGCTTTCGAGTTTCCCCAATCGCAACCTCGGACGGAAGTCATAGGTCATTGGCTGAAGGCAGGGACCACCCCGCCAAATGTCGAAAGGAAACGATCATGACCCAGAAAACCGTTCTTCGCAGTGACGAACTGTCCTGCCCGTCCTGCGTGCCGAAAATCGAGAAGGCCCTGCGTGGTCTGCCCGGCGTCGAGAAGGCCGAGGTGCGCTTCAACACCGGCAGGATCGAGGTCGAGCACGATCCTGCGCAGTCGGACGTGGAGGCGCTGGTGCAGGCGATCCGCGGCACCGGCTACGAGGCGCGCCCCTCGGCCTTCTGACCGCATCCCGACCCCCGCCGCGCCGCGACCCGGCGCGGCGGTCTGCTGTCTGGATGAGAAGGATGAATGAGATGGAACGACTATCTGCAAACATGAAGGCCGCCTTTGCGCACCCGGCGCGGCGGCGCCTGTGGCTGACCGCCGGCAGCGGCATGCTGATCGCGGCCGGGCTGATCGCGCGTTACGGCTTCGGCATGATCGACCTGTGGTCCGGGCTGATGGTGGCCGCGGCGCTGCTGGCCGGCTCGGACATCGCCATCCGGGCCTGGCGCGCGCTGAAGGTCAGGCATCTGAGCATCGAGCTTCTGGTGACGATCGCCGCCGCGGGTGCCCTGGTGATCGGCGAATATTGGGAGGCGGCGGCCGTCACCTTCCTGTTCATGCTGGGCGCATGGCTCGAGATGCGGACCATGGGCCAGACCCGCGGCGCGCTGAAAGAACTGCTCGACGCCGCGCCCGCCACCGCGACGGTGCTGCGTGAGGGCGAGCCCGTGGAAATCCCTGCGCACACGGTCCAGCTTGGCGAAACCGTGCTGGTCAAGGCCGGCCAGCGCATCCCCGTGGACGGCGAAGTCACCGAGGGCACCGCGGCCGTCAGCGAGGCCGCCATCACCGGCGAGCCGATGCCCGCCGAGAAGGCGCCCGGTTCGCGCGTCCATGCCGGCACCATCGCCGAGAACGGCCTTCTGCGCATCCGCGCCACCAATGTCGGCGCCGACACCACGCTGGCCCGCATCATCCAGCGCGTCGAGGAGGCGCAGGAGGAGAAGGCCCCCAGCCAGCGGATGATCGAGCGTTTCGCGCAGTGGTATACGCCGTCGATCATCGGGCTCGCAGTCGCGGCTTTCGCCTTCACGCAGGACATCCGGCTGGCGCTGACGCTGCTGGTCGTGGGCTGCCCGGGCGCGCTGGTGATCTCGACGCCGGTGTCCATCGTCGCCGGGATCGGCCGGGCCGCGCGCAGCGGCATCCTGATCAAGGGCGGCCAGCACCTGGAAAGCGCGGGAAGGATCGACACGATCGCGCTCGACAAGACCGGGACGCTGACCGAAGGCAAGCCGCGTCTGGCAAGCGTGATCGCGCTGGACGGCACGGCAGAAGACGAGCTCCTGCGCCTCGCCGCGACCGCCGAGGCCGGATCGGACCACCCGCTTGGCCGCTCCATCGTAGAGGCCGGGCGCAAGCAAAGCCCCATGCCCACGCCCGAGACGCTCGAAGAGCACGCCGGCATGGGCATCAGCGCCCGCATCGACGGGCGTGAGGTTGCCGCGGGCAACCGCCGCCTGATGGAGAAGCTCGGCATTCCACTTGGGGCAGAGGGCGAGGCCGGGCTCGACCGGCTGCTCTCGGCCGGGCAGACACCGATCCTGGTGGCGGCGGACGGGCGGCTGATCGGGCTGCTGGGCATGTCCGACATGGCCCGCGAAGGGGCGGCGGAAGCCATCGCCCGGCTGCGCGACATCGGCATCCGCCGCGTCGTCATGCTGACCGGCGACCAGCACGGCGCGGCCGAAGCCATCGCCCGCGAGGTCGGCATCGACGAGGTCCATGCCGGGCTGATGCCCGAGGACAAGCTGGAACTGATCCGCCAGATGAAGGCCGACGGCGCCCATGTCGCCATGGTCGGCGACGGCATCAACGACGCCCCGGCGCTGGCTGCCGCCGACACCAGCATCGCCATGGGCGCGGCCGGCAGCGACGTCGCCATCGAGACCGCCGACATCGCGCTGCTGAAGGACGATCTGGGCAAGATCCCGGAGGCCATGGCGATCTCGCGCGCGACGCTGGGCAACATGCGCCAGAACCTCGTGATCGCGCTTCTGACGGTGGCCGGGCTGCTCGCCGGCGTCTTCAGCGGGCACGTTCACATGGCGGGCGGGATGCTCGTGCACCAGCTCTCGGTGCTGATCGTGATCGCCAACGGCATGCGGCTGCTGCGCGTCCCGGCAAGATACCGGCCGGCCGCCAGCCGCACGGGACGAGCGGCTGCCGGGTCCGCGACCGCCCCTGCGCGAAGCTGAGGACGGTTCAAGCTACAAGCCCCCGCGCTGATGCGCGGGGGCTGATTCACATCTTTTATCTGCGATATGACCGTCAGTTCGTGCCGATCTGAACGAAGCAGGTTTTCCACGAGGTGCCGACATGAACGAGAAATCTAACGCGCGTGCATGGAGGGACGTTCTCGAGTTCTGGTTTCCCGAGGAGAGCGCCCTCGACCTCGAGGCCGACACGCAGCGAGAGCACTGGTTCCGGCGGATGCGCGGCGGCGCCGACAGCGAGATCATCGCCCGGTTTTCCGATCTCACGGCAGAGGGGGCCAAGGGCAATCTCGATCACTGGGCCAGCGATGCCGAAGGCAGGCTGGCGCTCATCATCGTGCTCGACCAGTTCTCGCGTTCGCTCTGGCGCGGCGAGGTCGGCGCCTTCGCGCAGGATCGCGCTGCACTGGCGCTGGCCATGGGGGGCCTCGCAAACCGCCACTACACCGGTCTCGCCAGCCCGTGGCTCAGGATCGTCTTCGGCCTGCCGCTGGGCCACTGCGAAGGCCGGGATCATCTGGAGCGTCTGGATCTTCTCATCAGGCTCCGCGAGGACATCGCCGCGCAAGCCCCGGCAGACCTGCAGCCGATATACCTGTCGCTGGTGACGCAGGCCCACGACGTGCGGAAGGTGATCGCGGCCTTCGGGCGGCACCCGCACCGCAATCAGACACTCGGCCGCCAATCAACCCCGGCGGAGGAAGCATACATAGCTGAGGGAAGGTTTCCGCATCTGCGGGCGTTTGAAGAATGATCCGAGCGATCGCGTACTGACGGAATAACCGTCCGACAAGCGAGCACGGGCGGCTCTGCAGCATCCTTGACCTTCCAGCAGTGGGAAGGCGCAAGGTGAGCGTGGATGATCTCAGAACGATTCTCCGGAAGGACACGAGATGGTTGGCAAGACCGAACACACGCACCCGGCTGCGGCCGGAGAAGCCTCTCCGGCGGCAGCTCCTCACGATCATTCCGCCGACCGCCACGGACATGCACAGGACGGCACCACGGACAGCGCGCACCGGGTCAAGGACCCGGTCTGCGGCATGATGGTCGATCCGCATACGACGCAGCACAAGGCCGAGCACGCCGGCCGGCCCTACTACTTCTGTTCGGCAGGATGCCGCGCGAAGTTCCTGGCCGACCCCGAGCGCTACCTCGATCCGGCTGCTGCAGCAGAAGCCGAGCCGGTGCCGGAGGGGACGATCTACACCTGCCCGATGCATCCGGAGATCCGGCAGGTTGGGCCGGGGTCGTGCCCGATCTGTGGCATGGCGCTGGAGCCGGTTCTGGTCAGCCTCGAGGCGGAGCCCAATCTCGAACTGATCGACATGCGGCGTCGATTCTGGATCGGGCTGGTGCTGACGGTCCCGGTGTTCATTCTGGAAATGGGCGGCCATTTCCTCGGGCTGGACCGCTACATCGATCAGCAGACCTCGAACTGGATCCAGCTGCTCTTCGCGACCCCGGTCGTCCTGTGGGCCGGGTGGCCCTTCTTCCAGCGCGGCTGGCAGTCGCTGGTCACGCGCAACCTGAACATGTTCACCCTGATCGCCATGGGCACGGGGGCGGCGTGGATCTACAGCGTCGTTGCGACGCTCGCGCCAGACATCTTCCCGGACGCCTTCCGTCAGCATGACGGGTCGGTCGCTGTCTATTTCGAAGCCGCAGCGGTCATCACGGTGCTCGTGCTGCTCGGACAGGTGCTGGAACTCCGGGCGCGGGAAAGCACCAGCGGCGCAATCCGGGCGCTGCTCGATCTCGCCCCGAAAACCGCACGGGTCATCCGTGATGACGGCACCGAAGAAGAGGTGCAGCTCGACACCGTCCATGTCGGTGACAGGCTGCGGGTCCGGCCCGGAGAGAAGGTGCCGGTCGACGGCGAGGTGCTGGAAGGCCGCAGCGCCGTCGACGAGTCGATGGTGACGGGCGAGTCCATGCCGGTGACCAAGGAGGTTGGTTCCAAGGCGATCGGGGGGACCATGAACCAGTCCGGCGCGCTGGTGATCGAGGCCAGCAAGGTCGGCCGCGACACCATGCTGTCGCAGATCGTCCAGCTCGTCGCCGAGGCGCAGCGGAGCCGAGCTCCGATCCAACGGCTGGCCGATCAGGTGTCGGGCTGGTTCGTGCCGGCCGTGATCGTGGTCGCGGTGCTCGCCTTCGTCGCCTGGTCGATCTGGGGCCCGGAGCCGCGCTTCGCCTATGCGCTGGTCATGGCGGTTTCGGTCCTCATCATCGCCTGTCCCTGCGCGCTTGGGCTGGCGACGCCGATGTCCATCATGTTCGGCGTCGGCCGCGGCGCGCAGAATGGCGTCCTGATCAAGAACGCCGAGGCGCTCGAGCATATGGAGAAGGTGGACACGATCATCGTGGACAAGACCGGCACGCTGACCGAGGGCCGGCCTGCCGTCACCGCCATCGTTCCGGCCGCAGGCTTCACGGAAGACGAGGCCCTGCGCCTCGCCGCGAGCGTCGAGCGGGCGAGCGAGCATCCGCTCGCGCTCGCCATCGTCCGCGCGGCCGAGGAGCGCGGGATTGCGATGGCGCCAGTCGAGGACTTCGACTCGCCGACCGGCAAGGGCGCTTACGGCACGGTCGAGGGCAAGCGCATTACCCTCGGCAATGCGAAGTTCTTGGCCGAACAGGGGGTCGATGTCACGCCGCTGGCCGAGCAGGCCGACCGGCTGCGCGAGGATGGCGCAACCGCGATCTTCATGGGCGTGGACGGGCAGGTTGCTGCCATCTTCGCCATCGCCGATCCGGTCAAGCCCTCGACCCCTGAGGCGCTTGCCGCGCTGAAGGCGCAGGGGATCCGCGTGGTCATGCTCACCGGTGACAACTGGACCACAGCGAAGGCGGTCGCGCGTCAACTCGGCATCGACGAGGTCGAGGCGGAGGTCCTTCCCGACCAGAAGAGCGAGGTCGTGCAGCGGCACAAGGCGGCGGGCGAGGTGGTGGCGATGGCGGGGGACGGCGTCAACGACGCCCCTGCGCTCGCGGCCGCCGATGTCGGCATCGCCATGGGCACTGGCACCGACGTGGCAATGGAGAGCGCAGGCGTCACGCTGCTGAAGGGCGATCTGACCGGCATTGTTCGGGCGCGGCGGCTGTCGCAGGCGGTGATGCGCAACATCCGCCAGAACCTGTTCTTCGCCTTCATCTACAACGCGCTCGGTATCCCTGTGGCGGCCGGCGTGCTGTATCCGTTCTTCGGCATCCTGCTGTCGCCGATCATCGCCGCGGCGGCGATGGCGCTGTCCTCGGTCAGCGTGATCGCGAATGCGTCTCGGCTGCGGGGCGTGAAGCTGTGATGTCCGGGTGGCATCGTCGGCCGTTCCCGCGAGCGCATCTGAGGCGACATCATGCCGCGGCGTGCAGGCGCATTCTCCCTCGGTCGTGGGTCGCGTTCCAGACTAGCCGGTGAGATCATGGAGCCCACGAAGAAAGGTTTGACGATGCGGAACGATCACACCATCGGCCGGCGGGCCGTTCTCGCGGCGGCCGCGGCGCTTCCGTTCCTGCTGTCGATGCCGGCCTGGGCGCGAGCCGAGGCCCTGCCGCTCGTGACCGTCACCAAGGATCCGTCCTGCGGCTGCTGCGGTGGCTGGATCGAACATATCGAAGCCGCGGGGTTTCCGGTGCGGGTCGTGGACTCGGACGACGTGTTCAGCCTCAAGCAGCGGCTCGGCGTGCCGGCCGATCTGAGCTCCTGCCATACGGCCGAGGTGGAGGGCTACGTGGTGGAGGGTCATGTGCCAGCTCCCGCGATCCGCCGCCTGCTGGCCGAGCGGCCCTCCGGGACGGGACTTGCCGTTCCCGGAATGCCTGCCGGCTCGCCCGGCATGGATTTCCCAAGTGTCGACCCCGAACCCTATGAAGTGCTCCTGTTCGGCCCGACCACCCAGACCTTCGGGCGCTACCTCGGCGCGCAGGAAATCTGAGCCAGGCGCCTCCACATGACCGTTCACCTTGCCACCGATCCGATGCAGCACAAGCCGAGAGCGATGGGCCTTGCCCACGTCAGCGGCGCATCGCCCCGGCTCGACACCGAGAAGGCAGGTGGCTCATGAGCGGGCGCGCGAGAGTTGCGTTCGCGGCGGGATGCGGTCGATTGCGGCAGTTCGCAATCGGCATCCTGCTGCTTGCCATCAGCGCCCTCGTTCTGCAGGGCGTGGCGCATGCCAGCCCGACCGGACACGCCCTCCACCGCGACCAGAGCGTTGCCACTGCAAGCCAATGCGCTCAACATCACCTGCCCGGCGATCCCGGTGCAGAGACATCCGCGGGCTGCGTGAGTGATGACGGTGGCCAGATTCTGGCCGATTGCTGTCAGACCTGTCTGATCGCCGCCGTTCCCGTCGAGCCGCCGACGTTCGGGCCGTCCGTGAATGGTGAGCTGTTCAGGGTCATGCACCCTGACCCGTGGGAACGATCTCCTGAAGGAATCCGGAAGCCGCCTCGTCTGTTCGCTGCGTGACGGCCGCTCCGGCGCAATCGCCGGCAAGCGCGCACCTCAAGCTCAGACGAACTTTCGGAGGCCCGCGTCCGCAACTGTGACGTCGGCGCTCCGGTGCGAAGGATGAAAACCCATGAACCGAACTGCAATCGTTCTTTCCGTCGGCCTGCTGGCCGGCCTGCCGGGCGCGGCTCTCGCCCAGGCCGAACATGACACCCACCACCCGGGAACCCCGCCCGCCCAGACGGAACAGGCTCCCGCGCCCACGTCTCCCTCGGACCGGATGCCCGGCATGCCCGAGCATGGCCAGGCCATGATGCAGGCGATGCAGCAGATGATGCAGGAGGGCATGCACGGCGGAATGGCCGCACCCGGCGCTGACGGCACCGCAACGAGCCTTTCGGACGCTCCCGACTTCACGCAGGCCTACGTCGCCTCGATGAATGAAATGCACGGACCGATGATGGAAGGCGTCATGGTCGACGACCCGGACGTCGCCTTCGTGCGGGGCATGATCCCGCATCATCAGGGTGCAATCGACATGGCGAGGATCGTCCAGCAATATGGCGACGATCCGCAGACCCGGGAGTGGGCGGACCAGATCATCGCGGCGCAGGAAGGCGAGATCGCCGAAATGCAGGCATGGCTGGAGACGAACGCCGGCGAGGCACCAACCGCCCTCGGCCAGACAGGCGGGACCGTCTACTCCGCCAACGAGGGCGGCAATTCCATCAGCGCCATCGATCTCGGCACGGGTTCGGTCGAGACGGTTGACGTCGGCGTGTCGCCGCACAATGTCGATCTGACGCCGGACGGGAATCTGCTGCTCGCAGTCGGGAGCCCCGCCGCCGATCACGCTCACGGATCGGCTGAGGATGGACACGCCGACACCGATGCGGGCGGAGGGGTTCTGGTGGTGCTCGATCCGGAGCGACTGTCGCAACCCGTCGCCACGGTGGAGGTCGGGGCGCATCCGGCGCATGTCGTCGCCGATCGCGGCGGGCGCGCCTATGCTTCGCTGTCGGGCGGAAACGAGATTGCGGTCGTCGATCTCGCCGCGGCTTCGGTGATCGAGCGCATCGCGACCGGCGCCTATCCGCACGGGCTGCGCCTCAGCCCGGATGAGAGCCAACTCTATGTGGCCAATGTCGAGGACGGCTCGGTCTCCGTCATCGACACGCAGGCCCTGACGGAAGTTGCGCGCATTCCGGTGGGCGCAGCGCCCGTTCAGGTCGGGTTCACCCCGTCTGGCGATCAGGTCTACGTCTCGCTCCGTGACGAGAACCGGTTGGCCGTCATCGACACCGCCTCCGGCGAGGTGACGAACAGGATCGACGTCGGGCCGAACCCGATCCAGATGTTCGCGACCCTCGATGGAGCCTACGTCTACGTGGCCAACCAGGGCACCGACGCGGAGCCCAACGACACGGTGTCCGTGATCGACACGGCGACGGGAGAGGTCGTGAAGACGATCACCACCGGGGGTGGCGCCCATGGCGTGTCGGCATCGTCGGACGGGGCTTACGTGTTCGTAACGAACATCGCCGATGACAGCGTCTCGATCATCGACGTCGAGAGCCAGGACGTGATCAGGACGGTGCCGGTCGGCGATCGGCCGAATGGCATCGTCTACGGCGACTCGAGCCGCTAAGAAGGTGATTGGCGTCGGAGGCAGTTCCGGCGCCATTTCCACAGCCACGGCTGGAGCTGATCGGCAGGGCTATCCTGGCATTGACACCAGAAACATCTCCACTATTCTGGAGATATGGAAAAAACAGATGTCATCGCTGCCTTGGCCGCGCTCGCGCAGCAGACCCGGCTCGATATCTTTCGGCTGCTGGTGCAGGTGGGAAGCGAAGGACGCGCGGTCGGGCGTATCGGCGAGATGCTGAACCTGCCCTCGGCCACCCTCTCGTTTCACCTGACTCAGCTGAAGCATGCCGGCCTGGTCACCTACCGCCGTGAGGGGCGGTCCTTGATCTACACCGCCAACTTTGCGGCGATGAACGGGCTGATGGCCTACCTCACGGAAAACTGCTGTGGCGGTGACACCAGCGATTGCGCGGTCGGCGCAGCTGTCTGTGATCCGTCCGGCAACGCCACAATCAAGGAAGGTGCCGGCGCATGAGCGCGAATTACACCGACGTCATCATCTATCATAATCCTGAGTGCGGAACTTCGCGCAACACGCTGGCCATGATCCGCAATGCCGGGGTCGAGCCGCACGTCATCGAGTACCTCAAGACTCCGCCCTCGCGCACGCTGCTGCAGCAGCTCGTCGAGCGGATGGGCGTATCGGTCCGGGACCTCGTGCGCGAGAAGGGCACGCCCTACGGCGAACTCGGTCTCCACGACCCCGGCCTGACGGAGGAACAACTGCTCGATGCGATCGAGGCTCACCCGATCCTGATCAACCGGCCCATCGTGATCACGCCGAAGGGCGTCAAGCTGTGCCGCCCCTCCGAGACCGTCCTCGACCTCCTGCCGCCCCAGAAGGGTGCCTTCACCAAGGAGGATGGCGAGAAGATCACCGACACCGCGGGCAACAGACTCGCCTGACAGGAAATTTCCAATGTCCAACGCAACCGGGCCGGCACTCCGGCTTTCTTTCCTTGACCGCTATCTGACCGTCTGGATCTTCGCGGCGATGGCGCTCGGCGTGTTCCTCGGGACCGCCTTCACGAACCTTCCCGCCGCGCTCGACGCGATGTCGGTCGGCACGACGAACATCCCGATCGCCATTGGCCTGATCCTGATGATGTACCCACCGCTCGCCAAGGTGCGGTACGAGGAGCTGCATCGCGTCTTCGCCGACAAGCGCGTGCTTGCCCTCTCGCTGGTCCAGAACTGGATCATCGGGCCGGTGCTGATGTTCGCGCTCGCCGTGGTCTTCCTGCGCGACTACCCCGAATACATGACCGGCGTGATCCTGATCGGACTGGCGCGCTGCATCGCCATGGTGCTTGTCTGGAACCAGCTGGCCAAGGGCGACAACCAGTATGTCGCGGGCCTCGTCGCCTTCAACTCCATCTTCCAGATCCTGTTCTTTTCGACCTACGCCTGGTTCTTCCTGTCGGTCCTGCCACCGCTCTTCGGGCTGGAGGGCAGCGTCGTCGATGTCGGGTTCTGGACCATCACCGAGGCGGTCCTGATCTATCTGGGCATCCCCTTCGCGGCCGGATACCTGACCCGCCGCATCCTGATCGCGCGCAAAGGCTCCGACTGGTACGAGGATGTGTTCCTGCCCAAGATCAGCCCGATCACCCTTGTCGCACTGCTCTTCACCATCGTCGCGATGTTCAGTCTGAAGGGCGGCGACGTGGTGCGGCTGCCGTTCGATGCGCTGCTGATCGCGGTGCCGCTGGTGATCTACTTCGTCGTGCAGTTCGTGATCAGCTTCTTCATGGGCAGGCTGATCGCGGGCGACTATCCGCGCACGACGGCGATCGCCTTCACTGCCGCCGGCAACAACTTCGAACTGGCCATCGCGGTCGCGATCGCCGCCTTCGGTCTCTCGTCGCCGGTTGCCTTCGCCGCCGTGATCGGGCCTCTGGTGGAAGTGCCGGTGCTGATCCTGCTGGTGCACGTCGCTCTCTGGTTAGGCCGGCGCTGGTTCCGTGATTCCGCGCCTGCCCCCGTCTCTGCGGCAGCGGCCGGTCAGCAGTAGGAGGCACCTCATGGGTTTGCGTACACTGCCCGACCCCGACCACCTGCCGGCCCTCGACAGACGCTTCATGCTGGAGCGCCCGGCGGTCGGACTTGGACCCGAGGACCACAAGCCGCGAATCCTGCTGCTCTACGGCTCGCTGCGGCCACACTCCTACTCCCGGCTGACGACCGAGGAGGCGGCGCGGCTGCTGCGTCTCTTCGGCGCCGACGTCCGCATCTTCGATCCCTCGGACATGCCGTTCCCCGATCAGATCGCCGGCGATGACCACCCGGCGATCCACGAACTGCGCGAGCACGCGATGTGGTCCGAAGGCATGGTCTGGTGCAGCCCCGAGCGGCACGGCCAGATAACCGGCCTGATGAAGGCGCAGATCGACAACCTGCCGCTCAACATGGGTGGGATGCGCCCGACACAAGGGCGCACGCTCGCGGTGATGCAGGTCTCGGGCGGCTCGCAGAGCTTCAACGCGGTCAACACGCTGCGGCTCCTAGGCCGCTGGATGCGGATGATCACGATCCCCAACCAGTCGAGCGTCGCCAGGGCGTATGATGAGTTCGACGAGGCCGGCAGGATGAAACCCTCGAGCTATTACGACCGCATCGTCGACGTGATGGAGGAGTTGGTCCGCTTCACCATTCTCACCCGCCCCCATGCGGCACGCCTGGTCGACCGCTACTCGGAAAGGAAGGCCACAGGAAAAGCCGTGGACCCGGCGGCGGACCTCTCGTCGATTGCCATCGCACCGCAGAAGCGCTCGGCATGAGTGGCGCCGACCATGATGTCGTGGTGATCGGGGGCGGACAGGCCGGCCTTACGGTCGCCTACTACCTCCGCCGCGCCGATCTCGATTTCCTGGTGCTGGACGCGGAGGAGCGGCCCGGTGGCGCCTGGCGTCATACATGGGACTCGCTGCGCCTGTTCTCGCCCGCGGGCTACAGCTCGCTGCCCGGCTGGCCCATGCCCCCGAGCCAGACGAAGGGCTTTCCGACACGGGACGAGGTGGTCGACTATCTGTCCCGCTACGAGCGCCGCTACGGGTTTCCCGTCGAACGTCCGTGTGAAGTAGGTGCCGTGGAGCGCGACGGCGAACGGCTTCGTCTCCGCCTGAAGGATCAGCGCAGCCTCACGGCGCGCGCAGTCGTCAGCGCCACCGGGACATGGGGCGCGCCCCATATTCCGGACTACGCTGGACGGGAGCTCTTCCGGGGCATTCAGCTCCATTCGGCGCACTACCGAAACCCACATCCCTTCGCCGGCAAACGGGTGCTGATCGTCGGCGGCGGCAATTCCGGGGCGCAGATTCTCGCCGAAGTGAGCGGGGTCGCCGAGACCATCTGGGTCACGCTCCAGGAGCCGGTCTTTCTGCCTGACGACGTCGACGGCCGGGTTCTCTTCGAGCGGGCCAGCGCGCGGGTGCGCGGAGACTTCGATCAGGCCGCAACCACCACGCTGGGCGACATCGTCATGGTCCCGCCTGTGAAGGAGGCGAGAGATCGGGGCGTGCTCACCTCCGTCCGTCCCTCCGAGCGCTTCACTGCGACGGGCGTGGTCTGGCGAGACGGGACCGAGACGCAGATCGACGCTGTCCTGTGGTGCACGGGTTTCCGTCCTGCAACCGAGCACCTGCTGCCCCTCGGCGTGGTCGAACCTGACGTGCGCATCGGTGTCCTCGACCAGCGCGCGGTCAAGGAACCACGGTTGTGGCTGGCGGGATACGGGAACTGGACCGGCGCCGCCTCCGCAACGCTGATCGGTGCAGGGCGTACGGCGCGAGAGCTGGTTCCCCGCATCAAGGACGCTCTTGCCGACGCAAGCCTGGCCTCCTGACCGCGCTCGTGCTGGCGGGGTGTCGTACGGGGCTGCGGGATGAACCTACTGCCCGCCGCATCCCCGCGCCTGCTCCCGTATGACGGCGTAGTCGGTCAACATTTCGGCGACCGCAGAATGCTCCGGCAGGAGCGCGAGTTCGTCAGCCGCTCGCGTCTGTAACTCCTGACCATATTCCACGACCGGTGGACAAAGTGCCGTGACCCTTTGTTCAGAACCGACCGTCGCGCAGCCGCTCAGCAAGCTCGTCACGAGACCGAGGACGGCGAGCCGCCGCCTCCAACATCCGGCGTTGCACGTCATTGATCTTCTCCGTGGTTTCAAGACGTTCGGCGAGGCGGCCGGTGCGCTCGCCGGAACGCCGGAGTGCGAGCAGGAATAGCAGCACCGCGAGGGCGGTAGCGCCGCAGCGCAAAGCGGCCCGCATCCACGGGCTGGCGGCAATGCCGCCCAACAGCGTGAAGATCATCGCCGCCCCCGTTTCCAGTCGTCGAGCCGCGCGTAGATCGTGACCGCGATCCCGCCGAGCGCCACGGCGATGAACACCCAGCGCAGCGTATCCAGATACGGCACGAGCGGCAGGATGGCGGACTGGGTCTCGGCCAGGACGCTCTGTGCCACCTCGACCCCGGCTGCGCCCAGCGTCGCCACACCTGCCGCTCCGCCACCCTTCATGGTGCGGCTCTGCGCCAGCACTTCGCGCGCCGGCGGAGTCTCGGCTGCAAATGCGGTCGCGCGGACCGGGAACCGCTCACCCCATTGCCGCGCAGGCCCGAGGTCGACATGGATGAAGCCCGAGCGCGGGTAGAAGCCGAAGCCGAGGAACCCGACCGCCCGCGCTGCTTCCTCGAACGCCACCGGATCGTGGTTCGCCATGGCGATGTCGAAGGCGGCGCCATCGAGGTGCTTCGACCGGGCTGCGCCGCCGACGACGCGGTTGTGCTCGGGGCTGCGATAGGCCGATCGGACGATCAGCGGCTTGCCCAGCCGGTCGCGCAGCGCCTGCAGCATGTCGAGCGCGGGTTCGTTGATCAGCAGCTTGCCGGTGCCGCGGCAGGCGATCTCGGCGGGCGAGAAGTTGGGCCAGCGCCAGGCGTTCTCCGGCACGTCGCGCCAGTGGCGGTGGAAGGTCGTGGTCATGGGGTCCTCCAGAAACGAAAAACCCGCCTCACGGGCGGGGTACGGGTGGGCAGGTGAACGGGGCCGGCGCGGCTACGGGCTGCCGCCGAAGATCTTCAGCTTGATGGCGATGCCCGCCAGCAGCGCCAGCATGACGCCGGTGGTGATCATGCGGACGGCGGTCTGCATGGCGGTGCGGCGCACCAACCGGATGCAGTCCACCAGCGAGCGCAGGTCGCGGACGTCGAGCGCGGCCTCGTCTCCGTCGAGGCCGACATCGGCGAGCGCGCGCCTGGCGCCTTCCTCTGCCGCGCGGGTCAGGATGGCCTCGAACTCGGCCTCCGGCATGCGCACGAAGCCCTGATCGGATCTGGGTGGTGACATGGGTTCCTCCTTCCGATCAGCCGATGTTGCAGCAACAGGCAGGCTTGTGATCCGCCGCGAAGTAGCCGGGAACGGCGGTCCGGATCATCCCAGCGGGATGCAGCTTGCCGGGACCGGATAGCTGAACCGAGATGCCAAGGAGCGGAGCGTCCCGCCCTCGTTGGGCTCACGTCCCTGGAGTGCCGGATACCAGACACTGCCCGCTTTCGAGGCGAAGGTCGGCGCGTCCGTGTCCGGGTGGTTCGCCCAGACCCCGTCCTTGCCGATCCACAACCCGCGCGTCGCCGGATCGAAGGCGAACATGAGCACGGCGCCCTTCCCAAACGTCGGACGGGAAAGCAACTTGCGCGAGCCGGTCGCGGAGCTGTCGCTCGACCAGATATCGCCGTTGCCCCTCCATCCGATGGAGCCAAACTGAATCGCGTTACCGGAACCCCACTGCGCCACCTGTTCCGCGCTCGCGACCCCCATGTAGCCGTTGTAATTCGCGTTGGCCCCGTATTCCCCGGCGCATTCGACTTCCCAATATCGCTTGCCCGTCGAAAACGACCTCCCGGTCGGCACAAAGCCCTGGTAATCCGTGCCCCCGGATGAATTGACGACCGTCATCCCCCCGCGCCAGGCCGCATAGCCCGCCTGGGTCCTGGACGCGTCGAGCCGCCAGGCCCCGGGCGGCAGCACAACCTCTGCCGGAGGAAACGGCAGGAACTCCACCGACCAGAAGGTGGCGTTCCACGTCCCCGATGCGGCAAAGCGCGCATGCGGGCCGCGCTCGAGCGCATTCTCGGCCAGGAAGCCCGCAAAGCGCCTTGCCGTGCTGGCCGGCGCCAACAGCTGCCAGGGCGCGGTCACCGAGGTGACGCCTTCCCCGCCGGCCAGGCCCGAGAGCAGGAAGCCCACGCCCGAGGTGTCGAGATCATAGAGCTGGGGGGCGGCCCAGTTTGACGCAGGCGCGGCCGCCCATAATGTTCTGCCCACGCGGCCGACGTTCCGTGCGCCTCGCAGAGCGATGAGGAACCCGTAGGCCCCGGTCCAGCTGATGGTTTCACTCGCCGAGGTGGCAATCTTCGTCTGCAGCCGGAACCCGCGCCAGCCGCTCGCCGAGGCGCCCAGCGAAACCCCTGACACGGCCTCGGTATAGCCATCAAGCAGAGCGGGCGGCGCATTGAGCTCCCGGTTCCCCGTCACGGCCACGAGCATGTCACCGGGTTGGTGGGTCGCGAGGGTCAGAGTCTGAACCCCGTTCGCCGTCATGTTGGACAGCGCCACGCCATCCACGAAACTCACGGGAATCTTCGCCGGCTCCGGCGGCGCGGCCCCGGCGCCGCCGCTGAACAATGTCGGAAACAGCAGGGGCATCAGACGAGGCTCCCCCGGATCGTCATGGAAATGCCCGCGATGCTGGTGTCCGCAACCGATGGCGCCACGAAGCGCACCACGTCCCCCGCAGAAAGGAGCACGGGAGCGCCGCCCGCGGTCGCAAAGGCAAACGCGCCCGCGCTGTCGATCGTGATCGTCCCGACCGAAAACCCGTTGCGCGTCACGTCGATGGCAAAGCCCGCGGCCGGGCTCGTGTCGACATTCCCGACAGCCCCGGCGAAGTCGGCCGGCAGGGTCACCGCACGGGGGAGGATGACCTTGCCCAGCGTCTCGGACGCCCCCGGCGCCGGGAAGGTGAGCATTCCGAAGGGCTCTGATGATGTGACCGCCCCCCGACGGCATCTGATGTGCCAAGGTGGGTCTGCAACGATCCACAAAGGGGAGCGGTCATGTCGGAGATTATCACGGTCGGGCTCGATCTGGCGAAGAATGTATTCCAGGTGCATGGAACTGACGGCGCAGGACGAGCCGTTCTGCGCAAGAAGATACGGCGAGGGCAGGTGCTGGAGTTTTTCAGCCAGCTGCCCTCTTGCGTCGTGGCGATGGAAGCCTGTGGCGGCGCTCACTTCTGGGGCCGGGAAATTGGCAAGCTGGGGCATGAGGTGCGGCTGATCCCGCCGGCCTATGTGAAGCCGTTTGTGAAGCGCCAGAAGAATGACATGGCGGACGCCGAGGCCATCTGCGAGGCGGCTATGCGACCCACCATGCGCTTTGTTCCGGTCAAGAGCGAAGAGACGCAGGGCGCGGCAATGGTCTTCCGGGTCCGGGAGTTGCTGATCCGGCAGCGCACGCAGGCGATCAACGCATTGCGCGGCCATCTGACCGAGTTCGGTCAGATCGTGCCACAGGGAGCGGCCAACGCTGCGCGGCTGATCGCGATCGTGGAGGATCCGGATGGCGCTCTCCCTGCTGATGCCGTCCCCACGCTGAAGGCTTTGATCGCGGCACTCACGCATCTGGAGGCAGAGATCAGGAAGCTCGATGCCGAGATCGCCCGGCGCGCCAAGGAGAATGACGTCGCCCGGCGACTGATGACGGTGCCGGGCATCGGGCCGCTGATTGCCACGGCCATCGCTGTTCTGGCGCCGCCACCCGAGACGTTCCGCAAGGCACGCGACTTTGCCGCCTGGCTTGGTCTTGTGCCTCGGCAGCATTCGACCGGCGGCAAGCAACGTCTCGGAGCAACGACCAGAATGGGCGAACGATCCCTGCGACGCCTGCTGATCATTGGCGCCAACAGCGTGGTGATCAAACGTAACGTTCACAAGGAAGCGCAGCCCGGAACATGGCTGGGCAGCCTGCTGTTGCGCAAGCCACCGATGCTGGTGCGGGTGGCTTTGGCGAACAAGATGGCGCGGATCGTCTGGGCCTTGATGGCTCGGGGTGGCATCTACCAATCTCCGGTCGCAGCGGCGTAAGCCGCCGCAGATCGCGAGGACGTCGGAGCGGAAGAGGGCAAGGAGCAGTTTGGCGCAACAGTTGTGAGACGGGATCGGGAAAACCAGTGTGCAACAGAGTGCCTATGAGCACGCGGCTTTGATCTGGACCCGACCTTCGAACACCATACGGGCCCTGCGGCATGGATCGCGCCGCATCATGAGGCCGGACACATGTCAGCACCCGACAACGCGCCAAGATCAGCTTCAAAATCCCTCTTGCGCTTGGGGCGGTTACACATGTTGCACAAATCCCTTCAGTGACTCATGTCGTGAGTCAGCATGGTAGCTGGTCGACATGAGCAAACCCACACGCCTGACCTACAAGACCAGGAACTGGCCGGCCTACAATGAAGCGCTCAAGCGCCGTGGCTCGCTGACGATCTGGTTCGACCCCGAGATGAGCTGGGAGGCGGCTGCGACAGGTCGACGTGGCCGACAGCAGACCTACAGCGATGCCGCCATCCAGACTTGCCTTTCCATGAAGGTGCTGTTCGGCATGGCATTGCGGCAGACGGCAGGGTTCGTCGAGAGCCTGCTTCGCCTGATCGGCCTCGACTGGACGGTGCCTGACTTCAGCACGCTGTCGCGGCGCCAGAAGACCCTGGCCGTCAACATCCCGTATCGGGGCTCCAAGGGACCTCTGCACCTGCTGGTCGACAGCACCGGGATCAAGGTCGAAGGCGAAGGCGAGTGGCACGCCCGCAAGCATGGCGGCCCGAAGCGGCGTATCTGGCGCAAGATTCACATTGGGATCGACGAGGAAACGCTAGAAGTCCGGGCCATCGAGATCACCGGGAGCCACATCGGTGACGCCCCGGTCCTGCCAGATCTGCTCAACCAGATCCCGGCGGACGAGGAGATCGGCAGCGTTACGGCTGACGGTGCCTACGACACCCGCAAGTGCCACGATGCGATCGCCGACCGCGGCGCTCACGCCGTGATCCCGCCCGCAGGAACGCAAAGCCATGGAAGGCTGTCACGGCCGGGGCCGCGGCGCGCAACGAGGCTCTGCGATCTGCGAAATACCTGGGCCGCACGCTTTGGCGAAGATGGAGTGGATACCACCGCCGGAGCCGCGTCGAGACGAAGATGCATTGCGTGAAACTTCTGGGGCAACGCCTCATGGCGCGGGACTTCGATCGTCAGGTCGCCGAACTTCAGGTCCGGATTGCCGTCCTGAACGGCTACACCGCGCTCGGCATACCCGTCACTGAAGCTGTGGAATGAGTCTGTCCGGGGAAAGGGGGAACAACGGCCATCAGACCATTTGTGCAACATGTGTAACCGCCCCAAGCGCAAGAGGGATTTTGAAGCTGATCTTGGCGCGTTGTCGGGTGCTGACATGTGTCCGGCCTCATGATGCGGCGCGATCCATGCCGCAGGGCCCGTATGGTGTTCGAAGGTCGGGTCCAGATCAAAGCCGCGTGCTCATAGGCACTCTGTTGCACACTGGTTTTCCCGATCCCGTCTCACAACTGTTGCGCCAAACTGCTCCTTGCCCTCTTCCGCTCCGACGTCCTCGCGATCTGCGGCGGCTTACGCCGCTGCGACCGGAGATTGGTAGATGCCACCCCGAGCCATCAAGGCCCAGACGATCCGCGCCATCTTGTTCGCCAAAGCCACCCGCACCAGCATCGGTGGCTTGCGCAACAGCAGGCTGCCCAGCCATGTTCCGGGCTGCGCTTCCTTGTGAACGTTACGTTTGATCACCACGCTGTTGGCGCCAATGATCAGCAGGCGTCGCAGGGATCGTTCGCCCATTCTGGTCGTTGCTCCGAGACGTTGCTTGCCGCCGGTCGAATGCTGCCGAGGCACAAGACCAAGCCAGGCGGCAAAGTCGCGTGCCTTGCGGAACGTCTCGGGTGGCGGCGCCAGAACAGCGATGGCCGTGGCAATCAGCGGCCCGATGCCCGGCACCGTCATCAGTCGCCGGGCGACGTCATTCTCCTTGGCGCGCCGGGCGATCTCGGCATCGAGCTTCCTGATCTCTGCCTCCAGATGCGTGAGTGCCGCGATCAAAGCCTTCAGCGTGGGGACGGCATCAGCAGGGAGAGCGCCATCCGGATCCTCCACGATCGCGATCAGCCGCGCAGCGTTGGCCGCTCCCTGTGGCACGATCTGACCGAACTCGGTCAGATGGCCGCGCAATGCGTTGATCGCCTGCGTGCGCTGCCGGATCAGCAACTCCCGGACCCGGAAGACCATTGCCGCGCCCTGCGTCTCTTCGCTCTTGACCGGAACAAAGCGCATGGTGGGTCGCATAGCCGCCTCGCAGATGGCCTCGGCGTCCGCCATGTCATTCTTCTGGCGCTTCACAAACGGCTTCACATAGGCCGGCGGGATCAGCCGCACCTCATGCCCCAGCTTGCCAATTTCCCGGCCCCAGAAGTGAGCGCCGCCACAGGCTTCCATCGCCACGACGCAAGAGGGCAGCTGGCTGAAAAACTCCAGCACCTGCCCTCGCCGTATCTTCTTGCGCAGAACGGCTCGTCCTGCGCCGTCAGTTCCATGCACCTGGAATACATTCTTCGCCAGATCGAGCCCGACCGTGATAATCTCCGACATGACCGCTCCCCTTTGTGGATCGTTGCAGACCCACCTTGGCACATCAGATGCCGTCGGGGGGCGGTCACATCATCAGAGCCCCTCGCCGCCGATGGTGCGCCGGGTCGGTACGCCGCGTCAATCGGCAGAATCCCCGCCGCGCGGCCGAGCCGCGTCAGCCCCCCGGTGGCGATCCGGCAGGTGCCTCCGGCCCCCTATCGCCCGACGGGCTCTCCCCTCCGGCCATGTGGCGGCGCTCCTGTTCGCGCAGTTCCGCATCGAGGATTTCCAGCAGCGCCTTCCTGCGTAGCGGCCCCTCGTTCCAGCCATCGACGAACTGCCGAATCTTCTCGCGGCCCTCGTCCGACAGTTGGGGCGAGCCCCAAGGGGTGCCGACCCGGCGGCGCCGGAAGAATCCCATGGCGAACCTCCCTGCGCTCCAATGCCTCGTGGCCATCGACGCCCCAGCGGGGGACGGTGAGGGGGACAGGCCGCCGCTCCGCGGGCACTTAGCAAGCAAGAACAACGGCTTCCGATAGTTGTATGGCGGAGACGAAGGGATTCGAACCCTCGAGGCGGTTTCCCGCCTGCACCCTTAGCAGGGGTGTGCCTTCGACCACTCGGCCACATCTCCGCCGGGGGGTCTAGCAGCAGGAGGCCAAGGGGAACAAGGGCTTTTTCTCTGCGTTGGCCCGGAAATCGGCAAGGAGGACCTGGGCCGTTGCTGCCACGGCAGACACGGGCCGAACTGCTCTGTCATGAAGGGTGCCGCTCTTGCGCGCAGGGGGCTCTTTCACCTGCTGTTGTGCTGCTGCAGGCTGAAAGCACTCGCCACTGCAAGCCGCTGCCACCTGGAAAGTGAGCGGAACAAAGGTTGCTTTGCCATGAAGAAAGTCAGGCCTCCATGGCAGGTTTGCAAGTGCGGCGGGTAGGGAGAGGAAGCCGCTTCGCGGAGAGGCCGGGAGTTGGCGGAAACATCACTCAGCAGGTGCCGCGTGGCCGTTGATTGGCTCTGCCACTTGGCTATGAACCGAAGGGCAGGGAGGTCTGTCCCTCGTCTGCACAACGTGCAGATACGGTTGTCCGTCCCATCACACGGGCGTTCTTCCGAGAGGCTGCCTCAGGCCAGCATGCGGGTGTCACCGCAGACAGAGATGCTCTGCCCCGAGATGAACCTGCCCAGCGGCGAGGCGAGATACAGGACCTGGCTCGCGATCGCCTGCGGCGGGACGTATTCCTTGATCGAGGTGTAGCGGAAGGCTTCTGCCTCAAGCTCGGCGAAGCTCTGGCCGCGAAGCTGCGCCTTGGCCTCGAGCACGCGGCGCTGGCGGTCGCCCGAGACGATGCCGGGCAGGATCGCGTTCACGCGGATATTGTCCTCTCCCAACTCGATCGACAGCGATTTCGTCAGGCCGATCACGCCCCATTTCGCGGCGGCGTAGGGGGTGCGAAGGGCGAAGCCGACCCGGCCGGCCACGGACGACAGGTTGACGATCGAGGGGTTGGCGCTTTCCCGCAGGGCAGGAACGGCGCTGCCGACCGCCACGAACTGGCTGGTCAGCACCACGTTCAGCGTGCGGCTCCAGTCGGCGAGGTCGATGTCCTCGATTCGGCCGGTCGGGCCGGCGATCCCGGCGTTGTTCACCAGGCAGTCGAGGCCGCCCAGCGCGGCGATGGACTGGTCGATGAAGCTGCGCAGCGCCGCCGCGTCGGACACATCGACCCGCTGCGAGATGACGTTCTGCGGCAATGTCCCAAGCGCTTCGGCGTCGATGTCGCAGGTCGCAACGCGGGCGCCTGCCGCAAGGAACGCGTCAACGATGGCGCGTCCGATCCCCGAGGCGCCTGCGGTGACGATCACCCGCGCGCCGTCCAGTTCAAGGTTCATCCGGTCATTCCTTCATGTTGAAATAGTCGCGCTGCGCGAGAATAACCTCTGCCGCCACCGAGATGTCGGACCGGATCGCCTCGGCCGCGGCCTCGCGGTCCCGCGCGGTCACCGCCGCGATCAGGTTCCCGTGGGCGATGATCGAGTGACCGGCCCGGTCGCCCTGCGCGGTGGGACCGATGTCCAGCGAGATCAGCGGTCCCGCGCGCAGCCAGGCCATGCCGATCAACTGCCGCAGGGTGGGCGAGGATGCGGCATCGTAGAGCGTGAAATGCAGCCGGCGGTTCAGCATCAGGGCATCCGCCCGGCTGCCCCCGGTCATTTCCAGCCGGAACGCCTCGTGCAGCGCCCGCAGTTCCCCGGCCGTGCTGTCCGTGATCCTGTCCACTGCAAGCCGCGCCGCCTCGCATTCCATCAGGATGCGGGTACGGGTCAGTTCGCGGAACTCGTCCTCGGTCATCCGCGGCACCTCGACGGCGCGGTTCCTGCGGACCGCGAGCGCCCCTTGGGCGACTAACCGGCCTACCGCTTCCCTGACCGGCATGGGCGAGACATCCAGCTCTCCCGCCAGTTCCCGGATCGAGGTCTGGCTGTCCGGCTTCAGCGTGCCGTCCAGAAGCATCCGCGCGATGGCGGCATAGGCCTGTTCCGTCAGCGACGGTCGAGGGGCAAGCGGCTGGATGTTCAGGTCGTTCATGGGCGACCTCCGGTGTTGACAGGCGGAAAATCGGTCAGCAGTATGATCTGAGATCACACTGGATTGCATCGCCGGTCAAGTAAGCATCGCTGGTATGTGGTTCGCGCAAGTGAAGTCTCGGGGAGGGGACGTTCATGCTGAAGACAATCGGAAGACGGCAGTTGCTGAAGACGGGCGCGGCGTTCGGCGTGATGGGCCTTGCCGCGCCATCCATCCTGCGCGCGCAGACCGATCCCATCGTCATCGCCCACCTGACGCCGCGCACCGGCTTTCTGGGTCCGATGGGTGAATATGCGGTCATGGGCGTCGATCTGGCGGTCGAGCATATCAACGCCGGCGGCGGCATCGGCGGCCGCATGCTGGAGGTGATCAAGGAGGATTCGGTCAACCCCCAGACCGCGACCACCAAGGCCGAGCGGCTGGCCGAACGCCGGGACGTGGCGCTGATCATGGGCGAGATCTCGTCGGCCTCGGCGCTGACGATCTCTCAGGTCGCGGCGCGGGCCAACAAGCTGTTCATCAACACCGGCGCGAACTCGGACACGCTGCGGGGGCAGGACTGCAACCGCCACATGTTCCACGTCGAGGTGCAGAACGCGATGGTGGTGAACGCCGAAGGCAACTACCTGCTGAACAATGACATGGTGAAAGACAAGGCGTGGTATATCCTCAGCGCCGACTATGCCTTCGGCCATGACCTGCGCAACGGGGCGCTGGCCTTCCTTGAACGGCATGGCGGACGGACGGTCGGCGACGATCTGATCCCGACGGATGCGACGGATTTTTCTTCCTATCTGCTCAACATCCGGGCGGCGGCGCCCGATGTGCTGATCTCGAACCTCGCAGGCACCCAGACGGCCAGCTTCTTCAAGCAATATGCGGAATTCGGGCTGGACATCCCGCTGGCGGGTTTCGACTACAACACCGTGATCGCCTGGGCGATCGGGGCGCGGGACTTCCAGGGGACATGGCCCTGCGTCTGGACCCACCAGGTCAAGGCCGACGGCTCGCAGGCCTTCGCCCAGTCCTTCATGGAGAAATACGGCCGTCCCGCCGACAACCAGGCCTATCTGGACTACATGGGCCTGCGGGTGATGGCCGATGCGATCGGCCGGGTCGGCGGGACCGACACCGAGGCGCTGATCTCGTTCCTCGAAGACCCGGCGACCGACTTCGACGTGCTGAAGGAACGCCGGGGCCGCTTCAATCCCGCGAACCACCAGCTGCTGCAGGAAGTCTATGCGGTCACGGCGCTGGATGCTTCCGAGGTCCAGAACGAATGGGACATCTTCACCACCTCGGACCCGGTGCCGAACGCCGACCAGCCGCTGGAAGTGCTGATCGAGGATGCCGTGGGCGGCGCCTGCTCGTTCTGAGTGAGCCGGCCCTTCCAGCTATCGAGGAAAACAGGGTGCGCCGATTGGCGCGCCCGGCCAGCCTTCATGACAGGTCATCCGAATGGTATCGATCTTTCTGTCCCAGCTTCTGAACGGCCTGCTCGATGGCTTCTACTACATGCTCATCGCGCTTGGCCTGTCGCTGATCTTCTCGCTCGGCGGCATCGTGAACCTTGCCCATGGCGCCTTCTTCACGCTGGGGGCCTACCTGGCCTTCGTATTGTCGCCCCATATCGGCTTCTTCGGCGCGCTGGTCGTGGCGCCGCTGATCGCGGCGGCCGTGGCCGTCGTCGTCGAGCGCGTGCTGTTCACCCGCTTCTACCGCGAGGACCCGCTTTATTCGCTGCTGCTGACCTTCAGCCTTGCGATGATCATCGAGCAGAGCCTGCGGTGGTATTTCGGCGCGACGCCGCGCGCCTATGCCATGCCGGACGCCCTGCGCGGGCAGGTCTTCCTGGGCGATTTCATCTATTCGCGCTACCGGCTGTTCCTGATCGCCGTGGCGGTCGCAACGGTGGCAGGCGTCTGGTACCTGCTGAACCGCACGCCCTTTGGCCGGATCGTCCGCGCCGGCATCCAGAACCCCGACATCCTCGGCACGCTGGGCATTTCGCTGCGACCCTATCTCTCGACCGTCGTGGCGCTGGCCATCGGGATCGCCGCGCTTGCGGGCGTGCTGATGGCGCCGATCCAGCCGGTCCACCCGCTGATGGGGGTCGAGGTCGGGACCGCGGCCTTCGTGGTCGTGGTGATCGGGGGCCTCGGGTCCTTCTGGGGCGTGGTCATCGCCGCGATCATGGTCGGGCTGGTCAAGGGCCTGATGATCGGGCTGGGTCAGTCCCAGTTCTCGATGATGGCCATCTACCTGCTGATGTTCATGGTCCTGCTTCTGCGTCCCCGCGGCCTGCTGGGCGAGCGCATCACCCGTTTCGAATAGGTCTTCCATGCAGAACATGCGAACATTGACGGTCGCGGCAGCGGCGCTGATCCTGCTGCCCTGGACGCTGTCGCTGCTTGGCCTCGGCCCGAACAGCGCAAGCGAGGTGGTCATCTTCGCCCTTGCGGCGATGGGGCTGAACATCCTCGCGGGCTATACCGGTCTCGTGTCCTTCGGCCATGGCGCCTGGTTCGGGCTGGGGGCCTATGTCGCGGGCATCACCGCGTTGCGGCTGGGCAATGCCAGCATGGCCGTTTCGCTGGTTGCGGCCCTGCTGTTCACGGCGGCACTCGCGGCGGTCATCGGCTTCCTGGTGCTGCGGCGGCGGGGCGTCTATTTCTCGCTGATGACGCTGGCGCTGTCGGCGATGGGGTTCCAGCTTGCGTTCCGCTGGACCGAGGTCACGGGCGGCGAGAACGGCCTTGGCGGGATCGAGCGGCCGGGCCTGCTGGACAACAACCTCAACTTCTACATCGTCGTGGCGGTCCTTGCCTTTCTGGTGATGGCGCTGATGCTGCGCGTCCTGCAGTCGCCGGTCGGCAGCGTCTTTGTCGCCATCCGCGAGAACGAGAACCGGGCGCAGGCGCTGGGCTATCACGTCCAGCGCTACAAGCTGGCGGCCTTTGTCCTGTCGGCGACGGTGACGGGGCTGGCCGGGGCGCTGCTGCTTTACAAGAACCGCCTGACCTCGGCCGAGCCGATGTCGGTGATCTTCTCGGGCGAGCTGCTGGCGATGGTGGTCATCGGGGGCATGCGGGGCTTCCTGGGGCCGGCGCTGGGCGCGCTGTTCTACATCCTGTTCCGCGAATACCTGTCGATGTATACCGAGAACTGGCTGTTCTGGTTCGGCCTGATCTTCCTGGGCTTCGTCCTGTTCGCGCGGCAGGGCCTCGTGGGCATCGGCGCGCAGGTCAGGCGCCGCCTGTTCCCCGAGGCCGTGACCGGCGCCGCGATGGCCGACCGGAAGATCGAAAAGCACCCGCTGCCCGCCGCGATCAGGGACCGCGACGCGGGCGGCGGCGACGTGCTGGTGGCCGACGACATCTCGAAGACCTTCGGGGCGCTGAAGGCGGTGGACGGCGTGTCGATCCGGGTTCGCGACAAGACGCTGCATGCCCTGATCGGGCCGAACGGCGCGGGAAAGACCACGGCCTTCAACCTGCTGTCCGGCATCATCCCCGCCGACAGCGGCAAGGTGACCTTCCTCGGCCGCGACATCTCGGGCAGCACGCCCGACCAGATCGCGGGGCTGGGCCTCGGCCGGTCCTTCCAGATCACCAGCCTCTTTCCCGACCTGACGATCCGCGAGAACCTGCGCCTGGCCGTGCAGGCCCATCATCCCAGCCGCACCCGTGCCCTCAGCCCGGCCGGCAGCGTGGCCGAGGTGAATGCCAAGGTGGACGAAATGCTCGACTGGATCGGGCTGAGGGGGATGGAGAACGCCATCGCGGGCTCGCTGTCCTATGGCGGTCAGCGGCTGCTGGACCTCGGCCTTGCGCTGTCGACGGAACCCAAGATCCTGCTGGCCGACGAGCCGCTGGCGGGCCTGTCGGTGGCGGAACGCGAGCGTGTCGGGCTGCTGATCAAGGACGTGTCCACCAGCATCCCGGTCCTGCTGGTCGAACATGACATCGACCGGGTGTTCGATCTTGCCGACCATGTGACGGTGATGGCCGAGGGACGCGTGCTGCTGGACGGCACGGTGGAAGACGCCCGCAACTCGGCCAAGGTGCGCGAGATCTATATCGGGTCGGGCACCAGCGCCGTCGCGGCGTCTGCCCGGCAGGGGCAGTTCTCGGACGAGACGATCCTGTCCATCGAGAAGATGAACCTTCACTACGGCAAGAGCCACATCCTGAACGACGTCGGCTTTGACCTGCACAAGGGCGAGATCCTTGCGCTGCTGGGCCGGAACGGGGCGGGCAAGTCCTCGGTGCTGAAGGGAGTGACGGGGATCGTCACGCCGTCTTCCGGCTCAATCCGGCTGATGGGAAGCGAGCTTGTGGGCCTTTCCAGCGCCCGGATCGCGCGCAAGGGCATCGGCTATGTGCCGCAGGGCCGGGGGCTTTTTGCGGGCATGACGGTGCGCGAGAATCTGGAACTCGGCCGCATCCGGCGCCGGACGGGCGAGGGGACCCATTGGACGACCGAGGAAATCTTCGAATATTTCCCCCGCCTGCGCGAGCGGCTGGACACGCCTGCCGACCGGTTGTCGGGGGGCGAGCAGCAGATGGCCGCCGTCGCCCGCGCCCTGTCGGGCGACATCCGGGTGCTTCTGCTGGACGAACCCTTCGAGGGGCTTGCACCGGCGATCGTGGAACAGTTGTTCCGCACCTTCGACCGGCTGCGCGACCGGCTGTCCATCGTCATCGTGGACCACAACCTCGACCTGGCGCTGGCTCTGTCCGACCGCACCATTGTCCTTGAACGCGGTCGCGTGCTGCATGAGGTGGAATCGCGCCGCATCGCCACGGACCTCGACCTGCGGCGCGAGATGCTGTGGCTATGAAAGGGGGAACGGGGATGAATCACATCGCCATCGTCGGCGCGGGGCTGATCGGCCGCTCATGGGCCTTCGTCTTTGCCCGGGCGGGCTTCGAGGTCGGCGTCTGGGACAAGGACGCGGGCGTTCTGGACCGGCTTGCCGCCGATGTCGCCACCATGATCGAACGGGTCGCCCCCTTCGGCCAGGCCGGTGACGATCCCGCCGCCACGGCAGCCCGCATCCAGCCGGTGCGCAACCTTGGCGAGGTGCTGGCCGGCGTGGACATGGTGCAGGAAAGCGGGCCCGAGGTCCTCGACATCAAGCGCAGGCTTTTTGCCGAACTCGACCGCCTTTCAGGGCCAAACACGATCCTCGCCTCCTCCTCCTCGGCGCTGAAGGCGTCGAGCTTCGCCGAAGGGCTGCCGGGCGCCGCGCGCTGCCTTGTCGGCCACCCGGTCAACCCGCCGCATCTGGTGCCGGTGGTGGAAATCTCGCCCGCGCCCTTCACCGATCCGGCCGTGACCGAATGCGCGCGTGACATCTACGCCCGCGCCGGACAGGTGCCGGTGGTGCTGAAGAAAGAGATCGACGGCTTCATCCTGAACCGCCTGCAGGCCGTGCTGCTGGCCGAAAGCCTGCGCCTGATCGCCGAGGGCTATGTGGACGTGCAGGGGCTGGACGACACCATGCGCCACGGGCTGGGCCGCCGCTGGGCCTTCATGGGACCGATGGAGACGATCAACCTGAACGCCCCCGGCGGTGCCGCCGATTATCTGGACCGCTATGGCGCGATGATGGCGGGCCTTGCCGGTGTCGAGGTCGGCGACGCGGCCTTCTCGGCCGAGGCTGCCGCCAAGGTGGGCGCCGCCTTCCGCGACGTCTCGACCCCCGATGCGGTCCGCGCCCGTCAGGAATGGCGCGACGAGGAACTCGCTGCGCTGGCTGCGCATCTGGCGCAGCGTGAAACCCGATCCCACAATTGAGGACAAGACCATGAGCCTTCAGGGCAAAGTCATCATCACCTGCGCCGTCACCGGCGCGATCCACACGCCCTCGATGTCGAAGTTCCTGCCGGTCTCGGCCTCGGAAATCGCCGAGGCCGCGGTGGGCGCCGCCGAGGCGGGCGCCGCCATCATCCACCTGCATGCCCGCAACGAAGAGGACGGCCGCCCCGACCAGTCGGTCGAGGCCTTCCACCCGATCCTCAGCGTCATCAAGCAGCAGACCGCCGCCGTCCTGAACATCACCACCGGCGGCGCGCCCACCATGTCCATCGCCGAGCGGATCCAGCCCGCCAAGCACTACAAGCCCGAAGTGGCCTCGCTGAACATGGGCACGATGAACTTCGGCCTGTTCCCGATGCTCGACCGCTACGAGGCGCAACTGAAGCACCAGTGGGAACGGGAATACCTCGGCAACAAGGACATCATCTTCCGCAACACCTTCGGCGATGTGGAACAGGTGATGACGACCTTGGGCGAGGGCGGGACGCGCTTCGAGTTCGAGTGCTACGACACGTCGCATCTTTACAACCTCAAGCATTTCTTCGACCGCGGGCTCGTGACCGGCCCGCTGTTCATCCAGACGGTCTTCGGACTGATGGGCGGCATCGGGGCGCATCTGGAAGACGTGATGCACATGAAGCGCACCGCCGACCGGCTGTTCGGCGACAACTATCGCTGGTCGGTGCTGGGGGCGGGGCGCAACCAGTTGTCCATCGCCGCGATCTCGGCCGCGAACGGCGGCCATGTGCGGGTCGGGCTGGAGGACAACCTCTGGGCCGGGAAGGGCCGGCTTGCGGAAACCAACGCCGAGCAGGTCCGCGCCGCCCGTCAGATCATCGAGGGGCTGGGCCTGCAGGTCGCGACCCCCGACGAGGCGCGCGAGCTGCTGGCGCTGAAGGGCGGCGACCAGGTCAACTTCTGATTTCTCCGCCGCCTCGTCCCGAGGGCGGGGCGGCATCCGAACCTTCCATCCGGAGATGCCGATGACCCCGTTCCCCGACTTTTCGCTGAAGGGGCGCACCGCGCTTGTCACCGGCGCGGGCCGCGGCCTCGGCCGCGCCATCGCCGAGGTCTTCGCCCAGGCGGGTGCCGAGGTGATCCTTTGCGCGAGAACCGGGGACGAAATCGAATCCGTCGCCACCGGGTTGCGTGACGCGGGCTATCGCGCCAAGGCCCGGCCCTGCGACGTGACCGACCTTGCCGCCTTCCGGGCGGTCGTGGACGGACTGGAACGGCTGGATGTCTTCGTCAACAACGCCGGCACCAACCGCCCCCGCAGGATGACCGAGGTGACGGAAGAAGACTTCGACCTGATCATCGGCCTGAACCTGCGCGCGGCCTTTTTCGCGATGCAGGCGGTGACGCGGCGGATGACTGCGCTTGGCCGGGGCGGGTCGGTCATCAACATGTCGTCGATGCTGGGGCATATCGGGGCCGAGGACCGCTCGGTCTACTGCGCCTCGAAATGGGGGATCGAGGGGCTGACGAAGGCCGCCTCGATCGAACTTGCGCCGCACCGCATCCGCGTGAACTCGATCTGTCCGACTTTTATCGAGACGCCGCTGACGAAACCCTATTTCGAGAACCCGGCCTTCCTGGACCATGCCCTGCGGATGATAAAGCTGGGGCGTCTGGGTCAGGTCGAGGATATCACCGGCGCGGCGCTTTATCTGGCGTCCGAGGCCTCTGCCCTGATGACAGGATCTTCGATCGTGCTGGATGGCGGCTGGACCGCCGAATGAACCGGTGCCTGCGCGGGACCGGGGTGCCGTGACGATGGCTATGCCCCCGGCATGACCGCCACCCGCAGGACAGCGGGCCTGCGAAATTTTACAGCGGCAGGTGTTTACATACATACATGAATGTCTATAACGGCCCGATGCAAGGAAGGGCCGCATGCGGAAGACACGGGAAGATTCGGAGCTGACGCGGCAGGCCATCCTTGATGCGGCCGAGCGGATGTTCTGCGAGCGGGGCTTTGCGGCCACGACGCTGGACGCGGTCTCGCGCGCGGCAGGGGTCACACGCGGGGCGTTCTACTGGCATTTCAAAGACAAGACCGAGGTCCTTGCCGCCCTGCACCAGCGCAGCTTCCTGCCGCAGGAACAGATCCTCGCCGGGGTCGCCGATGCCGGGCCGGACCCGCTGGGATGCCTGCTGGACGCGACGGTCGAGGCCCTGCAATCCTTTGAGCAGGACGAGGGGCGGCAACGGATCTTCCGCATCATGTCAAACCTGACGCCGGCGGAACGCAACGACACGCTCGCCCGGCTGGATGCCGAGATGCGGGCGCTGATCCTGCGGATCATGCAGCGCGCGCGGGACAACGGGACGCTGCATCCCGATTTCACCCCGCACGAGGCGCAGATCGTCCTGTCCGTCACCGTGGTCGGCCTTCTCCGCGAATGGCTGCGATCCGGCAAGGGCTTTCCGCTGGCGTCCTTCGGCGGCAGGCTGCTGCGCCGTCAAATGGACCTGCTGCGCGCAGCTCCGACGGCCGGGCGGATGACCCGCCCCCCCGGTCGCGCAAGCCCCGCGATCAAGCATTGACTTTTCCGGCGCCGACGCGCCGAAACCCCGCCAAGCCGTTTCTCCCGACAACCGGAAAGCTCCACATGCTCCGATTCCGTTCCTCTTCGCCCGCGCTGGGCGTGATTGCCGCGCTGCTTGTCAGCCTTTCGCCGCTTGCCGTTTCGGCGCAGGCGCCAACCCCGTCCGTGACCGTCATCGCCGCAGAGCCGACCGACTATACCCTGACCGCGCGTCTGCCTGGCCGCATCAAGGCCTCGACCATCTCCGAGGTGCGGCCACAGGTGTCGGGCATCATCCGCGAACGGCAGTTCGAGGAAGGCCGCGAGGTCGAAGCGGGCCAGCCGCTTTACACCATCGAGGACGAGACCTACGCCGCCGCCGTCTCCGCAGCCCAGGCCAGCGTGGCGCAGGCCCAGGCGAACTACGATCTTGCCGAGCGCGAGGCCCGGCGTGCCGAGGAACTGCTGGCCACCAACGCCGGATCGGGCCAGAGGCGCGACAGCGCCGTGGCCGCCCGCGACGGGGCCAACGCCGCGTTGCAACTGGCGCAGGCGCAACTGCAATCGGCCGAGATCGACTACGAGCGGACGACCATTCGCGCGCCCATCGCCGGCGCCATCGGGTTTTCCCAGGCCACGCCGGGCACGCTGGTCGCGGCCCAGCAGCCCACGCCGCTGACGACGATCCGGGCGCTTGATCCGGTCTATGTGGACGTGACGCAGTCGGCCAACGACCTGCTGCGCTGGCGCCAGGCCGAAACCCAGGGTGGCGTGCTGGCGACGGGGCAGGCCACGCTGATCCTGCCCACGGGCGACGAATATCCCGTCAAAGGCGAGTTGCGCGCAGCCGAGCCGCAGGTCGAGCCGACGACCGGCATGATCACCCTGCGCATCGCCTTCCCCAACCCCGACAAGCTGCTGCTGCCCGGCCTTTATGTCGAGGTGCTGCTGCCGCAGATCGAGGAACAGGGCGTTTACCTCGTCCCGCAATCCGTGGTGATGCGCGACGCGCAGGGCGTTCCGCATGTGTGGGTGGCCGAGAACGGGACGGTCGCGGTGCGTGACCTGACGATCCTCACCTCGGATGCGAACAACTGGGTGGTCACCGGCGGGCTGAACCCCGGCGACCAGATCATCAGCACCGGCTTCCAGAAGGTCGCGCCCGGCGCCCCGGTCGAGATCGCGCCCGCCGAACAGCCCGCCGCAGCCCGGCCGGCAGCGGATGCCGCGGCACCGGCCCAAGCAGCCGCGCCGGCCGAAGGGAACTGACGCATGGCCCGCTTCTTCATCAACCGGCCCATCTTCGCATGGGTCATCGCCATCATCATCATGGGCTTGGGCCTGCTGTCGGTCCTGCAACTGCCGGTGTCGCAATATCCCTCGATCGCCGGCCCCTCGATCGTCATCAGGACGGCCTACCCCGGCGCCTCGGCGCAGACATCGGCCGACACCGTCGTCCAGCTCATCGAACGCGAGATGACCGGCCTTGACGGGCTGCGGAACATCGAATCCTCGACGACCTCGACAGGCGGCGCGCAGATCACGCTCAGCTTCGAACTGGGCACCAACCCGGACATCGCGCAGGTGCAGGTCCAGAACAAGCTGGCGCAGGCCGAGGCCGGGCTGCCCGAGGCGGTGGCGCGCCAGGGCGTCACGGTCGAGAAATCGGCAACCGGCTTCCTGATGGTCGTGGCGCTGGTGTCCACCGACGGGACGCGCAGCGCCATCGACCTTGCGGACTATCTCAACTCCTACATGGTCGAGCCGATCTCGCGGATCGACGGCGTGGGCAGCGTGCAGGTCTTCGGGTCGGAATACTCGATGCGGATCTGGCTGGACCCGACCAAGCTGAAATACTATGACCTGACGCCCGCGCAGGTGGTGGGCGCGATCCGCGCCCAGAACGCCCAGATTTCCGCGGGCGCCTTTGGCGCGATGCCCGCGCCGGAAGGCCAGCAACTGAACGCCACGATCACCGCGCAGTCGCTGCTGCGGACGCCCGAGGACTTCGAGCGCATCGTCCTGCGGGCCGACACCGACGGCGGGCTGGTCCTGCTGCGCGACGTGGCCCGCGCCGAACTGGGGTCCGAGAACTACGAGATCGAAGGCTTCTACAACGGCCAGTCCTCCTCGGGCCTTGCGATCCAGCTTGCCTCGGGCGCGAACGCGCTCGACACGGCGGAACTGGTCAAGGCGCGGGTGGCCGAACTGGCCCAGTTCATGCCGGCGGGCGTGGAATATGTCATCCCCTATGACACCACGCCCTTCGTCCTGATCTCGATCGAGGCGGTGGTGCACACGCTGATCGAGGCGATCATTCTGGTCGTCCTGGTCATGCTGATCTTCCTGCACAACTTCCGGGCGACGCTGATCCCCACGCTGGCGGTGCCGGTCGTGATCCTCGGTACCTTCGGGATCATGGCGGTGCTGGGCTTCAGCATCAACACGCTGACCATGCTGGCGATGGTTCTGGCCATCGGCCTTCTGGTCGATGACGCCATCGTGGTGGTCGAGAACGTCGAGCGGATCATGCGCGACGAGGGACTGGGTCCCGTCGAGGCCACGCGCAAGTCGATGGACGAGATCTCGGGCGCGCTGGTCGGCATCGGCATCGTCGTCTCGGCGGTCTTCGTGCCGATGGCCTTCTTCGGCGGCTCGACCGGCGAGATGTACAAGCAGTTCGCCGTCACCATCGTGTCCGCCATGATGCTGTCGGTCTTCATCGCGCTGACCTTCACGCCCGCGCTTTGCGCGACGATGCTGAAGCCGCATCACCATGGCCATTCGTCCGGCCGCCGGATGGGCGCGATGGCCTGGCTCGGCAGCCGCTTCAGCGACTGGTTCGAGCGGAACTTCGGCCGCGTCACCAACGGCTACATGGCCATTGTCCGCAGCACGACGGCGCGTCCGTGGCGGATGATGATCGTCTATGGCCTGTTGCTGGCCGGCATGGTGTTCATGTTCCAGCGCACGCCCACCGCCTTCCTGCCCGATGAGGACCAGGGCGCGATCATGACCATCGTGCAGGCCCCGACCGGCACCACCGCCGAGGCGACCGAGGCTGTCATGGACAAGGTTTCGGACTATTTCACTACCGCCGAGGCCGAGAACGTCGAATCCGTCTTTGCCGTGCGCGGCTTTTCCTTTGCGGGGCAGGGGCAGAACATGGGCATGATGTTCGTCCGCCTGAAGGACTGGGAGGAACGGGCCGATCCGGAACGCTCGGCCCAAGCCATCGCCGCGCGCGCCTTCGGTCCGCTGATGGGCGGCATCCGCGAGGCCATAGTCATCCCCATCGTCCCCCCCGCAGTGTTGGAACTTGGAAACGCCAGCGGCTTCTCGGCTTACCTGACGGCCTCGGCTGGCCAGTCGCACGAGGAACTGCTGGAAGCGCGCAACATGCTGCTGGGCATGGCGAGTGAAAGCCCGGTGCTGACCGCCGTGCGCCCCAACGGGGTCGAGGACGCGCCGCAGTTCGAACTGAACATCGACTGGGCCAAGGCCGGGGCCGTGGGCGTGACCGCGACCGATGTGGGCTCGTTCCTGGCGACGGTGTGGTCGGGCGCTTATGTCAACGACTTCATCTACGAGGGCCGCATCAAGCGCGTCTATGTGCAGGGTGAACCATGGGCGCGCAGCGCGCCGCGCGACCTGGAACTGTGGCGCATCCAGAACGCCAACGGCGAGTTCGTGGATTTCTCGACCTTCGCCACGCAGGACTGGATCTATGGCCCGCAGCAGGTCAAGCGCTACAACGCGCAGGCCGCGATGGCGATCGACGGGATGCCTGCGCCGGGCTACTCGACCGGCGACGCCCTGATCGAGATGGAGCGGCTGGCGGCCGAGCTTCCCCCGGGCTTCAGTCTGCAATGGACCGGCCTTTCGCTGGAAGAGAAGGAAGCGGGCGCCGGCGCCTATGCGCTTTACGCCTTGGCCTTGGCCACGGTGTTCCTGTGCCTTGCCGCGCTTTACGAAAGCTGGACCATCCCCATCGCGGTGCTGCTGGCGATGCCGGTGGGTGTCCTTGGCGCCCTGATCGGCGCCTGGGTCGGCGGGCAGGAGAACGGCGTCTACTTTCAGGTCGGCCTGCTGACCGTCGTGGGCCTGACCGGGAAGAACGGCATCATGATCGTCGAGTTCGCGCGGGAGCGGATGGATTCCTTCCGCGAGGACGCGGTCACGGCGGTCCGCACCGCCGCGCGGCTGCGGCTGCGGCCGATCGTGATGACCTCGCTGGCCTTCGGGCTGGGGGTGATGCCGCTGATCCTGTCCTCGGGAGCGGGGGCGGGCGCGCGCCACGCCATCGGCTATCCCGCGTTCTTCGGCACCTTCACCGGGACCGCGCTGACGCTGATCTTCGTGCCGGTCTTCTTCGTGATCGTCACCCGGCTGTTCACGCGCAAGCGGATGCCGGCGGAAGCGCCCGCCACCTGAGGCGCTGCCGATCGAAAGGCCCCGTCCATGGACGGGGCCTTTTCATTCAGGCCACCTGGAAACGAAACGGCCGCCGCAGGGGTCCTGCGGCGGCCGTTCGTCGATGGGGCAGGGGTCAGCGGATCGGGTTGCGGTAGATCATCCGCCGGACCGAGCCGGTCTTGGACCGCATCAGGATCGTCTCGGTCTCGATGAAGTTGGGCTCGCGCCGCAGGCCCTTGACGATGGACCCGTTGGTGACGCCGGTGGCGGAAAAGATCACGTCCGCCGTCACCATCTCGTCGCGGGTGTAGATGCGGTTCAGGTCGGTGATGCCGGCTTTCGCGGCACGCCCGCGTTCGTCGTCGTTGCGGAACAGCAGCCGACCCCAGATCTGCCCGCCCATGCATTTCAGCGCGGATGCGGCCAGCACGCCCTCGGGCGCCCCGCCCGAACCCATGTACATGTCGATGCCGGTCTTGTCGGGCTCGGCCACATGCATGACGCCTGCCACGTCGCCGTCGGTGATCAGGCGGATGGCGGCGCCGGTGGCGCGGACCTCGGCGATCATCGCCTCGTGGCGCGGGCGTTCCAGGATGCAGACGGTGATGTCCTCGGGGCGGACGCCGCCGGCCTTGGCCAGCGCATGGACGCGTTCCGTGGGAGTCATGTCCAGGCTGACCACGTCCGTGTCATAGCCCGGCCCCACCGCCAGCTTGTCCATGTAGACGTCGGGGGCGTGCAGCAGCGTGCCGCGCGGGGCCATGGCGATCACGGTCAGCGCGTTCGGCATGTCCTTGGCGGTCAGGGTGGTGCCTTCCAGCGGGTCCAGCGCGATGTCCACCTCGGGGCCGTCGCCACTGCCGACTTCCTCGCCGATGAACAGCATCGGCGCCTCGTCGCGCTCGCCCTCGCCGATGACGACGACGCCACGGATGTCCAGCTTGTTCAACTGGTCGCGCATGGCGTTGACGGCGGCCTGGTCGGCGGCCTTCTCGTCGCCGCGGCCGATCAGCCGGGCCGAGGCATGGGCTGCGGCCTCGCTGACGCGGGCGAGGCCCAGCGAAAGCATCCGGTCGTTGAAATCGGTGGTAGAGGCGCTCATCTGTCGATCCTTGCTGGCCGTTTGCAGGCGCTCTTAGGCCCGGCCCGTGGTTCCGTCCAGCCTGTGGGCGCTAACAGATACAAATGAGGACAATCACTCTGCCGATAGCTCCAGCGCCAGCGCGTGGATACGGGGCACGATGTCGCCCAGCGTGCGGTTGACCAGCCGGTGCTGTTCCACCCGGCCAAGCCCCTTGAACCGGCCCGAGGCCATGCGGATGCGGAAATGCGTCTGCCCGCCCTCGCGCCAGCCGCCGTGGCCGCGGTGTTGTTCGCTTTCGTCGATGACCTCGAGCCGCGTCGGCTCAAGCTCCATCAGGCGTGCCTGCATCTCTTCGGCGATAGTCTGCTGCATTTCCGGCCGCTCCCTCTTTTTCTTCCGGTGAAATGACCTACACTCCCGGTCCCGAGTCGAAAAGCAGGCCATTCATGACCAACAGCGACCCGTTCGGTTTCGATATCTCCGCCGCTTCGGACAAGAAGCGGCGGTCCAAGGGCCGTCGCGGGATGTCCGGCGCCTTCGAGACCTCGACCCGCAGGTGCGACAAGGCCGGCTGCACCCAGCCGGGCCAGTATCGCGCGCCGAAGTCGCCCAAGCAGCTGGACGATTACTACTGGTTCTGCAAGGACCATGTGCGGGAATACAACACCAACTGGAACTACTTTCAGGGCCAGTCCGAGGCCGAGTTCCAGGAGTTTCTGGACAACGCCACCGTCTGGGAACGCCCGACCCGCCCCTTTGGCCGGGCCACGCAGGAACAGGCCTGGGCCCGCCATGGCGTCAGCGACCCGCTGGAGATCCTCGGCGCCAATGGCACCAACCCCGAGGCCCGCCTGCGCGCCACCCGCAAGCTGCCGCCCACCGAGCGCCGCGCGCTGGAGATCCTGGACGCCAAGGACAGCTGGACCAAGCAGGAAATCCGCAAGCAGTACAAGTCGCTGGTCAAGGACCTGCACCCCGACATGAACGGCGGCGACCGTTCCGACGAGGACCGCCTGCAGGAGGTCGTCTGGGCCTGGGACCAGATCAAGGACAGCCGCAGCTTCAAGGAGTGATGGGCGCCGCTTCGGCTTGGGCCGGGCCTTCCCCGGTGAAAGCCACCGGACCCATCTCGCGGAGAAAACGGCCGTCAAGGCTGTCTCTCCTCCGGGTGTGCGGAAGCCCACCGGAACACTTCCGATCCTCCGCAGCCATCTGTTCTTCGAACGGGGTCGAATATCCCGCAGAGGCTCGGGCGTGTGAAACCCCTTTCTTTCTGGCGCGCTGTTTCACAACAGCGGGACGTCGCCCCATCGGGCTTGCGCCCGGGCACCGGCTTGGCGACAAGCGGCGGCATGACCACCTTCCTTGATGTCGAACGCTCTCTGACCGGCCGCCGCTGGACCGGCCCCGATCCCGCCGGGGAACGGATCGCCGAAGGGCTGGCGCAGGCGGCGGGCCTTCCGCTGCCCGTGGCCCGCATCCTCGCCGCCCGTGGCGTCACGCCCGAGGACGCGCCGGGCCATCTCGACCCGCGCCTGCGCGACCTGCTGCCCGATCCCCTGCGCCTGCGCGACATGGGCCTGGCCGCCGAGCGGCTGGTCGCCGCAGTCACATCGGGCGAGCGCATCGCCGTCTTCGCCGACTACGATGTGGACGGCGGCGCCTCGGCGGCGCTGATCCTCTGCTGGCTGCGCGCGCAGGGGCGGGACGCGACGCTTTATGTCCCCGACCGCATCGACGAGGGTTACGGCCCCAACGCCCCGGCCATCGACAGGCTGGCGCAGAACCACACGCTGATCGTCTGCGTGGACTGCGGCACGCTCAGCCACGAGGCGCTGGCCGTCGCGCGCGCCCGTGCCGACGTGGTCGTGCTGGACCATCATCAGGGCGGCGAGACCCTGCCGCCCGTGCTGGCCGTGGTGAACCCCAACCGCGCGGACGAGGACGGCGCGCTGGGGCATCTCTGCGCGGCCGGGGTGGTCTTTCTGACGCTGGTGCAGGCCAACCGTGTCCTGCGCGCGCAAGGGGCGCCCGAGCCCGACCTGATCCCGCTGCTCGATCTGGTGGCGCTGGCGACCGTGGCCGACGTGGCCCCGCTGGTGGGCGTGAACCGCGCCTTCGTGCGGCAGGGGCTTGCGATCATGGCCCGCCGCGCAAGGCCGGGGCTCGTGGCGCTGTCGGACGTGGCGCGGCTGGACAGCGCGCCCTCGGCCTTTCACCTGGGCTTCCTGCTGGGTCCGAGAATCAACGCGGGCGGACGGGTGGGGCGGGCGGACCTGGGCGCGCGATGCCTCAGTTCCACGGACCCGTCCGAGGCCGGGGCGCTGGCGCTGGAACTCGATGCGCTGAACCGCGAGCGGCGGGCGATCGAGGGCATGGTGCGCGAGGCGGCGCTGGCGCAGGCCGAGGCGCGCGACGATCCCGTGCTGTCCTGGGCGGCGGGCGAGGACTGGCATCCCGGCGTCGTCGGCATCGTCGCCGCGCGGCTGAAAGAGGCGACGGGCCGGCCCTCGGTCGTGATCGGCGTCTCGGGCGGCGTCGGAAAGGGCTCGGCCCGCTCGGTGCCGGGCGTGGACCTTGGCCGCGCCATCCAGCGGCTTGAGGCCGAGGGGCTGATCACCCGCGGCGGCGGCCACGCCATGGCCGCCGGTCTGACGGTCGAGCCGGCGATGATACCCGCGGCTATGGCGCGGCTGTCCGAACTCGTCGCGGGCGCGGTGCAGGGGGAGGGCGGGGACGCGTTGCGCATCTCGGGCCTGCTGGACGCCCGCGCCGCTACCCTCGACATGATCGAGGCGCTGGACCGCGCCGGTCCCTTCGGCGCGGGCGCTCCTGCGCCCCGCTTCGCGCTGTCGGGCCAGATCATCGAGCGCGCCGACACGATGGGCGAATCCCACCTGCGCCTGCGCACCCGCAGTCCCGGCCTGGCCCCGCTGGACGCGGTCGCCTGGGGCGCGATGCAGGGGCCGCTTGGCCCTGCGCTGCTGGCGGCAAGGGGGCGCCGCCTTCATCTCGCGGGGAAACTCGAACTCTCGGTCTGGGGGGGGCGCCAGCGCGTCCGCCTGCGTCTGGATGACGCCGCCGAGGCCCCCTGACGCTTCACGGGAATTTCGGCAAGGCGATGAATTTTCTGCTTGCAGCCACGCCTGGCTTTGCCTAGATACCGCTCCACGCCGCGCGGCCAAGGCTGCAGACGCGAAAAGGTGGCCCGTTCGTCTATCGGTTAGGACGTCAGGTTTTCAACCTGAAAAGAGGGGTTCGACTCCCCTACGGGCTGCCACTTTCCCTTTATAGCAAGAAGCTGGCCGTTCATGGTGCGGTCTTTGGCGATCTGGTCGCCGAAGATGGCGAGGGCTCCGCCGCCGGTTCAGGTCACCTGCCCACAGCATCGAACACTGTCGGGCTCATGTGGCCGGGATGGACATGAACGAGGGCAATGGACCTCCGCTTCCCGGTCAGGCTGAAAAGCCGCGGCCGGCACCCAGCACGGGGTCATGCGGCGGCCGGGGTAGGGTGATCGAGGGGTCGCCCTCGCCTTTCTGCATGTCCGGGGTAACACCGCCCGGACAGGCGCCGACTAAGGCGAAATTGTCGCTCTGGCCACGGTTGCAATGGGCCAGCCCGGCGGGGACCACGACCACGTCCCCCGCCTCGATCCGGTGAATCTCGCCAGAAGGGCCGCCAAGCTGGATGTCGGCCCAGCCCGCGTAGCAGCCCAGCGCCTCATGCGTCGTCGCATGGTAGTGGTGAAACTCGTGGACGCCGTTCCGCCAGGCGCCGGTCCAGCCGTTCGCCGCAAACCTGTTCTCGAACCACGCGGGGCGCGGCTCGCCCACGCCCTTGTGGACGACCGGCGCGGTCACCGGCGCAGCCGCGCGATCAGGGATGAGGTGTCCCAGCGGCCGCCGCCCATCCCCTGCACGTCCTTGTAGAACTGGTCCACCAGCGCGGTGACGGGCAGGCTCGCCCCGGTTTCGTTGGCGGTCGCAAGGCAGATGCCAAGGTCCTTGCGCATCCAGTCCACCGCGAAGCCGAAGTCGTATTTCCCCTCGGCCATCGAGGCATGGCGGTTCTGCATCTGCCAGCTTCCGGCGGCGCCCTGGCTGATGACCCCGACCACCTCGGGAATCGAAAGGCCCGCGCGTTCAGCGAAGTTCAGCGACTCGGCAAGCCCCTGCATCAGTCCCGCAATGGCGATCTGATTGCACATCTTTGTCAACTGCCCGGCACCCGAGGGCCCCATCAGGCGGCAGATGCGGGCATAGGCGGCCATCACCAGCTCGGCGCTGGCGTAATCCTCGGGCGAGCCGCCGCACATGATGGAAAGCTGCCCGTTCTCGGCTCCCGCCTGACCACCCGAGACCGGCGCGTCCACGAAGCCGAGGCCCGCCGCCTGCGCCACCACCGCCAGCTCGCGCGTGACCTGTGCCGAGACCGTGGTGTGATCGACGAAGACCGCGCCCTTGGCCATACCCGCGAAGGCGCCGTCCTCGCCGGTGCAGATCTGCCGCAGGTCGTCGTCGTTGCCGACGCAGGCCATGACGAACTCGGCCCCCTTGGCTGCGGCGCGGGGCGTCGTCGCGTGGCGGCCCTTGTGGCGGCTGGACCAGGCCTCGGCCTTGGCGGCGGTGCGGTTGTAGACGGTGACCTCGTGCCCTGCGGCGGCAAGATGCCCCGCCATCGGAAAGCCCATCACGCCCAGTCCCAGAAATGCCACCCGCGCCATCAATCCCTCCGGTCTGCCGCGTTGAAAAGCCGCGGCCGCTGCCCTATCAGCCTTGCACATTCCATTGCCTCCGCGCCCCGGTCAACCGGCGCCCGCCGATTTCAAGGACGTTCCCCGCCCATGCTCTTGCTGTTTCGCTGGCTGGTCCGGCTGACCATCGGCCTGATGATCGGGTTCGTGGCGGCCGTGGTGCTGGCGTGGTATTTCGCCGTCCGCTCGCTGCCCGACTATGACGCGCAATTCGCGCTGGAGGGCCTGCGAGCGCCGGTCGAGATCGTGCGGACGACCGAGAACGTCCCCCATATCCTTGCCGCGACCGACCACGACGCCTTCTTCGCGCTGGGCTTTGCCCATGCACAGGACCGGCTGTTCCAGATGGTGGTGCTGCGCCGCGCCGCGCAGGGGCGGCTGGCCGAGATGTTCGGCGATCGTGCCTATGCCGCCGACGACCTTGCCCGCAGGCTTGGACTGTGGCGGAACGCGCAGGCCTCGGTCGAGGCGCAGGACGAACCCACGCAGGCCGCGCTGCTGGCCTATGCCGACGGGGTCAACGCCTGGGTGCAGCAGGTGAACGAAGGCGCACGGGGCCGAGGCGCGCCCGAGTTCTTCCTGCTGCCGGGCGACATCGCCTATTGGCAGCCGGCGGATTCGCTGGCGATCCTCAAGCTGGTGGCGGCAGGCGCCTCGGGTCAGATCCGGGCCGAGGTGACGCGGGCGCGGGTGTCGATTGCCGCCCCCCAGCGGGCGGGCGATCTGGTCGGCGCGGAAGGCGAGCCGCCGCTGCCCGGCTATGCCGCGCTGTTCGGCAGCGGTGCCCGCTTCGTCGTGCCGCCCGAAACCCCTGCGCCGGACTGGTTCGACTCGCTGGTCGGCTATGTCGGCGTCGGTCTGGGTGCGACTGCCAATGCCTTTGCCGCCGCAGCCGAGCGGACAGCGGCGGGTGCGCCGCTGCTGGCGAACGATCCCCATGTGGCGCTGACGGCGCCCTCGCTGTGGTATCTGGCGCGGATGGACCTGCAGGCGGGCAGCGTCATCGGCGGCACGATCCCCGGCATTCCGGCGATCTTGGCCGGGCGCAACCCCGGCCTTGCCTGGGGGCTGACCCCGGCCTGGGTGGACGATCAGGACATCGTGATGGAGGAGGTGCAGCCCGGCGCCCCCGACCGCTATCTGGGCGATGGCGGCTGGCGCGATTTCAGCACCCGGCACGAGATCATCCGCGTCCACGGCGCAAGCGACCGCCGCATCACCCTGCGCGAGACCGAGGCCGGCCCCGTCATCCCGCCCGCGCAGCTTGGTCTGGCCGGGGTGACGCCTATGGGCCATGTCCCCGCGCTGCGCTGGACCGGGCTTTCGACCGCCGACACCACCATGACCGCGCTGGTCGCGCTGATGCAGTCACCGGACCGCGCCGAGGCGCAGCGGGCCGCCCGCGGCATCGTCGCCCCGGCGGTCGAGGTGACGCTGGCCGACGAAGACGGCATCGCGCAGGTCCTTGCCGGGGAGATCCCGCGCCGTGCCGCCGAGCATCCGACAGCGGGTCGAATGCCCGCGCCGGGGCGTGATCCGAATGTGCGCTGGCTCGATCCCGTTGCCCCCGACGATCCGCTGAGGGCCACCGCGCTGTTGCAGGGCATGGTGGCCGCGACGGGGGCCGAGCGGGCCGCGGGCGCAGGGATTGCGCTGATCCCGCCGCCCGGCGGCACCGCATCGGATGGTTCCGATCCGCAGGCCGCGCTGACGACCATCCCTGCCTCATCCTTCGAAGAGACGAACCCTGCCGCCGGCACCGGCGAGGGGGCCACCCGCCCCCCGAACCTCGGGTATGACCGCGATGATCCGCTGCGGCTGTCGCGGCTGTCTCGGCTGCTTGCTGCGCGCGAGATCCATTCACGCGACAGTTTCATCGACGCGCAGCTCGATACGGTCAGCCCCACCGCCCGTGCGCTTCTGCCGATCGTCGGCGCCGAGCTGTGGTTCACCGGCGACCCTGCTGCGCCGGGCACCCCGGAACGCCAGCGGCAAGAGGCGTTGGCCCTGCTGGCCGAGTGGGACGGCAATATGAGCGAGCATCTGCCCGAACCGCTGATCTATTCCGCCTGGATGCGGCATCTGCAGGAGCGGCTGATCCATGACGAGCTTGGCCCGCTGGCCGGCGAACTTGGGGGCAGGTTGCAGCCGTCCTTCATCGACCGCGTGTTCCGCGACACGGACGGGGCCTCGGCCTGGTGCGACGTGGCCCAGTCCGCCCCCGTCGAGGACTGCGCCACCATCGCCCGGCAGGCCATGGACGCGGCCCTGATCGACCTGACGGCGCGCTTCGGGCCGGATGTGGAAAGCTGGCGCTGGGGCGACATCCATGTGGCGCGACACGAACATCCCGCGCTTGGGAGGATGCCGGTGATCGGATGGGTGGTAAGCCTCGTCCAGTCCACCTCGGGCGACGGGTCGAGCATCGCCCGCGCGCCCACGCTGGGGGGCGGAACGAACCCCTGGGCCGCAGTAGGGGGGGCGGGCTATCGCGGCGTCTACGACCTCGCCGACCCGGACAGCTCGGTCTTCGTGATCGCCACCGGGCAGTCGGGCCACCCGCTGTCGCGCCATTACGACGACCAGGCCGAACGCTGGCGGCGGGGCGAATATGTGGCGATGTCGCTGGACCCGACGCTGGCACGGGCAGGGGCAGTGGGCGTGACGGTGCTGACGGTGCAAGAGTGAGCGCCTTCACATCACAGGAGCGTATGCCGGACTATCCTGGTAAGAAGGAAAACAAGAGGGAAAGACATGCTCGTGCCAACCAGATGGGAGTGGAGCAGTCCCAAAGCCCAACGCAAGCTGCATACCGTTGAGGATCACATCCTGTGTACATATTCCATGTTGGTGGTCACGCGGCGCATGATGGTAAGTGCAAAGGCTGGAAAGCCAAACCCCTATCCAGACGGCCGGACTAAAGCCGCCAATATCACGATGTCGGATTTTCGGAAGCGAAGAAAGAACATCAGCAGCCTCGATCGGGATGATGCGCTGGCGCAAGACGCGCAGCCGATCTGCGCACACCTCGGCTGCATTGCCCCGACCTATCATTGGGATCATCTAATACCAAGAAGCAGACTGAAGGGTCACAACATCCCGCTCAATCAGGTGCGCTCTTGCCCGCGATGCAATACAAGCCGTGGAAACCAAGAGCTGATGGCGTGGCATCAACGGTACTTCACGTTCCCGAGCCTCGCCGTGCTGAGGAGGTATTTGAAGATATGTTACTTCTATTCGACACAGCATGGGTGTCTTGATCAGCCTGTCGAGGAAGCAATCCTCGATGGACTTCCGTTCGATCCGCGCAACCTGCCGCGCAAGTTCCCACCTGTCGAGAACCTTGTATGGGACTACGGCTACAGCGAATAACCTTCGGCCAGTTCGGCGTTCTGGTGTCGGCCAAGCTGGTGGCCTGACATCTTCCCGGCATGAAAAGCGCTCCATGGTCCGCTGGAAGCTCCCGCGGACCACTTCGATTACCGAGATGATCAGACCGCCTTCTTCAGCGCCTCGGCCAGATCGGTGCGTTCCCAACTGAAGCCCCCATCCGCCTCGGGTGCACGGCCGAAATGGCCGTAGGCGGCGGTGCGGCGATAGATCGGGCGGCACAGGTCCAGTTTGTCGCGGATGCCCTTGGGGGTCAGGTCCATGACCTCGCCCACCGCGCGCTCGATTTCCGCGTCGGAGATCTTGCCGGTGCCGAAGCTGTCGGCATAGATCGACAGCGGCGCCGCGACCCCGATCGCGTAGCTGAGCTGGATCACGCAGCGATCCGCCAGCCCGGCCGCGACCACGTTCTTGGCCAGATAGCGCGCTGCGTAAGCCGCCGAGCGGTCCACCTTGGTCGGGTCCTTGCCGGAAAACGCGCCGCCGCCGTGCGGGGCCGCGCCGCCATAGGTGTCCACGATGATCTTGCGCCCGGTCAGCCCCGCATCCCCGTCAGGGCCGCCGATCACGAAGGTGCCGGTCGGGTTGACGTGCCAGACGGTGTTTTCCGTCAGCCAGCCCTGGGGCAGCACTTCGCGCACATAGGGTTCCACGATGGCGCGGATGTCGTCCGAGGTCTGCGCCTCTTCCCTGTGCTGGTGGCTGACGACGATCTGCGTGACCTCGACGGGTTTGCCATCCTCGTAGCGCAGGGAAAGCTGCGACTTGGCGTCGGGGCCGAGCGTCGGTTCCGCGCCCGACTTGCGCGCCTCGGCCAGCCGGCGCAGGATCGCATGGGCATACTGGATCGGCGCCGGCATCAGTTCCGGCGTCTCGTTCACTGCATAGCCGAACATGATCCCCTGGTCGCCCGCGCCGCCGGTCTGGACCCCGCCCCAGATATGGGCGGACTGTTCGTGCAGGAAGTTCAGGACGTGGCAGGTGTTCCAGTGGAACTTTTCCTGCTCGTAGCCGATGTCGCGGATGACGCCGCGGGCGATCTCGGGGACGTCGCCCATGACCTCGGCCAGCCGGCCCTCGTCCTTCAGGCCGATCTCGCCGCCGATCACCACGGTCGCGGTGGTGGCGAAAGCCTCGCAGGCGACGCGGGCCTCGGGTTCCTCGGCCAGCAGCGCGTCGAGAACCGCGTCAGAAATCTGGTCGCACAATTTGTCGGGATGACCCTCCGAGACGGACTCGGAGGTGAAGACGTAGTTCTGACGGGACATGAACGCTCCATTGGGATCAAGACCGTGCCACGCCAGGAAGCCGTTGTGGGGGTCATGCGTGGGCCTACGCGAGCGGCCCGGTCGAGTCAATGCCTGCGCCTGCGGGCGATGGCAAGCCAACCGAGCGCCATTGCCATCAGCGTCAGCATCGGCGCATCGCCCCAGCGCCACCACAGGGTCGGTGTCAGGGCGCCCGGCAGCCGCGCGTCGATGATGCCGGCCTGATCCAGCGGCAGAACGGCCCGGATCTGTCCGCGGGCGTCGATCACAGCCGAGATGCCGGTATTGGCCGAGCGCAGCACCGGCAGACCCGACTGGATCGCCCGCAGCCGCGCCTGCGCCAGATGCTGGTAGGGACCGGACCAGGTGCCGAACCAGGCGTCGTTGGTAATCTGCAGGATCCACTCGGGGCGATGGCCGCGCAGGAGGTGACGTTCGAAGATCGTCTCGTAGCAGATCATCGGCTGGAAGGGCGGCAGGCCGTCCAGCGCCAGCACCTGCGGGCCGGGGCCTGAACTGTAGCCGTTGCCGTATTGCGCCGCGAAGGCGGTGATGCCGAAGCGCGCCAGTGCATCGCCCCAAGGGATGTATTCGCCGAAGGGGACAAGGTGGAACTTGTCGTAGACCGCGCCGATGCGGGCGTCGGCGGTGAACTCGGCCAGGCTGTTGAACCAGGCCGAGCCTTCGCTGCGCTGGATGCCGGTGATCGTGGCGGCGCCTGAAGCCGCGGCGATGTCGGCCAGCATCGGCCCGGCGTCCTCCAGCAGGAAGGGCACGGCCGTTTCGGGCCAGACAACGGCATCCGGCCCCCCGGTCCCGAGTTCGGGCTTGAGCGGCAGCGCCGAGAGGCTGGTCAGGCGTTCGTAGAAGATGGGCGCCCACTGGGGGTGCCACTTCAGGGTCTGGTCGGCGTTCGGCTGGACCAGACGGATGATCCGGGGCTGGTCGGCGGGCAGGGACTGGTTCAGCCGCGCAAGGCCCGCGAACCATGCCGCCCCGATCAGCATCGCCGCATTGGCGAGGCCGGGAAGCAGGGCTGCCGGCCCGTTCGGGGAGCGCGAGGGCCGCGTCCCAAGGACGATCAGCAGCGCCGCGCCCATGGTCAGCGCCGAAAGTCCCATGGCCCCGAACCATGCCGCGATCTGCCCGGCTGGCGTGTCGATCCAGACATGGCCGGTCAGCGCCCAGGGAAAGCCGGTGAAGATCCAGCCCCGCAGCCAGTCAGAGATCAGGATCGCCAGCGCCAGGGCTGGCGCGCGGCTGCGCCGGTCCCGGCCCGACCGATGCGCGATCCATGCCGGAACCGCCCAGAACAGCCCGCCCCCCAGCGCCATGAGGATCAGGGCAAAGGGCGACATCCAGCCGTAGATCTCGGCTTCGACAAGGAACGGCTGGGTGATCCAGAACAGCGCCAAGGCGAAATGCCCCGCGCCGAAAGCCAGCGCCCGCAAGCCCGCCCCGCGGGCAGAGGCCACCCCCGACAGACGCCACAGCATGGCGGCCAGCGCAAGCACCGTCAGCGGCCACAGCCCCCACGGCGCCTGGCCCATGGCGGCAATGACGCCGATGGCGAAGTCGGTCGCAATCCGCCCGGCCATCACGGTCCCGCCGGGGCGCGCAACGGTTTTGGCAAGCGGCGCGCCGGCCGGCTGCATTCCTTCCGTCAGGCTTGCGGGGCCGAGTCCGAGACCCGGTCCGCTTCGGTCTGGTCTGCATCCGGCTCGGGCTGGTCGCCCTGAACGGTCTGCAGGCCAGAAGCAGCAGCGTCGCCTTCTTGGTCGATGTCCGCGCGGGCCGAACCTTCCATCGGAACGCCTGCTGCCGCGTCGGGGTAGCCATCTTCCTGCTCTGCCCGCGCATCCCGGCTATCGGCGGATGCTTCCGGGGCTGACCCGATGTCCGGCGGGTTTGCGGCCTCGTCGATGTTCAGGGCCGTGACCTCTCCGGAGCCTGCGTCCCGCCCTTCTTCGGCTGCGGGGGTTTCGGAAGACCCGGCAGGCGCTTCGGGCTGCGGGGCCTCGGCGGCTCCGGCTTCTTCGACGCTTGGGTCGGCCTTGGCAGGCTTGCGGCGGCTTCGGGTTGCACGGGGCTTCGCGGCAAGCTTGGCCTGCTTTGCAGGCTTGGCCTTGGCCGGCGGGGCTTCTGCGTCACCCTCGGGCTGAGCCGCTTCCGACGGGGCGTCCTGCGCCGGGGCATCTGCGGCAACTTCGCCTTCAACCGCAATCTTGGGCACCGCGGCCTCGGCCCCTGCGTCATCCACCGCCTCGACCGGCTCCGCGCTTTCCACAACCGCGTCAAGCGCCTGATCGTCGGCCGCCTGCTCTTTCACGGCCCGACCCGAACGGCTGCGGCGTGACCGCGTGCGCTTGGAGGGCGCAGTCGTCTCGGCCTCACCATTCCCGTCGGCCTTGCCAGACGCGGCTGCATCTTGCCCATCGGATTCTGCAGCACTTGCCTGTTCGCGCGGCGCGTCCTCGTGGCGCTGCGCCGCACTGGTCATGCGGGCCTCGGTCACGACCAGGGCGTCGTTGAAGCTGGTCAGCAGGAAGTCGGGCGTATGATCGCCCATGCCCGTCACCGCCGGACCCCGGTCGCGGGGGCGCCTGTCGTCGCGGCGTTCCTCGCGCGCAGGCTCGCGCCGCTCGTCCCGGCGGTCGCGGCCGCGGTCCTCGCGTTCCTCGCGGGCGCCGTTGCCTGCGGGTTTGCGGCTTTCGCCAGCGCTGCCGGCCTTGGGTTCCTGGGGCACGGGGCTTTCGATCACCTCCGCCTTTTCCCTGGCCGGCTCCTCCCGCGCCGGACTGCGGCGAGCGCGCGTGCGGGTCGGCGCTCCACGCTGGTTGCCGCGCTCGGACGCGGGGCGAGGCGGTTTCTGGGCCGCGTCGGAAAGCTGGAAGCCTTCAGGCCCCGGGACGCGGGGCAGGGTCTGCTTCACCAGCGTCTCGATGGCGGTCAGGTATTTTTCGTCCGAGGGTGTGCCGATGGAAATGGCCGTGCCCTCGCGCCCCGCCCGGCCGGTGCGGCCGATGCGGTGGACATAGTCCTCGGCATGGCTCGGCAGGTCGAAGTTGATGACATGGCTGACCGCCGGGATATCCAGCCCCCGCGCCGCCACGTCCGAGGCCACGAGGAACCGCAGCGTCCCTTCGCGGAAGCCGTCCAGTGTCGCGGTGCGGACGCGCTGGTCCAGATCGCCGTGGATGGGGGCTGCGTCATAGCCATGCGCCTTCAGCGACTTGGCGACGATGTCCACGTCGGTCTTGCGGTTGCAGAAGATGATGGCGTTCTTGAGGCTTTCGCCCTCGGCGTCGATCAGGGCCCGCAGCAGCTCGCGCTTCTGCTTGGCGCTTTGATCCCGGCGGGTGGGGGTGATCTCGACCAGCTTCTGGGTGATCGTTTCGCTGGCCGTCGCCTGGCGCGCGACCTCGATCCGCTCGGGGGCGTGCAGGAAGGTGTTGGTGATCCGTTCGATCTCGGGCGCCATGGTGGCGCTGAAGAACAGCGTCTGCCGGGTAAACGGGGTCAACTGGAAGATGCGTTCGATATCCGGGATGAAGCCCATGTCGAGCATCCGGTCGGCCTCGTCCACGACCATGATCTGCACGCCGGTCAGCAGCAGCTTGCCGCGTTCGAAATGGTCCAGCAGGCGGCCGGGGGTCGCGATCAGCACATCGACGCCGCGGTCGATCAGCTTGTCCTGTTCGCCAAAGGACACGCCGCCGATCAGCAGCGCCTTGGTCAGCCTGGTGTGCTTGGCATAGGTGTCGAAGTTCTCGGCCACCTGCGCGGCCAGTTCACGGGTGGGGCAAAGGACCAGCGAACGCGGCATCCGCGCCCGCGCCCGACCGCGGCCCAGCAGGGTGATCATCGGCAGCACGAAGCCCGCCGTCTTGCCGGTGCCGGTCTGGGCGATGCCCAGCACATCGCGGCCTTCCAGCGCAGGCGGGATGGCGCCCGCCTGGATCGGCGTCGGATTCTCATAGCCCGCCTCGGCAATCGCCTGCAGCACCTTGGGGTCGAGCTTGAGATCGGAGAATTTGGTCATAGGCGTCTTTCGAAAGGAGGTGTCGCTGTCCGACGCGCGAGTTCGCGCGATATGCGGGACGCGGCCTTCCATGCGCCCCTCGGTTGCCCGCCGGATGCGGGCCTCGCGCAACTACCGCAGAACCGGCCGCAGGTCAATGAAAAGCGCGATCGGATGCAGGTGGGGGCCTGCTGCGATGGTGTCAAGTTGCGCCCGGGCGGGGCGTTCATTTCCCGGCGCGGTTGCGGCGGGCAGGCGGCTTCGCTATCGCAGGACGGACAGAATGAGAGACCCATGAATATCTTCGCCGATATCCGCGCGCTGGTGATCCAGGCGCTGACCGACATGACCGAACAGGGCAGGCTGCCCGCCGGCCTGGACTTCGCCGCCGTCGCGGTGGAACCCCCGCGCGACGCCGCCCATGGCGACATGGCCACGAACGCCGCGATGGTGCTGGCAAAACCCGCGCGGATGAAGCCGCGCGAGATCGCCGACCTGCTGGCCGCCCGCCTGACCGGCGATCCCCGCATCGCAAGCGCCGAGGTCGCGGGGCCGGGCTTCCTGAACCTGCGCCTTGTCCCCGGCACCTGGGCCGAGGTGCTGCGCGCGGCCCTGTCCGCCCCCGGCGACTATGGCCGCGTCCCTGCGGGGAACGGCCCGCGCGTCAACGTCGAGTTCGTCAGCGCCAACCCCACGGGTCCCATGCACGTCGGCCACATGCGCGGCGCCGTCTTCGGTGACGCGCTGGCGAACCTGCTGCAGTTCGCGGGCGAGGACGTGACCCGTGAATACTACATCAACGACGGCGGCGCGCAGGTCGATGTGCTGGCCCGTTCCGCCTATGAACGCTACCGCGAGGCGCATGGGCTTGAACCCCAGATCGCCGAGGGTCTCTATCCCGGCGACTACCTGATCCCGGTGGGCGAGGCGCTGAAGGTGCGCCATGGCGACAGCCTGCTCGACCGCCCCGAATCCGTCTGGCTGGCCGAGGTGCGCGACTTCGCCACCGAGGCGATGATGGACATGATCCGCGAGGATCTGGCGCTGCTGGGCATCCGCATGGACGTCTATTCCTCGGAAAAGGCGCTTTACGGCACCGGCCGGATCGAGGCCGCCATCGACCGGCTGCGGGCCGCAGGCTTGATCTACGAAGGCACGCTTGAGCCGCCCAAGGGCAAGACCCCCGACGATTGGGAACCGCGCAAGCAGACCCTGTTCCGGTCCAGCGCCCATGGCGACGACGTGGACCGGCCGGTGAAGAAGTCGGACGGCTCCTGGACCTATTTCGCCCCCGACATCGCCTATCACTGGGACAAGATCGACCGGGGCTTCGACCAGTTGATCGATATTTTCGGGGCCGACCATGGCGGCTATGTCAAGCGGATGCAGGCGGCGGTCTCGGCCCTGTCGAACGGCCGGGTGCCGCTGGATGTCAAGCTGATCCAGCTGGTCAAGCTGTGGAAGAACGGCGAGCCGTTCAAGATGTCCAAGCGGGCCGGGACCTTCGTCACCCTGCGCGACGTGGTGGAACAGGCGGGCCGCGACGTCACCCGCTTCCACATGCTGACGCGCAAGAACGACGCGGCGCTGGATTTCGACTTCGATCGCGTGCTGGAACAGTCCAAGGACAACCCGGTCTGGTATGTCCAGTATGCCAGCGCCCGCATCAACAGCGTGCTGCGCCGGGCGGGCGACATGGGTGTGGACATCTCGGACGCCGCGCTGACGCGGGCGGTCTCGGATCTGGAACACCCGGCCGCGCAGGCCTTGGCGCGCCGGATCGCCGAATGGCCCCGCACCGTGGAAATCGCCGCCCGCGCGCATGAGCCGCACCGGATCGCCTTCTACCTTTACGACCTCGCGTCGGACCTGCATGCCTTGTGGAACCGCGGCAACGACGAGGCGACGCTGCGTTTCGTCCAGGATGGTGACATCGCCGCAACAGCGCCGAAAATCGCGCTTGCCCGCGCAGTCGGCGTTGTCATTTCGGCTGGTTTGACTATCTTGGGCGTCACGCCGGCCAAGGAAATGCGCTGACCGAAGACGCATCCGGCCGGAACGTTGAGCGGCAATGAAAACCGGGGTTTACCCGGAACAGGCAGGACAGGATACGATGACGGTGGTGGATTTCCGCTCCGGCGGGTATGACGACGCACGCGGACCTCATGGGCGCGGCCAGCCCGACGCGTCCTTTCGGTCGCATGAATGGGACGAGGATTGGGACGATGCGCACCGCGCCGTGATCGCGGACGGTGTGCCGCTCAGCGACCGCGACAGCGTGCTGGGCCGGGTCGCGCGGCTGACGCATTACCTTGGCGCGCTCGTGTCGGTCGTCCTGATGATCAGCCTGATGATCTGGGGCTATCAGCTTGTTGTGCGCGACGTGTCTGGCGTTCCCGTCATCCGCGCGGTCGAGGGCGAGGGCCGGATCGCCCCCGACGAGCCGGGCGGGATGCTGTCCGACCGCTCGGGCTTTGCCGTCAACGACGTGGCCGCCGGGACCGAAAGGGTGCCGCTTGAACGCGTGGCGATCGCGCCCGCGCCGACCGCGCTGAGCGGCCAGGACGTCGCCATGGGCGAACTGGGCGTCACGGCGCGCGAGGCCCCGGTCACCGACGAGGTGGTCGAGGAAAACACCGTCCCGGTCGTGGCCATGTCCGATACCGAGGCCGCGCGCCTTGCCCGGATCGAGGCCGAGGAGGAAGCAGCTGCCGCCGCTGCCGCCGGGGTGCCGGCCGTCGCCCCCTCCGAAGCGGATGCGGTTTCGGTCGCCGCCGCCGTCACGGATGTGAATGGCGAACCCACCACGGACACCGCCATCACCGCCGCGCTGGCCGAGGCCGGGGCACTGCCCTCGGTGACGACGCCGACCCGTCCCGCGCCGCGTCCCCGTGTCGTTGCCGCGCTCGCGGCGCCGGCAGCGGCCTCGCCGCCCGCCGCTATGGTCGAGGCGCCTCTCCTGGCAGAGGCCGCACCGGTCGAGGCGCCGCGGGTCGCCTCCGGTTCACCGCTGGTCCAGATCGGTGCCTTTGACAGCGACGCCATCGCACAAAGCGAATGGGGCCGCGTGTCCGGCCGCTATGGCGACCTCTTTGCCGGGAAAGCCCCGGTGGTGCAGCAGCACAAGGCCGGCGGCCGCACCTTCTACCGGCTGCGCATCGCGGGCTTCGAAACCCGCGACGAGGCCCGCAGGTTCTGCGCCGCGCTGATCGCCGCCGGCACCGACTGCATTCCCGCGGCGGCGCAGTGAGCCTTGCTGGAACCGCCTCGTCCCGGACAGGCGGGGCAAAGGCGCATGGCGCCACCATTCTGGGGGTCGAGGGGCTGACGCTTGGCGCAGATGAGCGCGCCTTTCTGCGGGACGCTGATCCCTGGGGCTTCATCCTCTTTGCCCGCAACGTCGATCACCCCGGCCAGTTGCGCCGCCTGACCGGCGACCTGCGCGAGGCCGTCGGACGCGAGGCGGTGGTGATGGTCGATCAGGAGGGCGGCCGCGTCCAGCGCCTGCGTCCGCCGCACTGGACCGAATGGCCGCCCGCGATGGAAAGCGCCGCCGACGGCCGCCGGGCGGTCGAACTGCGCCACCGGCTGATGGGGCAGGAACTGCGCGCCGTCGGCATCGACGCGGACGCTGCCCCCTGCCTCGACATCGCGGATGCCGCCACCCATTCGTTTCTGAAGAACCGCTGCTTCGGCACGGACCCGGAAGCCGTGTCCCTGCTGGGCCGGGCCGCGGCGGACGGGTTGCTTGCCGCGGGCGTGCTGCCGATCGTCAAGCACCTGCCGGGCCATGGCCGGACGCGGGTGGACAGCCACCATGACCTGCCGGTGCTGGACGTGCCGCTGGATGAACTCGACGCCACCGACTTTGCCCCGTTCCGGGCGCTGAACGACCTGCCCATGGGCATGACCGCGCATATCCGGCTGACGGAACTGGACGACCGGCCCGCCACCGCCTCGCCCGCCGCGATCCGGCTGATCCGCGAGCGGATCGGCTTTCAGGGCCTGCTGATGAGCGATGACATCGGCATGAACGCCCTAACCGGCACCCCGGCGGAACGCGCCTCTGCCGCCATCGCCGCGGGCTGCGACCTCGTGCTGGCCTGCAACCTCAGCCGCGCCGGGCTCGCGCAGGTCGCCGAAGCCGCCGGGTCCATGACCCATCAGGCCATGGCCCGCGCCGAGGCCGCGCTTGCGCGCCGGGGTGCACCCGACCGGACTGCGGCCGCAGAGCTGCGGGCCGAACTTGCCGCGGTGCTTGCCGCCTGAAACCGGAAAACGGTCTGGCGGCCTGTGTTCGATCGGAAAGGCCGCTGCGAAGATGCCCCCCGCAGGTGGCAGCGCCCCCCTTACCCCAGCCAGGATCGCGCCAAGGCTGGCAGCGCCTCGAATCCATCGAGAACATGATCCGGCGCCAGCCGCGAGATAGCCGCGCCTTCCGGCCCGAAGCCGACAAGGGCCACCGGCACGCCCGCGGCGCGCGCGGTCTTCACGTCCGTCTCGGTGTCGCCCAGCAGGAACGAGTGCCGGACATCGCCGCCGGCTTGCTCGACCGCGGCCACATAGGGGCGGGGGTCGGGCTTGCGGACCGGCAGGCTGTCGGCGCCGATCATGCCGGTGAAATATTCGCGCACCTTCAGGACGGACAGGAGCTTCTCGGCCAAGGCCGATGGCTTGTTGGTGCAGATCGCCAGCCTGTAGCCTTGGGCCGCAAGCGCCGTCATGGCCTGTTCGGCGCCGTCGTAAAGGCGGGTCGAATCGGCAAGGCAACCGTCATAGAATTCGAGAAGCCGGGGAAAATCGACTTCCTCCGCCTCGGGCGGCAGCAGCCTGTCGGCCGGCATCCGCGCATAGCCCGCGCGCAGCATGGCGCGGCCGCCGTGAAAGGCGATCCCCGCATCCGCCGCGGGGTCCAGCAGGCGGCCCAGCCCGCGGCTTTCGAAACAGGCATTGGCCGCCGCAATCAGGTCGGCCGACGTGTCGGCCAGCGTCCCGTCCAGATCGAAGACCACCGTGCCGCGTCCGCCCTGCGCCATGTTTCCGTAACCTTTCGACAAGTTCTGTGACCGCTGCGGCCCTTCCCGTTCCCGCTGCGCCTAGCTAGAAGGCCCGCAAAGATCAATGAAGCGAGGGGCGGATGACGGAACGTGCGGTTGCGCTGATCGTGCTTGCGGCGGGGCAGGGCAGCAGGATGCTGTCGGATCTGCCCAAGGTCCTGCACCGGCTGGGGGGCGTGCCGCTGGTCGGGCACGCGCTGGCCGCCGGCCGCAGCCTCGACCCCGAGCGGGTGATCGTCGTGGCGGGCCATGGGGCCGAGGCGGTGACGAAAGCTGTGGGCAGGCTGAACCCCGAGGCGCGGATCGCGATCCAGCCCGAACAGCTCGGCACCGGCCATGCCGTGGCGCAGGCCCTGCCGCTGCTGGAGGGCTTCGACGGCAAGGTGGTCGTCCTTTACGGCGACACCCCCTTCATTGGCGAGGAAACACTGGCCGCTCTGGTCAGCCACCCGGCGGATGTGGTCGTTCTTGGCTTTGAGGCCGCTGATCCGGGCCGCTATGGCCGACTGGTCACAAAAGGTGACAGCCTCGATCGCATCGTGGAGTTCAAGGAGGCCGACGAGGCGACGCGGGCGATCCGGCTGTGCAACTCGGGCGTGATGGCGGTGGAGGCGGACCTGCTGCGCGATCTTGTCGGGCGGCTGGGGAACGACAACGCGGCGGGCGAATATTACCTGACTGACGTTGTGGGCCTCGCCCGCGCCGAGGGACGCGATGCTGCGGTCGTGACCTGTGACGAGGCCGAAACGCTGGGTATCAACACTCGCGCCGAACTCGCCGCAGCCGAGGCCGCCTTTCAGTCCCGCCTCCGCGCCGAGGCCCTTGAGAATGGCGTCACCATGGCCGACCCGGCGACGGTCTGGTTCGCGCCTGATACCGTCATCGGCCGCGACGCGGTCATCGGCCAGAACGTCGTCTTTGGCCCCGGCGTCACCGTCGAAAGCGGTGCCGAGATCCTGCCCTTCTGCCACCTTGAGGGCTGCCATGTCTCGGCGGGTGCCACCGTTGGTCCCTTCGCCCGCCTGCGCCCCGGCGCGGAACTGGGGGGCGATGTCCATGTCGGCAACTTCGTCGAAGTGAAGAACTCGGTTCTGGCCGAGGGCGTCAAGGTCGGCCACCTGACCTATCTGGGCGATGCCGAGATCGGCGAGCGCACCAACATCGGGGCGGGCACCGTGACCTGCAATTACGACGGCGTCGGCAAGCACCGCACGGTGATCGGGGCGGATGCCTTCATCGGCTCGGACACGATGCTGGTCGCGCCGGTGCGGGTGGGCGCGCGGGCAATGACCGGCTCGGGATCGGTCATCACGGCCGACGTGCCGGACGACGCCTTGGCCTTGGGACGCGCCCGGCAGGTGACGAAGCCGGGACTTGCCGCAAGGATCATGCAGGCGCTTCGGGCAGCGAAGGGGAAAGCATAATGTGCGGGATCATCGGGATACTCGGCAGGAACCAGGTGGCGCCGCAACTGGTCGAGGCGCTGCGCCGGCTGGAATACCGCGGCTATGACAGCGCGGGCGTGGCGACCGTGGACGGCGAGGGGCGGCTGGACCATCGCCGCGCCGTGGGCAAGCTGGTGAACCTGTCGGACCTGCTGGTGCTGGACCCGCTGGAAGGCCATGCCGGCATCGGCCATACCCGCTGGGCCACCCATGGCGCCGCGACGGAAGGAAACGCCCACCCGCACAAGCACGGTCCCATCGCCGTCGTCCATAACGGCATCATCGAGAACTTCCGCGAGCTGCGCGCCGACCTCGCCGCCCATGGCATCGCCGCGCAGACCGACACCGACACCGAGACGGTCGCGCTGCTGACAGGCCACCACATGGCGCAGGGGATGACGCCAGTCGAGGCCGTCCGCGCCACGCTGGCCCGCCTGCAGGGCGCCTTCGCGCTGGCCTTCCTGTTCGAGGGCGAGGCCGACCTGATGATCGGCGCCCGCAAGGGCAGCCCGCTGGCGCTGGGGCATGGGGATGGGGAAATGTTCCTCGGCTCGGACGCCATTGCGCTGGCGCCCTTCACCGACCGGATCACCTATCTGGAAGACGGCGATCATGTCGTCATCACCCGCGCAGGTGCGGCGATCTTCGACCGCGAGAACCGGCAGACCAGCCGCGACACCGCCCGCATCGACGTGGGGGCCACCGCCATAGACAAGGGCGGCTACCGCCATTTCATGGCGAAGGAGATCGCCCAGCAGCCGGTGGTGCTGGGCGATGCGCTGGGCCATTACGTCAAGGACGGGCGGATCGTGCTGCCCGACAGCCTTGATTTCGCACAGGTGGACCGGCTGACGCTGGTTGGCTGCGGCACGGCCTATTACGCGGCCTATGTGGCGAAATACTGGTTCGAGCGGATCGCGGGCCTGCCCTGCGACGTGGATGTCGCCTCCGAGTTCCGCTATCGCGAGCCGCCGCTGTCGCCGCAAAGCTGGGCGGTCTTCGTCAGCCAGTCGGGCGAGACGGCGGACACTCTGGCGGCGTTGCACTACTGCAAGGGCAAGGTTGCGAAGACGCTGGGGGTGGTGAACGTCGGCACCTCGGCCATCGCGCGGGACGCCGACATCGCGCTGCCGATCCTTGCCGGGGTCGAGGTGGGCGTGGCCTCGACCAAGGCCTTCACCTGCCAGTTGGCGGTGCTTGCGGTGCTGGCGCTCAAGGCGGCATCCGACCGGGGGGTGCTGTCGCCGCAGGACCTGTCGGCGCATCTGGACGACCTGCTCTCCGTTCCCGCCTTGGTCGCACAGGCGGTGGGTGCCAGTGACGACTGCCGCCGCTTGGCCGATTGGCTTTCCGAGGCGCAGGACGTGCTGTTTCTGGGCCGTGGGGCGCTGTTCCCGATCGCGCTGGAAGGTGCGCTGAAGCTGAAGGAAATCAGCTACATCCACGCGGAAGGTTACGCCTCGGGTGAACTCAAGCACGGGCCGATCGCGCTGATCGACCGCAACGTGCCGGTTGTCGTGATCGCGCCCAGCGACTCCCTGTTCGAGAAAACCGTCTCGAACATGCAGGAGGTCATGGCGCGGCATGGCCAAGTGCTGCTGGTGTCGGACGCCGAGGGGATCGAGGCGGGGGGCGAGGGCGCCCGGGCCACGCTGACCATGCCTGCAGGCGCAGGGGTCTTTGCGCCCATCGTCTACGCGGTGCCGATGCAGTTCCTCGCCTATCACACGGCGGTCGCCAAGGGCACGGACGTGGACCAGCCGCGCAACCTCGCGAAGTCCGTGACGGTGGAGTGAGCGCGCGATTTCCTCGGCCGGCGGCAACCACTCGGCCTTGTCGGGTGTTCGTCCGCCATGAGCGACAGCATCATCGACACCCTGCATGAAGCAGACGTTGCCCTGTCCGTCGAGGCAGGGCAGTTCCGCGACCACGCCGCCGTCGAGGCGGCGGGTTTCCTCAGCGAGATCGCCGACCAGCCCCCTGCCTTCACCCTCGCGGCCGTGGCGACGGTTGCGGGGCTTGTCAGCGGACGCTCGCGGCTGGCCGAGGGCGGGCTGCGGGCGTTGGCCTCGCTGTGGGTGGCGACGCAGATCAAGTCGCGGATCAAGTCCGCCGTGGTGCGGACCCGCCCCTACAAGCTGCTGGAGGAAGGCCATTACGAGACCGGCGTGAACGGCCCCGATGAGCCGGATTACAATTCCTTCCCCTCGGGGCATACGGCGGATGCAGTGGCGGCGGCCCGCGCCATCGGCCGGGTCGCCCCGAATGCGGGCGGGCCGATGCTGGCGGCGGCGGGCATCGTCGGATTGGTGCAGGTGCCCCGCGCCAAGCACCATCTTGCGGATGTGGTGGCGGGCGCCGTCGTGGGCCTTGTCGCCGAGGCGGCGGTCAGCGCGCTGTTCGACGCCGCGCGGATCAGGCCCCGGCTGCGGGCGGGCCTGCGCGACCGTCGTGGGTGATCCTCAGGCGCGGCGCGGGATCAGCGTCGCGGTGTAAAGCACCAGCGCGACCCAGATCAGCGGAAAGGCGATCAGCCGCACCCCTTCAAAGGGTTCGCGGAAGACCAGGACGGCGGTCAGGAACACCATTGTCGGCGCGAGATACTGCAGCACGCCCATCGTGGACAGCCGCAGCAGCTTGGCGCCATTGGCATAAAGCATCAGCGGCACGGCGGTGATCAGCCCGGTCCCGGCCAGCAGCAGCGTGTCATGGGCGTTGGTGCCGAAGTGATTCTGCCCCGTGAAGGCCAGCCACAGCACATAGGCTGCGGCAAAGGGAAACAGCAGCAGCACCTCGACCGTGAAGCCCTCGTTCGGGGGCAGGGGCAGGCGGCGCTTGCAATAAGCGTAGATGCCCCAGCTCAGCGTCAGCGACAGCGCGACCACAGGCAGCCCGCCTGCCGCGATCGTCAGCAGCGCCACGGCCAGCGCCGCCAGCGAGATCGCGGCCAGTTGCGGCCGCGTCAGCCGCTCACCCAGCAGCGTCCAACCCAGCAGCACGTTGAACAGGGGGTTGATGTAATAGCCCAGCGCCGCCTCAATCGTCTGGCCGTTCGCGATCGCCCAGACATAGACCAGCCAGTTGAGCGAGATCAGCGCCGCCGTCACGGCTGCCATTGCGACCAGGCGCGGCTGGCGCAGGGTGGCGATGACAGTCCCGAACTGCCCATGGTGCCCCAGCACGACCAGCGCGATGGGCAGCGACCACAGGACCCGGTGCGCGATCACCTCGGCCGGCGACACATGGGCAAGGCCGTGCAGATACAGGGGGATCACGCCCCAGATCAGGTAGGCGCCGATGCCGAAGGCCAGACCGCGGGGGGAATCATGGGGGCTCATGCCGATGTCGATAGCCCCGCCGCGCGGCAGCTTCCACTGGCTGCATGCAGGCCGCATGGATTTCCTGCGAAGCGGAAAGCGGCGCTTGATGCGTTCCCGCCTGCAGCGTAACCCTGCCCCATGCGAATCCTTTTTCTGGGCGACGTGATGGGCCGGGCCGGGCGGCGGGCGATCACCGAGCGGCTTGCCGGGCTGAAGGCGCGGCTGAAGGCCGACTTCACCATCGTCAACGGCGAGAATGCCAGCGGCGGCATGGGCCTGACCGCGCCGCACGCGCGGCTGATCCTGGACGCGGGCGCCGATTGCATCACGCTGGGCGACCATGCCTTCGACCAGAAGGACATGCTGTCCTTTGTCGAGGATGAGCCGCGCGTCCTGCGGCCCCTGAACTATGCGCGCGAGGCGCCTGGCCGCGGCCACCGGGTCTTCGAGGACGCCCGCGGGCGCAAGGTGCTGGTCCTGCAGGCGCTGGGGCAGGTGTTCATGAAGCGTCCCTTCGACGATCCCTTCAGCGCCGTGGACCGAGTGCTGCGGGCGCATCCCCCGGGCGGGCTGGTGCAGGCGGCGGTGGTGGATTTCCATGCCGAGGCCACCAGCGAGAAGATGGCGATGGGGCATTACTGCGACGGCCGCGCCAGCCTCGTGGTCGGCACCCACACCCATGTGCCGACCGCCGACACCCAGGTTCTGCCGCGCGGCACCGCCTATCAGTCCGATGCGGGCATGTGCGGCGACTATGACAGCGTCATCGGCATGGACAAGGCCGAGCCGATGCGCCGCTTCCTGACCGGCATGGGGCGCGAACGCTTCAGCCCCGCCGAGGGCGAGGCAACGCTGTCGGGCGTCCTTGTCGTCACCGACGACCGCAGCGGGCTTGCCACGGCGGTCGAGCCCGTACGCGACGGCGGGCGGCTGATGCAGGCCCCCGCCTGACGGCGCAGCCCGGGCTTTCCTTGCGCTTGCTGCGCAAATCGGGCACCCCTCGCCCCGGCAGCCGACCGGCATACCCAGAAACGAGGTTCCCCGCATGTTCGGAATCGAACTGACCGGCAGCACCGCCGCCATCGTCACCCTTGTCATCATCGCCGGGATGTTCGTGCTGTTCGTGCGCGAACGCCACCCGCCCGAGGTGATCGCCGTGGGGGTGGCCGCGCTGATGCTGGTGTTGGGGCTGGCGCCCTACGAGGACTCGGTCGGCGTCCTGTCGAACAGCGCGCCCTGGACCATCGCCTTCATGTTCATCATCATGGGCGGGCTGCTGCGGACCGGCGCACTGGACCGGTTGAGCCGGCTGGTATCGGCCCGCGCCGACACCCACCCGCTGATGACCATCGCGGGGATGTTCGCCTTTGTCTGCGTGGCTTCGGCGATCATGAACAACACGCCGGTCGTGGCGGTGATGATCCCCATCGTCATCCAGGTCGCCCGCAAGGCCGGCATTTCCGCGTCCAAGCTGCTGATGCCGTTGAGCTACTTCACCGTGATGGGCGGCATGATCACGCTGATCGGGACCTCGACGAACCTGCTGGTGGACGGCGTCGTCCGCGCGCGCGGGATGGAGCCCTTCGGCATCTTCGACATCGCCCCCGTCGGTCTTGCCGTCACGGCGGCGGGGGCCGCCTTCATCGGGCTGGTCGGCTGGCGCCTGCTGCCCGAGCGCGGCTCGATGTCGTCCTTCCTGACCGACAGGACGCAGATGAAGTATTTCACCGAGATCGCCATCCCCCAGGACAGCAATCTCGTCGGCATGAACATCGCCGAGGTGAAGACCTTCAAGCGCGAGGATGTGCGGGTCATCGACGTGCTGCGGGGGGACGCCTCGCTCCGTCGCCAGATGGGCGAGGTCGTGCTTGAGGCGGGCGACAGGGTGGTGCTGCGCTCGGGAATGGCCGACCTGCTGGAAATGCAGCAGGACAAGGACCTGCGCGCGCTGGACAAGCTGTCCTCGGTGCAGACCGAAACGGTCGAGGTGCTGATCTCGCCCGGCGCGCGGATGATCGGGCGGCGGCTGGGCGATCTGCGGCTGCGCCGCCGCTATGGCATCTATCCCATCGCCGCGCACCGGCGGAACCAGAACATCGGCCGGCAGCTTGACGATCTGGAGATCCGGGTCGGCGACACGCTGCTGCTGGAAGGCGCGCCCGAGGACATCGCCCGGCTTGCCGCCGACATGGATCTCGTGGACGTGTCGCATCCGACCACCAAGCCCTTCCGCCGCCGCCATGCGCCCATCGCCACCGCCGCCCTTCTGGGCGTGGTGCTGCTGGCCGCGCTGGACGTGGCGCCGATCATGGGGCTGGCGTTCCTCGCCTCGGCCATCATCCTGATCACCCGCTGCGTCGATGCCGACGAGGCCTTCGGCTTCGTCGAGGCGCGGCTGCTGGCCCTGATCTTCGCCATGCTGGTGATCGGCGAGGCGCTGGACGCGACCGGTGCGGTCAACCTGATCGTGGATGCGGTGGCGCCGATGCTGTCGGGTCTCAGCCCCTTCTGTACGCTGATCGCGGTCTATTTCCTCGGCCTCGTCATGACCGAGATCCTGTCGAACAACGCCGTGGCCGTGATCCTGACCCCCATCGCCATCGAGCTTGCCCTGCAGCTTGGCCACGACCCCCGCGCCTTCGTGGTGGCGGTCATGTTCTCGGCCTCGGTCGCCTTCGCGACGCCCATCGGCTATCAGACGCACATGATGGTCTACGGGCCGGGCGGCTACAAGTTCACCGACTTCATGCGGCTGGGCATCCCGCTGGACATCGTGACGGGGATCGTGGCCTGCCTGACGATCCCGCTGATCTGGCCGCTCTAGCCGTCCGGTCCCCCGGTTTGATGGTGTTCTCTTTCCTGGGGAATGGAAGGACGCGCCACGGGCGGGGTGCGCTACTCAGGCGCCGAAGCCGGTGCGGACGGCCTGCTCGGCCTCGGCAGCCAGGGACTTGCGGTCGCGGCCCGCGACCGGGACGGGGGGATGCAGGGTCACGGTGATCCGGCCCTGCCTCGGCTCTGCCAGCACGGCCAGGAGATGCGGGGCCAGGTCCATGTCGCCCCACCACCCGTAAAAGCGCGGATCGCGTCCGGGGGGCGCCTCGTAGCGCACGCTCACCGGCTGGATCGCCAGCCCATTCGGCAGGGCGGGATCGAAAAAGGCTTGGAACAGCGTCGGCTTGAACGGAAGAACCCGCCGGCCGTCGGTGCTGGTGCCTTCGGGAAAGAACAGCAGCCGGTGCCCCAGCGCGGTGCGTTCCGTGAACTCGGCCGCCTGCGCGCGGGCAAGGCGGGGGTCGCGGGTGACGAAATGCGTATCCGTCACGCGGGTCAGGATGTTGATGCCGGGCCAGCCCGCGACCTCGGCCTTGCTGACGAAGAACACCGGGGCCGCCGCGTTCAGCGCGAAGATGTCGAGCCAGCTTGAGTGGTTCGCGACTATTGCGCCCGGACCCTTCATCGGCTGCCCGAGCCTGCGCCACCTGAACCCCAAGCACCACAGGCACAGCCGGCAGACACCCTGCACCCAGGGGCCCGTCACAGGCCGACGGCGACCGGCGGCAAGGCATTCCGCCGCCCGCAGCGGCAGGATCAGCAGCACGCCGGCCAGCAGGACCGACAGCACCGCGCTGCCCCGCAGAAGAACAAGCACCCAGCCCAGCGGTGAGGGGCGCGGGGCCGCAAGCGGCGGCTTGCCGCGCCATGTGCCGGCGCGGCGCGTGGGCCTGTCCTCGGCATCGCGCGGGCTGGTCATGCGCCCTGCCAGCGGTCCTGGTAATAGCGCCGGTGCCGGTCGGACATTGCGGCGGTATCCATCAACAGGAACACGTCCGTCGTGTTGAAATCGTGGTCGAGCCATGCGCCCTCGCCGACGACCCCGCCCAGTCGCAGATAGGCCTTGATCAGGGCGGGCATGGCTGCAATCGCCGCCTGGCGGTTCAGGCTTTCCGGCGCCACCAGGTCCATGCGCTGGAAATGCGGCGGGCGTGCCACGGGGCGCAATTCGGGGGGGGCAAGGTGCCTGTGATGCAGCCATGACAGCGCCTGCGCCAGCGGCGCGACATCGGTGCCGTGAAAGCTCGCGACGCCGAACAGGATGTCGATCCGGTTGTCCAGGACATAATCCGCCAGCGCATTCCACAGCAGGAACATTCCCGAGCCGCCGCGGAACGCCGGGTCCACGCAGGACCGGCCGAGTTCCACCAGCCGCCGGCCGGACGCCTTCAGCGGCGACAGGTCATATTCGCTTTCGGAATAATAGCGGCCGAACCGCTCGGCCACGTCGCTGCGAAGCAGGCGGTAGGCGCCGATGACGTGATCGCCCGCCGCAGGATCGCGCCGGGTGTCAACCAGCATCAGGTGATCGACCATGGCATCGAACTCGTCCCGTTCCAGCCCCGCCTCGTGATCGACCATCGGCCCGTCGCCGCCAAGCTCTTGCACGAAGACGCGATACCGCAACCGCTGGGCCGCCCGCAGATCACTGTCGTCCCCACCAAGGCGCACGGCCAGCCAGCCAGGATCAGTCTTCATCGTGGCTTTTCCGACACAGTGAAAGGACAGGAATGTTGCCTGAACAATACAGGGCACACGAGCGGCGGAAATCCGCTTGACTCAATGAGCAGTTGTAACGACTTCATGAGCGCAATCTTGAATACATTGTCAGGAGACGTGATTGACCAATTCCAGTTCGATTTGGCGCCCATCCAGCACGAGCTTGCCCATTTCAGGGAAGTTTATCGTCACCTTGCCGCCGATCCGCGACTGCACCTGTCCCACGCCCCATTCCGGTGCGGCACGGTTCCTGACCAGCATGCCGGGTTCGAGGATCTCGACAGTCATCCGCGCCCTTTCGCGAGGTTTGGGCCTCAAGGCTACCGGACGATGACCTACGTCACAATCCCGTTGAGGCAAACCGGCCCTGCAACGGGCGCAGAACTGGCCGGCCTTGTCGCGGCCCGCTTGTGCCATGATCTCGTGTCGCCGCTTGGCGCCATCGGTAATGGTGTCGAGTTGCTGGAAATGTCGGGCGAACATTCCGGCATCGCCAATTCTCCCGAACTGACGCTGATCGGCGAAAGCGTGCGCGCCGCCCGGGCGCGGGTGCGGCTTTACCGGATGGCCTTCGGTCACGCCCCCCCCGACCATCGCGTGGCCGTGATGGAAATTGCCCAGCTTGCCCATGATTACGCCCGGGGTGCGCGCCTGACCATCGCCGTCGAGGCGGGGGGCGACACCTCGCGGATCGAGGCGCGGATGCTGCTTCTGTCGCTGATGTGCATGGATACGGCGATGCCCTGGGGCGGAAACGTGACCGTCATACGCGAAGGCGCAGGATGGCGCATGCGGGGGCAGGCCTCGCGCATGCGGGCGGAACCGGGGCTGTGGCAGTCGCTGGAACCGGCCAAGGGTCCGCATCCGGCGCCCGCGCCCTCCGAAGTGCATTTCGCCATGTTGGGAACCCTGGCCGCCGAACACGGCCGCCCGATCGCCTGGTCGCTGGATGCAGAAGGCGCGGCGCTCGGCTTCTGAGCCCGTTCAGCCCCGGATCGTCCCGTCTCCGGTCACGAGATACTTGAAGCTGGTCAGTTGCTCGGCCCCCACGGGGCCGCGGGCGTGCAGCTTGCCGGTGGCGATGCCGATCTCGGCGCCCATCCCGAACTCGCCCCCGTCCGCGAACTGGGTCGAGGCGTTCCGCATCAGGATGGCGGAATCGAGCCCGCGGAAGAAGCGGTCCGCCGTGGCGTCGTCTTCCGTCAGGATCGCCTCGGTATGGCCCGAGCCATGACGGCGGATATGGTCGATCGCCTCGTCCACCCCGTCCACCAGCCGCACGGCGATGATGCTGTCCAGGAACTCGCGCCCGAAATCCTCGGGGCGGGCGGGCAGGGTGCCGGGGAGGTCGGCCAGCTCGCCATCGGCCCGCACCTCGACGCCCGCGTCCAGAAGGTCGCGGAGCAGCACGTCGCCATGCCTGTCGCGGAAGGCGCGGTCGATCAGCAGGCATTCGGCCGCCCCGCAGATGCCGGTGCGCCGGGTCTTGGCGTTCAGCACAACGCGGCGGGCCTTGGCCGCGTCGGCGGCGCCGTCGGCATAGATGTGGCAGATGCCTTCCAGATGGGCGAAGACGGGCACCCGCGCCTCGGACTGGACCAGCCCGACCAGCCCCTTGCCGCCGCGCGGGATGATGACGTCGATCAGCCCCTGCGCCCGCAGCATGGCGGTCACGGCGGCGCGGTCGCGCATCGGCACGATCTGGATCGCATTCTCGGGCAGCCCGGCGGCGCGCAGCCCCTGCACCATGGCGCGGTGGATCGCGGCCGAGGAATGGATGCTGTCGGTCCCGCCCCGCAGGATGACCGCATTGCCCGATTTCAGCGCCAGGGCGCCGGCATCGGCGGTCACGTTCGGGCGGCTTTCGTAGATCACGCCCAGCACCCCGATGGGGGTGGCCACCCGTTGGATATGCAGCCCGCTTGGCCTGTCCCATTCGGCCAGCACCCGGCCGACCGGATCGGGCTGCCGGGCGACTGCCGCGACCCCTTCTGCGATGGCCGCGATGCGGGCAGGGTCCAGCCGCAGCCGGTCCACCATCGCGGGCGGCAGGTTCTTTTCGGCGGCATGGGACAGGTCGCGGGCGTTCGCCTCCATGATCCCGGCATCGGCCTCGCGGATCGCCGCTGCTGCAGCAAGCAGGGCGTCCCGCTTCTGCCCGGAGGGGGCCTGCGCCAGCACGGCCGCGGCCTCGCGGGCAAGCGCCCCCATGCGGGCGATCAGTTCGTCGGCGGATTCGTGCATGTCGTTCATCGTCAAGCCTGACCGGGACCCGTGGTCCGGCAGAGGTGCCACAGACCCCGGCGGAAAGCCAGTGTGCGGCAAGCGGCACGACAATGGAACGGGGAAAGTGCAGGCTTCTGTTGCCAGGTGCCTGCGAACCCCGCCTTACGCGGCTAAGCGCAAGGACTTAGGTTTCGATAACTCGAACTGCTTACGCAGCCAGAGCCACCGGAGCACGGTTGTCGTTGGCAACTGTACTTTTTGCACCGATGACGGTGGTAGCTCACCGAGACAAAGCAAACAGCTTTAGACGTTCGTCGATCCTGTTTCGGCCCCATTCGCCCCCAACGAGGGATGATCTGGTGGAGCCGCCGGGTACCGCCCCCGGGTCCGATCCGCTTATTACCTGCGCGTTTATGTCCATAGTCCGGGCGAACCCGGACGGGATCAATCTAGGAGGCTGCCGGGCCGCTTGCAAGGGTCCAGGCGGACATGGCCGCCACGAGGGAACGCCGGCAGGGCCGGGGCGTTGGGCGGGCATCCAGAAGGAAAGGAAAAAACATGATCCGCACCGGACTTGCCGCCCTTGCGCTGGGCGCCCTGGCCCTGCCCGCCCTGGCCGACACGCCGCCGCCCGCCGACGCGCAGCCGCTGTCGCGCATCGTCGCCACGGTCGAGGCGAACGTGGCCGACCTCGCCTTCATCGAGGACGTGTCATGGGACGACGACGGCTACTGGGAGGTCGAATACAGGACCACCGGCGGGCGGGAGGTCGAGATCAAGGTCGATCCGGTCAGCGGCCAGACCCGCTGAGGGCCGCCCGCCGTCAGTCGCGCCACTCGATCACGATCTGGGTCTGGGTGACGATGGCGGCGGGCTTGCCATCCCCGCGTGTGATGGTGGTCTGCCAGACCATCGTCGTGCGTCCCTTGTGCAGGGGCACGCAGCGCGCCCGCGCCGTGTCGCCAATGCGGATCGCGCGCAGGAAGTTCGTCTTGCTTTCCAGCGTCGTGGTGGTCTTGCCCTCGGGCAGGTTGATCATCGTCGCTGTGCCGCCGACATTGTCGGCCATCGCCATCAGCGCCCCGCCATGCATGACGCCGTTGCGGTTCGCCAGATCCTCGGTCACGGACAGTTCAGCCACCACTTCATCGGGTTCCGCCGAGATCAGCCGAAAACCCAGCAGTTCCGCGAAAGCGGGTTGGTCGAAAGCGATCCGGTCAAGTTCGTCGCGGGTCATCGGGCTGTCCTTTCCTGTCGAGCCGCTGCGAGGAAGATCGAAGCGGCACGCAAGGTCAAGCGCCCGGCTGCAGGATCGCATCGACTGACGCGGCCAACTTGTCCACCGCCTGCGCCAGCCGCCCGTCGATCTCGGTCAGGTAGCGTGTCCAGTCCATGTAGCCGCCAAGCGGCGCGGCCCCGTCCGAGATCCCGCGCAACCCGATCATCGGCAGGCCGAAGGCGAGGCAGGCCCGGCAGACGGCAAAGCTTTCCATGTCCACCATGTCGGCGCCGATGGGATCGTAGCCCGCGCCCGACACGATCGCCGCGCCGGATGACAGCCGCGCCTCGGGGATGCCGGGAATGCGGAAGGGGAGCGGCACCTCGGCCGGCAGATCCAGGCCCGGCGTGATGCCGGCCGGAAAGCCAAGGGCCGACACGTCCATGTCGCGATAGGACACCGAACTCGCCTGATAGACGCCTGCCTGCTCCAGATGCCGCGAGCCTGCGCTGCCAAGGCAGACGACCGCCTCGGGAAGCTCGTCCTTCGCCGCCAGTCGCGCCAGCGCCACCGAGACGACCAAGGCAGCCTCGACCGGGCCGATGCCGGTCAGCAGGGGCTTGATCCGCCGGCGCAGGGCAGGGCCGTATTCCTCGGGCGCGGCCATGACGAAGAGGATGCGGTGCCCGGCGATCAGGTCGGGATGGGGCTGTGCGTCGGGCCGGGCGTCCAGCCTGACAGGCCGCAGCGCGCCCAGACCGGCCGCCAATGGCTCGGCCGGGATCTCGGCCGAAAGATGGGGGATGTC